>CAINFV010000161.1 GCA_903848235.1 Chlamydiia bacterium | reverse complement strand
TCCTTCAATCATCATCGAAGGCAAGGGCAAGGACGCGATTCCCATCGATAATTGCCGCCATCTGATTGTGTCAAGTAACGAAGAGTGGGCAGTTCCAATGGATCTAGACGATCGACGCTTCTTTGTGCTCAACATTTCTTCTCATCGTAAAGAAGACGTCCCGTATTTCCACGCTCTCTCGGAACAGATGGATCAGAAGGGTCTTTCAGCTCTTCTTTTTGATCTTCTGCTAGAGGATCTAAGTTCTTTTGATTCGAGAAGGATGCCGCCGAACGATTTTGGTTTTGACCTAAAGATGAAAACTGCCGGCAGTCCAGAAAAGTTTCTTTTTGCTGCTTTGCAAGAGGGGAGATGCAATATGGGGCAGGCAGGCGAGTGGGGGTCTATTTCATGCGAGGAATTTTACAACAACTATAAAGCTTGGTGCCTACAGGAAGGCTTGAGGCACGAAGTGAGCTCTGAGTTTGGCAAACGGCTCAAAAAACTCCTCTCGGTAGAAAAAAGCCGCCGCTCTGTGGAGGGCTATCGCGAATGGTGGTACATGCTCCCTCCTTTGGAAGAGTGCCGACATAGGTTTCAGAGCTTTACTAAGCAAACTGCCCGGATATGGGAAGAATAGAATGCCAGTCCAAGATGTCCAAGGAGTCCAAGAAGAAAAAGTGGTTGAATGCTCTCTTTCTGTTTCCACCGACTCTGATGCTTGGACGGCGTGGGCAGCATGGACCATTAGAAGTAGGTAGGTGAGTCTATGGGAGTGCTCGTTTTCGCTGTAGAAGATGGACTGAATCCAAAAAAAGTGGCTTCGACGAAGGGCGGTGAGTACCATTCACCGTGTCCCGGCTGCGGAGGCAAAGACAGATTTATTATATGGGACAAACTGAATCGCTATTGGTGCAGGCAATGCGACCGCAGGGGAGATGAAATCCAATATTTTAGGGATTTTCACGGGCTTTCCTATATGGAGGCATGTCAGAAAAGCAGCACCGCGCCGAGGGACAAATCTTCTAAAAGAAATCCTTTCCTAAAAGAAAAAACATACGCGTTTCAATTTCAGCCCAAGGTAGCAAAAACACCACCTGTAGAGTGGAAGAGGCATGCTGAGGCGTTCACCAGGTATTGTCATGAGCAGGTCAAGGATAACCATCTTGCTTTAGACCTCTTCCTTCGAAGAGGGCTTTCTGAGGAATCAGTAGAGCGATTTCACTTGGGTTGGAATCCTACTTCTCTTTGGATAAACCGTAGTCATTGGGGTCTGGAATCAGACGGAAGGAAGTTGTGGATTCCAAAAGGGCTTGTGATACCGACGTATGACCGTTCTGCTGCAGAACTCAGTAAGCTTAAAATTCGTCGGAGCGATTGGCAGACGGGTGACAAACTGCCGAAGTATGTTGAGATCTCTGGAAGCATGCAGACTCCTTCGGTGTACGGAGACCCGAAAAGTAGGCCCATAGTTGTTGTGGAGTCAGAGATAGATGCGATTTTGCTTCAGCAATTTGCAGGGGACCTCTGTTGCTCAATGGCATTGGGAGGTGCTTCAAAGCGTCCAGATGCTGATGGACATAGGCTGCTTGTACATGCTCCTGCGATTGTTTTTTCTCTAGATGTTGACCAGACAGGAGCTATTGCTTTTCGTTGGTGGAGGGAAGTATATCCGCGTATTATGCTGCGTTTTCCTCCTGTAGGGAAAAGTCCCGGAGATGCATATGTCATGGGGGTTGATCTGAGAGAATGGATTGGTATAGCATTGAGTGAAGAGCTTTAGCACACCTGTTAGACAGAAGCATTGATCTTTTACACAGGAGTGCCAAAAAGTAGTGATCTCCCAATTTCGGTCCAATCTGATTTAGAGGTTCTCAGATACTCGAAGATAGTCAATCAACCATCTTTCGACACTTCTTACACCACCCACCCCTTCGAATGACCTGGGGGATCATTTCAAAGTGATGTCCTCTCTTACATTGCCATCGCAAATTTGTGTGTGCGTTTTTGTATTCTTTCGAAAGGCATGAACCGCCCCTTTCTTTTGCAATCTTTCGCATTAATTCTAAACCAAGAGGCTCCGTCCCAAAACACGAACGGCACCAACTACCCCTCTTAATTGAATTTGGAGTTGCTTCAAAGATGTGTCCCCGGGCGCATTTGAATTTCATTTTTCTATTTGATTTAACGTATGCTTCAGACAAACACCTCCGTAAGCGTCAACGGAACCCATCTTTTTTCTGAAGCAGAGATCTTGTATTTTTCTCTCCTTTCAACTGAAGGAGATATGTATGAAAGACTGTCGATCAGAAAACGCCATCAAATGGAATGCAAGAGTTCAGCAATGGAAAG
>CAINFV010000160.1 GCA_903848235.1 Chlamydiia bacterium | reverse complement strand
TTTATCATAGATCGGCCTGGGCAGGCCATCTATGATAAATGCAATCGTCTGAGAGACAACGAATGCGAAATCGGTCTCAAAAAATGCTAAAGTCCAGTTTAATGTTTAGCAGAAACATGTCCACAGAAAATTTACAATCTGAGATCTTCATTGACCGGCAGACACCCTGTTCATGGAGCAGGCTAGCCCCTAAGTTGCTTTGCCTTTCACTAGATTCTAGCTTCCTAATGTTATCCCAACAAAGTGAATTCTAGTGAGAAACAAAGGAGCTTTCGGTCTTATGTTTGCCGCCATTGGACCAAAAATTTAAAATTTCTATTTTTAGAATGCGGGAGTTACATTTATGGGTGTTGTAGATAGGTTTAGCGCTTTAAACATAGTAGTATCCGATCATCTCACCGATGACCCACACTCCGTTTGGGCAGAAGAGCAAGCGATCCAAGAATGTTCTGAAAGGTACGTAGAAACTCACCAAGGATCCTTGGACACATCTAGATTGGCCTGCATCCAGGCTGCTGCCGATGCCAAGCTTAACGGACAGCCAATAGGCTTCTCAGATAAAAAAGTGTCAGGTAGAGTCCACGAAGCACTCTCCGTCCAACTCAGTAATGCAGGACTGACATCGCAAGTAGACAGTGAAGCATTCGTAGGGCCGTGCGAATCTCGTTGTGCCCAAACGGTAAAAATGGCGAACGGCAATCCTGCTTGGAATTTATGCAGACAAGAGTGTCAGAATGCTTTGCAAGATAAAACTCTCGATGCATTCGTACATGATGGGAAAGAATGCGCAGCCTGTCAGACTGTTACTGCTTTTGAAGATCAAGAAACATGCTCTATTCAAGGCAGGGCTTCTGTTGCACCGACAGAAGATATACAAGCATTGTCTCACCAAGTTGCAATTTCTGATCACGTTGCAATTTCTGATCGCGGGACGAGTTTTTTAGCAACTGCAACCCCTCTAGCAGCGAAAGCTCTCAATGGAGCAAGGACTGTTGGGTTTTCCTTGGCTGCTGGAGCTGCTGTCGTTGGTGGACTGCAATTCGCAAAACATGAGTTTGCTAAGGCCAAAATGTCTCAGAATAAGGTGGCTTGTGTTGCTCATGGTGCGCTCGGCGTTCTCGCATTAGCTGGAGTTTCACATATTGTTATGGCAGTTCCCGCTCCGGCATTACTGGGCGCTGTGGGAATAGTGACGGTTCGTGAAATCAAGAATAGATTTTTCAGCATTTGAGAACTCACAGATTTTCAGCCCTATTCGAGCTGACCCCCCCCCACTTAAGGGGGGGGGCTTTCAAAGCAATTGACGCCTGTAAAGGCGATTTTTCAATTAAGATGTATCCTAAAAACAAGACGAGATTCTTGTCCGAAAATTTCGGATATCACCATACTACGAAAAATTCTCACTCCCTGGAGCTCTAGCCCCCATTGATGGACCTTAGCATGCGCCTCTTTGGCATTGTTACAGCCGCGTTGCTTCTTTTCTGCTCTTCGGCACATGCCCTCACGTATTCCGCCACCCTTTCCGGCACTTTTGCCCCCTCTCTTCGAGAGGCAATGGAAAAATCCTCGTCTACCATCTCTTCTTCCGATAAAACCGTCTCCTCGCTGAACGCCCTACGGCTCCGAGCCAATAGCGACGTCGAACGCCTCAATACTGCTGCCAT
>CAINFV010000159.1 GCA_903848235.1 Chlamydiia bacterium | reverse complement strand
GTAAGTCATGCACCATATGCCAGCTCCTCGCACGCCCTGAAATCGCCTATCGAGATCTCGTCACACTCTTCCCAGATGTCATGAATGACTTCGGCGATGACACCAACACGCAAATTGAAATCGCTCTTAAATACGAAGGGTATATCTCCCGCCAGGTGGCAGAAGTAGAACGCCTCTCAACAATAGAAACGATCTTCCTGCCCGAAGGGTTCGACTTCCAGGCTGTCACCGGCCTGCGTACAGAGGCGAAGCTGCGCCTCTCAAAAACTCGCCCCAATAACCTCGGACAGGCGTCCCGTGTCCCAGGGATAGCCCCTTCCGATATCTCCGTTCTCATGATAGCTCTCAAACGGTTGCCATGTCAGAAAGAACTCGTATGACGACAACAGCAGAGGAAGGCTTGCCGCCTACCTCTTCACAACAGCATGTGCCAACCATCAACATCGTTCACCTCACCCCAATGCCGATCTTCCAACAGCTGCAGATAGAAGAAGCACTGCTACGGGCAGGAAGCGGGAACTGGTGCCTCATCAACCACGGGACACCACCTGCCATCGTCATGGGGTTGTCGGGGAAGATAGAGGAGACAGTAGCAGAGGGAGTAGAGATTCCTATCATACGGCGGTTCTCTGGCGGTGGGACAGTGGTCGTCGATGAAGATACTCTGTTCTTCACGCTGATCATCGAAGGAAGCGACTTGCCATGCGACAAGAATCCTGTCGATGTCATGGCATGGACAGGCAGGCTGCTTTCCCCGGCGTTTATGCCGCAGACACTGCGGGTCGAAGAACAGGATTATGTCATCGACGGACAGAAGATCGGCGGCAATGCTCAGAGCTTCAGCAGCAGCCGTGTGCTTCACCACACGTCGTTCTTATGGTCGTGGAAAGAGGAAATGATGAACCTCTTGAAGCTTCCCACCAGACAGCCTGTATATAGAAGGCAGAGAAGACATGATGAGTTTTGCCGGAAGCTGTCTATGTATTTTCCTTCAAAAGAGCGGTTGCTGCAGGCGATAGAAATGTCGTTAGCAGGTGCCTTTGTCTGCAGGGTAGGCGGACGCCAGCAGATCGAAGAAATACTTCATAGGCCGCATAGAAAGTCACTTCTAAGGATACAGCGGTGAAAATCTTTTACCTATCAGCAATAGAAGATAGGTAGCAACGGTGGGTTTTCTACTGCAATGCCTCGCACGGTGGTGGAAGAGCGACAAAGAGTCGCGTAGAGAGCGGCTCTGGAACGCGAGAATAGGCTCTGCTTCTTTTGAGCTCATCTACCAATGAATCAATGGTGTACGTTGATAGGTCCTTGCCAGGAGGAATGACAGGTCGCAATATGGGGAAGTCAACTCCAAACTGTTGTTGAAGTTCGTGTTCTACGTCCAGTTGTACGTCGCGAATCACTTCGGCCACAAGCTCGCTACACAGCATTTCGGTGCCGTGGCCCCCCTCTACTTCCATCGGAGCTCGAGCTTTCAAAAAATCAGGGAATTTTTTCTTCGCCCATTCAAAAAGCTGCCGTATCAAAGAACCTTCTGGCATCTCCGAGAGAGGTTTATTGATAAAGGATTTTATAGCATGGAGGGCATTTCTATTATCGAATGTTTTGAACCGCTCTTCATTCACTTTCAAATATTTTTGAAGACATTTGTCATACACGGAGAGAAGTCCCCTTTCTATATCTTCGTCAGACCTTGGCCCTAAACGACTTGTGATAGCTTCTTTTGCTTCCGGAGTTAATAATTGAACAAGATGTGGCCGAAAAGAAATATTCAGCTGCCCATCAGGCATGAAAGCAGGGTTTATATCGCATGTATCCCCCATCTCTAACAGTTGAGGGCGGCCACCTTTTGAAAAAGCGTATGCAACATGAGCAATTCCTTTTGAGCCTAAAGCTCGTAGTGGCCAGATAGCTGCGTCTATATCCCCCGTGTGGGTGAATACCGTTTGAAAAGCCAGCTTCGCCTCGTCTAGCGTCGTTATCGGCTTCTCACCATCCCGTATCTTTTCCCTCCCATCATCGAGAAACACAATGTCCCCTGTTGCAAAACTGGGTAATGAATCGAAAAAGGAGTTTAGCGTAAGGATTCCCTCTCTGGCACGACGGGTCTCGTCCTGCAATGTGGAAAGCCGTGGCTCGGAGAAGTCAACGCCTTTTTCTTGTAAATCTGTAAAGGTCGCTGAAAGATCTCTGTAGCGCCTTAATTTCCAATAATCTCGCAGCGTGAGGGGAGGCTGTAGCGAGCCGTTTTGAAGCTGTGTTTCATACTCTTGTTGCTGTTGTGATAGTCTCTGAAGGGTTTGGGTGACATCTTGAATCAAGCCCAGAGACTTTTTGACTAGATTTCTAATGCGTAGAGGAACATCCCTAGTCATGGGGATCTTTTGAAGATTTTCGGCTAACTCGAGTAGGGTTTTAAGACGATGTTGATCGAATGGAGGGGAGGGAAGAGAAGCCGAATCATCGGCGGTGAGTTCTTGAGAAAGTGTTTCTATGTTTTGCAGTACCGTAGTCAGATCCTTTTCTTCGACCCAGGGCTTTCCTATTTCTCGTGTGAGAGCTCGAAGTGGGGAGTCTATTTTTGCCTTTTTTTCTTTATATGCCTTTACAGACGCTGTAAATTCGACGGCATGTGTCTGTTGTAATCCTCTTCCGAGCAACTCTAGTTGATGTGCGCATGAAGGTGCTTTCATCGTTGTATATGTGAGATTGAGAAGGAACCGTTCGGCCTTTGTCAGCGTTTCTGGTTTTTTCTCTTTCAGCATTCGATTTAAATCGCGATTTCCTATCGCACGTTCCAAAAGAGTTTGTATGGTTACTTGCTGCTCAGGGGTGAGCGTGTCTTGTGTTGTCAGAGCACGATCTAATAATTCGACATCCGTTGCTGGTGGGAGTTTCTCTGGATTGACGGGGCATATGCCTTCAAGAAACTTCTGAAATTGAGATAGGGGGGTGATCAATTGAGCGTTTATGCATTTTTCTCCTTCAGGATCGCCAATTAATTTAAAAATGTCTTTTGTCTTTTTCTGGATAAGCGTAAGAGACTCTATCGCCCGCTGAACACTCTCTGATTGTTCTTTGTCATGTGCATGGGGGCTGATTTGCTCCTGCTTTTGTCTTTTTTTGGGGGGGGAAACCCTACGTATTCTGTCACTATGCGCTGCCATTTTCATCGCCTGTTCTGAGAAAAAGGCAGCTGTTGCTTGCGCGTCAGCTGTGGGTGTAAACTCTTGAAATCTCACGTGCGCCTCTTCGATCGCCTTGAGAACAGGGGTGAGTACTCCCCAAAATGCTCTTTCTTCATCGGTTGAAATGTCTGTCACCTCTCCTATGGGTGTGTCAAAAACTCTCTTGAGGGGCGTTCCTGGACGAGGGGATGTCTCCATAGGTCCAACGCCCGAAAGTCCGTCAGTCATACGATCGCTCCTTCATGCTGAGTAATCTATTTATCAGTGTGAAATATCACATTGCATTTCATTTCTACTTAATATTTCTGAATTTTTTTGTCTAGAAAATTCATGATGAGAAATTGTTGCCATTGGATTTTCCTAGCCATGGATAAAGCGTGCGTAACATGAATTTCTAAAAATTGTACGTGCTTCTTATCTTTGAGATTTGTTCTCGAGAATTGTTTGCTGTGATACAAGAAAAAAAATGAATCGAGGTTTGACATGGCGGACGTTTCTGGCGATTATCTCATTCCCATGGAAGAAAGTTTTTCGACACGTAGTAAAAGAAAATTGGAGAGTGAAGGCGTTCTGGCGGGCAGAGAGGTGCATGCGTATTCTTCCGCTACGGTGTCAGATACACAGATAGAAACGGCCATCGTTGAAATCGAACGGCTGCTTGAAACAATGCATCAAGCCAGTGGGCTCTCAGAAAAAAGAAAAGCTCTCCTTCAGAGTCACCGTCACCTAAGCCTCTTACGGTCGACGCTTCAAGGCTCCGGCAGTCCCCCAGACAAAAGGTTCCGAAAGGGTGAGGCAGGAGAAGAGCTGCCACTTCAATCGCGGTTCGGAGAGCTGATTGCTCAAGTACGAGATGCAGATATGGCCCTTAGAAGTGAAATAGCCCAAGAAGAACAGGCAGTACGAGGAGATCTTCAGGCCGCCTGTGTTAATGCCTTAGGAGCTGATGATCCAGTTTCGGTACTTGCAAAAGCATTGGAAAGAGCCGAGAGGTTTTATGATGAGGATTCTCGCCTCAGGCCCATCTTAAAGGATGCCCGGCTGGTAGTATCGGCTTTTCAAGCCCATCCTCTTGAGGCTAAACGACTGCTGGTGCCCCTTTTCCAAGAAATGCTCGTCGAAGATCTGTATGCAGGAGGAACGCGTGTTCTGATAGCCCGCGAAATGGCGGCAGAACTGGTGTTTTTGGCAGATTGTGGGAAGCTAGACGTTCTTCCTGAATCGTTCGAAGAAGCACGTGGGGTACTAGAAGAAAAGGTGACTGAAATTCTTCAGCAGCAAAAAAAAGCTGTTGAGTTGATGCTCGATGAATATCAGAGCTCTGGTTGTTATGACTCTCAACACGTGCGAAATACACTCTATCCACAAGCTGTGGCAGCAACTCTTGTCCGTCAGGACGGCACTCTCAATCTGGGTCTGATCTCAATTGTAAAATCAGTTTTTCTCAGCCCTAAAAAGACGAGAGATGCTATGGAGCGGCATATAGCATCCTCGCTGCGAGAACTTCAAAGTGATGAAACAATTGTGAAGGCGCTGGAAGGCTTTCCTTGTGTGACAGATCCTGAGTCGGTAGAAGACGTTAATTGTCTCCTGCAGCGTCCTCTTGACGCTCCGCTATCGCGAGGAGATACTCTTCGAGCGGTGTTAACGACGTTCTTTACCTGGTGGCGTCAAGGTGATCTTCGCAATTGTTACCTAGTGGCGGCTGGAACGACGCGAAGGGAGTCGGCTGCCTTGTGGATGATCGGAGATATCCAAGAGCTCCTTACACAGCACAGAACCTTGACGAGGACAATCGACAAAGATCGTGTTACTTCTGTAGGGTTGCCCTGGGTCGCTAAAGAAGCAGTGACGAAAAAGATGTCGGCCAAAGAGATTGCCTGTGTATATCGACTCCCAGCTGTCAAATATGCTTGTGGTCTTCTTGGCTGTACAACGGAAGAAAGCTTCAAGGATATTTGTTTTAAAAATCCAGAACAGAGCTTGTCCTTGCTGGATGTTTTCTCGCAGCTTTGTACGCTTCATTCTATTTCTCAGGAACAGTTTTTGCGAGCCATGAAAGTCGTTGAATCTCAATCTCAGAATGTCATCTTGAGAGTATGGGAGAATGCTATGGGAGGATTTTTGTTTCCCCCGATGTCATCTTCGCATGTGCCAATACATCTGTTTTATCCACGCAGATATTTTACGGCTCTTGTTACTGCCAGTCTTAATCACGCCAAGAGACTGAACCTTGTAGATATTGTTCGAAAGCTCGAAGAGACGCTTGCTCTGTGCCAACCGCCATGTGAGGCGCCCCTTGCTCTGCCTCCAGATGCAGTGCCTCCTGCGTGGAGTTCTTTGAGAGGAGCTCTTATCCCTGAGGCTGGGGCATCGGATTCAGAACTCTCTTTTGCTATGCTTCGCGAGGACTTAGCATCAGGGGGCATGGCGCCGTTTCGTTCTGCTGCAGAATTGTCAGAATTTTTACAGAGATCATTCGAACAATGGGTCGACGATCTGGCGGCATCTGGAGGGACATCTGACCATCTCGAAATGGCTCAGAGAACAATATCAAAAGATTTTCTTGCAGATTTTGAGGCGACATTACATGAAAAGGTTCCTGCCATCTTTGCTGAGGGCAGTGCCATGGAAGAGAGGGGGCCTCGCACCGATCTTCAATATTATACGATGCCTGGCTGTGAAGAATTCTTTAATTTTCTCGAACAGGGTGCGCTGGAAGTCTCTGGAGGCATAACAGAACATTTTGGAGATGCTGTAGCTGAAGCTATCCCGCATCTCTTCCAATGGATGGAGGCGTTTCGAGCGCGGCATGGCACAGATGACGGCCTGTCCATAAGCGTCTGCTCCACAGATCATGTTTTTCGATTTCTGCCCAATCATCCTTCTTTGCTCCGTTGGCATGAAAAAGGATCTGAAGTGAGGAAATCGATAGAGGATGAAACTGCAAAGATGCTGACCCGGCAGATGACGAAAGTGAGTCTGCACAAAAAGGCAAAAAGCGTTTTGCTTTCAATGGCCTCGGCAATTATTGGTATGACAGGATGCAGAGACGTTGGTCGTGAAGGAATGTACGGAGAGATAGTAACGGCGACGAATAAACACTTAGCTGGGATTACGAAGCCTACAATCGAAGCGTTTGTAGTGGCGGTTCTCGCTGGTGTCGAAGAAGTTTTCACTAAACACAAAAGTGCGTTAGGAAAAACTCTTTCTCCATCCCGTTTGACGGCCTTAAAATATTCGCTGCTTTGTGCGGTAAAGGCAGACTACCCGAATTATATGCTTCATTTTGCCGATACGAATTGGGAGACGAAGTTTTCTGGGAAAAGCGAAGCTATTGATTATGCTCTATGGCTTGATCCGTTCACCCGTGAGTGGTCGGTTATCTCCGTTCCAGAGTCTGGGCAGATGTTTTCTAGCGCAACAGAAAAGATGTTTATTCCAGAATGTGAAGCACCGACTTTTTTTAGGTCGTTGCTTATACAAACGCTGAGCCAGCCTGTCCAAAGATCTATTATAAACAAAAAGCTTCTCGGTCAAGAGCGAGTCGAATCGAAAAAACTTCTTCAGTTAGAGGAGAGCTTTGCTTCAGCGTGGGCTGTCATAGTAGAGAAGATTCAGAAACTATCCCGAGAGGAACGAGACCATATATTCGAATCTATAGGGAATATAGAACCAGCAGAAGAAGGGCCCTCGGCACTTGATGTTGCAAAGGGACTTGCCTCATTGCGCGTCCCGCAAACACTGATCGAAGCAGGAGAGCTCTGTTGGCGCATTCGCGATGCATACCAAAAGTTACTCGAAGAGATTAGTCTCCAAGCCGGGCCACAACACGTTCTCATGCATACAATCTATGCAGTGCCATATGCGCCAACGGCGCAGTATCTGACGGAAGATGATGAGAGTTTTCTGCGCACTGTTCATGATCTTATCGAAGTCGAACCTATGCAAGAATCACTTTCGTAAGCTGGACTTTAGCATTTTTTGGGCCCGATTTCGTATTCGTTCTCGAGAATTGTTTTCTGTGATACAAGAAAAAAAATTAATCGAGGTTTGACATGGCGGACGTTTCTGGCGATTATCTCATTCCCATGGAAGAAAGTTTTTCGACACGTAGTAAAAGAAAATTGGAGAGTGAAGGCGTTCTGGCGGGCAGAGAGGTGCACGTGTATTCTTCCGCTACGGTGTCAGATACACAGATAGAAACGGCCATCGTTGAAATCGAACGGCTGCTTGAAACAATGCATCAAGCCAGTGGGCTCTTAGAAAAAAGAAAAGCTCTTTTTCAGAGTCGCCGTCACCTAAGCCTTTTACGGTCGACTCTTCAAGACTCCGGCAGTCTCCCAGACAAAAGACGCCGAAAGGGTGAGGCAGGAGAAGATCTGCCCTTTCAATCGCGGGTAAGAGGGCTGATTGCTCAAGTACATGATGCAGATATGGCCCTTATAAGTGAAACAGCCCAAGAAGAACAAGCAGTACGAGGAGATCTTCAGGCCGCCTGTGTTAATGCCTTAGGAGCTGATGATCCAGTTTCGGTACTTGCAAAAGCATTGGAAAGAGCCGAGAGGTTTTACGATGAGGATTCTCGCCTCATGCCCATCTTAAAGGATGCCCGGCTGGCAGTATCAGCCTTTCAAGCCTATCCTCTTGAAGCCAAACGACTGCTGGTGCCTCTTTTCCAAAAAATGCTTGTCGAAGATCTGTATGCAGGAGGAACTTGTGTTTTAAGAGGGCGCGAAATGGCGGCAGAACTGGTGTTTTTGGCGGATTGTGGGGAGCTAGGCACCCTTCCTGAATCGTTCGAAGAGGCAAGTACGGTACTAAAAGAAAAGGTGACCGAAATTCTTCAGCGGCAAAAACAAGCTGTTGAGTTAATGATTTCTGAACATCGGAGCTCTGGTTGTTACGACTCTCAACACGTGCGGAATACACTCTATCCGCAAGCTGTGGCAGCAACTCTTGTTCGTCAAGACGGCACTCTCAATCTGGGCCTGATCTCAATTGTAAAATCAGTTTTTCTCAGTCCTAAAGAGAAAAGAGATGCTATGGAGCGGCATATAGCATCCTCTCTGCGAGAACTTCAAAGTGATGAAACGGTTGTAACGGCGCTGGAAAATTTTCCTCTTGTGACAGACCCTGAGTCGGTAGAAGACGTTAATTGTCTCCTTCAACGTCCTCTCGACGCCCCTCTGTCGAGAGGGAATGTCCTTCAGGCAGTGTTGAAGACTTTTTTCACCTGGTGGCGTCAAGGTGGTCTTGGCAATTGCTATCTAGTAGTAGCTGGAACGATGCGCAGGGAATTGGCTACCTTATGGATGATAGGGGATATCCAAGAGCTCCTGACACGGCACAGAACTCTGACGAGGACAGTAGGCGGAGATCTTGTTACTTCTGTGGGGCTGCCTTGCGTTGCTAAACAGGCGGTGAAGCGCAAGATGACGGGCATAGCGCTTGCCAATGTGTATCACTTGCCCGCCGTAAAATATGCTTGTGAACTTCTTGGCTGTACAACGGAAGAGGAGTTTAAGAACATCTGTTTAAAAAATCCTGAACAGAGCTTGTCCTTGCTGGATGTTTTTTCGCAGCTGTGCACGCTTCATTCTATTCCTCAGGAACAGTTTCTGCGGGCCGTGAAAGTCGTTGAATCCCAATCTCAGAATGTCTTCTTGAGAATATGGGAGAATGCTATGGGAGGGTTTTTGTCTCCTCCGATCTCACCTTCTCATGTGCCGATACAGCTGTTTTATCCACGCAGATATTTTATGGCCCTTCTTACTGCTAGTCTCAATCACGCCAAGAGACTGAATCTTGAGGATATTGTTCGAAAGCTCGAAGAGACGCTTGCTCTGTGCCAGCCGCCATATACGGCACCCCTTGATCTTCCTCCAGATGCAGTGCCCGCCGGGTGGAGGTTTTTAAGAGGGGGTCTCATTCCTCAGGCTATGGAAGCGAGTTCTGAACTCTCTTTTGCTATGCTTCGTGAGGACCCAACATCAGGGGATATGGTGCCATTTCGTTCTGCGGTGGAGTTGGCAGAATTTCTACAGAGATCATTCGAACAATGGGTCGACGATCTTGGGGCATTTGGAAGGACATATGATCATCTTGAAGTAGCTCAGAGAGTGCCATCAAAAGATTTTCTTGCAGATTTTGAGGCAACATTACGTGAAAAAGATCTTGGTGGTGGGGATGGAGACGTTGCCATGATAGAAAGGGGGCCTCTCACCGATCTTCAATATTATTCTATGTCTGGTTGTTATGAATTCTTCAATTTTCTCGAACAAGGTGAGCTGGAAGTCTCTGGAGGCACAAAAGAACATTTTGGGGATACCGTAGCTGAAGCTATCCCAAGACTCTTTCAATGGATGGAGATATTTCGACAACGGCATGGCACAGAAGAAGGACTGTCTATAAGCGTCTGCTCCATAGACCATAATTTCCGTTTTCTACCCAATCATCCCTCTTTGCTCCGTTGGCATGAAAAAGGATCTGAAGTGAGAGGGTTAATAGAGGCGGAAACAACAAAGATGCTGGATCGTCAGTTGGCGCGAGGGAGTCTGCACAAGATGACAAAAAAAGTTCTGCTTTCAATGTCCTCGAAAATCATTGATATAAACGAATGCATGGACGTTGATTGTGGTGACATGTGCAATGAGATAGTGGCGGCGACGAATAAACGCCTTGTTCGAAATATGAAGCCGACAGTCGGAGAGTTTGTACGAGCGGTTCTCGCTAGTGTCGATGAAGTCTGCGCTAACCACAAAACTGCATCAGGAAAAACTCTTTCCTCATCCCATTTGACAGCATTAAAATATTCCCTACTTTCTGCAATTTACCCAACCTACCCGCACAATGCGCTTCATTTTGCTGATGTGAACTATAGCACGAAGATTTCCGGGAAAGACGAATCTATTGATTATGCACTGTGGTTTGATCCGTTCACCCGTGAGTGGTCGGTCATCTCCGTTCCAGAGTCTGGGCAGATGTTTTATAATGAAACAGGAAGTATGTATTTCCCAGTTCTGGAATTACAGGCGTTTTTTCAGCCGCTTCTTATACAAACGCTGAGTCAACCTGTTCAAAGAGCTATTACAGAAAAAAAACTTCTTGTTCAAGAGAGGATGAGATCGAAAAAACTTCTTCAGTTGGAAGAGAAATTTGTTGTGGCGTGGGGTGTCATGGCAGAGAAGATTCAGAAATTATCCCGAGAGGGACGAGAGCATATACTCGAATATATAGGCACTCTTGATCCAATAGTAGAAGAGCTCTCGGCTCTTGATGTTGCTAAAAGACTTGTCTCATCCCCAATCCCGCAAACGCTGATCGAAGCAGGAGACCTCTGTTTGCGCATTCGCGATGCATACCAAAAGTTACTCAAAGAGATTAGTCTCCAAGCCGGACCACAACACGTTGTCATGCATACAATCTATGCAGTGCCATATGCACCAACGATGCAGTATCTAACAGAAGATGATGAGAGCTTTCTGCGCACTATTCAAGACGTCCTCCAGACCGAGCCTATGCAAGAAACACTATAATATGTGGAATTTCACCAGCGGTGGACTATGAGCGAAGTGTCAGGCCGTGAGCCAATTCCTATGGTGGGGGTCGAAGATCGTCTACAAAAACGATCTACGCAGAGAGGGGAGATGGCCGGAAGGGAGGTTGAACTCGTATTTTCAGAAGAACAGGTTGAAGATTCCTTCGCCGAAATAGAACGCCTGCTTGAAACAACATATCAAGCTAGTGATTTCTCAGAAAAAGGAAAGGCGTTGTTTCAAACAAGGCACCATCTGACTCTTTTGATGGAGTCGCTACAGCAGAGCGGTATCACACGACCTGAAAAGCGCCAGGAGAGAGAGGAGCAGGGGGGAGCATCCTTTGAAGAGCGGGTAGGAATGATTGTTAGGCGAGTGCTCGATGCGGAGAGAGCTGTCAGGGATGAAATGGCGCACGAAGAGCAGCAGCTACACCTCACCCTCAGCGCAGCGTGTGCTCAAGCGTTAGTAGATGATAATCCGATTGCGGTTGTACAAACAGCCTTTGCCATGGCTGAGAAGTTTTATGGTGAGGACTTCCGTTTTGGGCAATTATTGCACAGTCTTCGGCTTGTAGTATCTGCCTTTCAGGCGTCTGCTCTGCAAACGAAAAGGGTGCTGGTGCCCTTTCTCCAGAAAGTGCTTTTTGATGGGCCGCAGGCTAGCGGTTTTTCTTTTCTTGCCGCTCACGAAATGGCGGCAGAACTGCTGTTAGTTGCAGATCATGGTGTAGTAGCCTCCCTTCCTGGGGTCTTTGACGATGAGGGGTGCTCCGTATTGAAAGAAAGAGCCTCCGAGATTCTCAAGAGACAAAAACAGGACGTTGAAGCACGAATTTCTCAAGCGCCATCCTGTTATAAATCTGAAAACGTACGAGCCACCCTCTTCCCGCAAGCAGTGGCTGCTGCTCTTGTTTGTCACGACGGGACTCTTAATCTTGGGTTGATTTCTCTTGTAAAAGCAATCTTCCTCCATCCTAAAGGAGAAAGGGATGCTATGGAACGGCACATTGTATCCTCAATGAAGGAGCTGCAAGGAGATCAGTCATTAGTGTATGCGATGGAGAAAACACCACTTCTGGTAGACCCCGAGGCTATCGAAGATGTTAACTGTCTTCTACAACGGCGTTTGGACACGCCGGTGTCACGAGGTGATGCTCTGTGCGCTGTTTTGACGACTTTTTTCACATGGTGGAGGCAAGGAGGGTGTGCAAATTGTTTTCTTGTTGCCTCAGGAGCCTTGCGAAGAGAGTCTTTAGGGTTATGGATGGTCGAAGATATTCGAGAACTTCTGACACAGAAAAGGACGCTGACTAGAATAATTGATGGGATCCCTGTCACCGCCTTAGCGTTGCCATTGGTTTTCAAAGAGGTTGTTATGAAAAAAATGTCTGCCGAAGATATTTCTTCCCTCTTTCAATGTCCTTCTGTGAAATATGCATGTGAACTCCTTGGCTGTACGACAGAAGAGGAATTAAAACAGCTTGCACAGGAAATGTGTTCTAAAGACCCTTCTGCGACATGTACCGTATTGGATATTTTCACAACACTGTGCCAGCGCCATGCTATGCCTTCTGAAAGGCTGTTTCAGGCAATACGGGTCGTTGAGAGCCAATCACAAAATGTCGTTGTGGGATTATGGATGAATGCCATGGGGGGATTCCTCTCTCCCCCGATCTCCGCATCGCACGTGCCGCTTCACCTGTCCTACCCTCGAGGATATTTTGTGGCGCTTATGAAGGCGAGCCTTGCACATGCTAGGAGGCTTGGCCTGCGAGATATAGAAGCAAAGCTTTGCGACATTGCAGCCTGCTGTCAGGCAGGAGGTGGCGATTCTTTGGCTTTTCCTCCCAATGCTATACCGCCTGCATGGAGTCGCCTCAGGGTAGCCATGATCCCGGAGAGATATGAGGATTTTGACCTCTCTTTTGCGCTGATGTATGAAGATCCAGTGTCAGGGCAGCAGGTGCCGCTTCTAAAAATCTATACAAATGTGGACATATAGCCCTTTCAGGCCATTGTGAACGGTTGTCTAGATACGACAGCCTAGCAGCTCTGCTGTCGATTCGCGTGAAGGCATCTCACCTACAAGATTCAAGACCTTTTTGGT
>CAINFV010000158.1 GCA_903848235.1 Chlamydiia bacterium | reverse complement strand
ACCCGAGGGGTCTGGTCAACCGCCTTTGGAGATTTCTCCCCTCAAGCCTCTCCCTTTAGGGAGGGGTGTGGTTGACAGCAAATAGATAGCGACTTAGCGCTTATCCGCATCCTATTCGGAAATGTTTTTATTGAAAAGAATTTAACCTAACCTCTCTCCTCAAACGTCAGAGAGTATGAGACGCAAGAGAGATCGATCATTCTGATGAAGCGGCTATCCACTTTACTCCTTGTCCGAAAACGCTTGGTCGATGTATGCAGAAATTTCTATATCTACGATGATTAGGAGGAGGCCTTATGTCGATTGGGATTCCGCAGGGCGTGATGGACCATGTGCAAGAGTTATGCCAGGAGCACGGTCTATTTGAATCGGGCTCGACAAGGTTAAAAGAGGGGTGGGAAGACAAGATTGCCGATATCATCAAGGACTCTCGTTTCGTTGTGATTGGAGAAGAGGGGGAGCTAAAGGATTTATCAGCTGTTGCGGTGACTTCAAAAAGTCTTCCTAGCCGTATATTTTGGGGCACTCTTGGCGTATTCACGCCATCGTATTGGAATTCTCACTATGCAACCGAAGGCGAGGTACGAACTATTTTTCGCGCTGTGATGGAGAAGCTAGCCCCAGTATCTTCAGAGCACTTTGCAGAAGCTCTTCTTGTGAGCGAGAGGACGCGTCTTTCTGTTCCACGAAGAGCTGGCGGCCCTGCTGGGCGACAGGCACCGAGCAGAAAGCCTTTCGAGAGCAGGTATCAACCCCCACCACCAGCCGTTGCTCATTCTAAAGGAGCTGAGGCTCCTTCTGCCGAAGAAATGGTCGCGCGGCCCATGAAACCACCTCCTATTTCGGTGCCTAAGAGGCCGATAATGGGAACCCCTTCTACAGCGTCATTAGCACAGGCTGCCATAGCACAAAGAGGCATGCTGAAACAGCAGCCAGGTGGTGCTGCAACACCTTCACTATCTCGTGCACCGACGTTGAACACGGTTAGTGATTTCGAGGCCGCTCTACAAAGCCAGAATCCGTCATATGCCACTATCGCGTCGCAGCTATCTACAAAGCCGGCGTTGCAGCTGATGGTCGCCAGAAGTAAAAATATCGCTCCTGAAAAAATGAAGCAGCTCATGGCGGCTCTTGCGGCATTAAAATACCAAGCTTGATGATGTTTTAATCCTCCATCACTCCACGGTGACGGACTTGGCAAGGTTCCGCGGCTGGTCGATATCCGCGCCGCGCTTTTTAGCGCAGTAATAGGCAAACAGCTGACAGGCAACAGCCGCGGTAATAGGCGCTAACTCGTCACGTGTCATAGGAATTTCTATGATGTCATCAGCAATTTTTGTCAGGCGAGTGTCTCCTGCAAATATCAAGCAGATGACCGGACGCTATGGCGTGCTTTTGACTCCATGACGTTGCTGACAAACCTTAAAGCCCTGATACAGCGAATGTCTCTCCTACGCCAATGACGAGTGGCTGCTATTCTTAGCGACGATACATTCGTCTGGGCGATTCTTATGGATGACAGCTACAGACATCAAGGTGATGCGTATCAACATATAAGCATAAAGATGCTACTCTGAAGATGTCACGAAGAAGGATTATCTATATGAGCACATCCCATAGAATGGTGAGAACAACTCTCGACTTGTGTGTCGAAGAGCACAGAAGATTAAAAGCCATAGCTGCCCTAAAAGGCGTCTCTTTCAGAGAACTCGTCATGGAATGCGTGCGAGAGAAATACGAAAAAACACCGAACGAAGAAACTCTAGAAGCATTTCGACAAAGCGAGGCAGGAGAGGGATTGGTTGAATACAAAAGCGTTTCTGATATGCTTAAAAAACTGGGCGGTTAAATGCTGACCATATCGACTACTTCTCAATTCAGAAAAGACATCAAATAAAACGCGGACTCGATATAAAGAAACTAGAACAAGTTTTAGAAAAGCTGGTATCTACCGCTCCTCTTGAAGGATGATTTCGCAACCACAAATTAACTGGAAATTACGTAGATCGATGGGAATGCCACATAGAACCGGACTGGCTTCTTATTTACCGCACAACACCAACCACATTATTTCTAGAAAGAACAGGCTCACATCCCGATCTCTTCTAGCTTGTGCCTAGAAAATTTGACGGTAGAGGCTTTTGCAAAACGAACAACGCGCTACGCCCTGATCCTTACCCATAAGTCCAAAATTTGTCACACCGGTTCGAAGTAAATGGAAACAAATGCCTAGCACAAAAAAAATCACCACAGAGCGCACAGAGTACACAGAGAAAGAAGAATTCGACACGCTTACTGGTGATATCATTGGTGCCGCCATTGAAGTT
>CAINFV010000157.1 GCA_903848235.1 Chlamydiia bacterium | reverse complement strand
GTGTGGCCAATCATAAGAAAGCGCCGTCCAATAGTTGCTCAGTGTTAGAAAAAACGTCTCTTAAAAATTGATTTAGACAAATGGCCGCCCATCCAAAGCCTGAGGCATAGTCAACTGGGCGGCTATTTGTCCAAACTCCAGATAGTCTTCATAGTGTTTATACATTCTTCGCAATGACAGAACAACATCCCCCACGGAGCAAGCATATTGGACTCCGAAAGAACCTGGAAAGGGGAAGTGGGCTGCCTGTTCAATAGTCGCAGGAACAGCTTCGACAAGACCGCTCGAACAAATGGTCGTCTGCGCCGTGTTGTTCGACACAATCACTGGTATGCCAAGCGCCATCGCTTCCCGTGGCTGAATAGAAAAGCCTTCTCCTAATGTGATATTCACAAGACAGTCTATGCTGGAAAAGCGATGAAGATACGTATTCTTGTCAATTGGACCTTCTTCTATCCTAACGTTTTTCATATTCTTTGCCGCAATTTCCGCAAGAACAGCATTTCGATAATCAGGAGAGGCATGACGCCAGCACAGTTTCAGAAGAACATTCGGATTGTTTCCAAAAGCTTTGTAAAAGGATCGAACTAACAACAGTTGATTTTTTCGACAATCACAGGTTCCGAAACTAGCGAAGACAAAAGGATGTTTTTTTGATTTCTTCAGCGGCGCTTGAAGGAAGGCGGTTAAATCCACTCCTAAAGGGAGGACAAAAATAGGAGTCTTTACGCCAGAATTTTTATAGACTTCGACTAAAAATTCATCTGGAACAACGACAGCATCAAAGTGATCGTTGAGATCATGCACCCAGTTTTTCGCGATTCTACTCGACTCAAACATCGAATATGCAATACGAATTTGATTGTCATCTTCCTCTTGGATACCCAACCTTGGCCAAAACATATCTGTAGGGACTTCATCTTTCGGGATGGCATGAACAGCATCAAAAAAAAGGAGAACTTTCCCCGGGTTTTGGACCCCTGACGTTTCAACAACTTTTCGAGCAGATCGTGACAACTGATGTAACTCGTCTGCGTTGGGGGGGCGTGTATAGAGAAAGGAAATGAGATAGGCGTCCTGTAACGATTCTATCAACTCCACAGACTGCTTGCCAAGCCCATCTGCCAACGCAATAAACCCTGCTATGGTAAGATCGTAGCCCGTGTCGGTCATCTGAACTTTTTTCTCTTTACAAACCATCGAGCGGGTTAACCGCTTCGATCTTTCTAGCTCAGGGCTTGCAACAGTAGAGCCCTTTGATACAGGCAATTCCAGAGAAGCCCCATTCCCTCTCTGTTGAGGTGCTGCTTCTAAATCAAAGATTAACGATAGTGAAAGGATAACCATCCCTGCGCATACCATCCTACCCAAAGACACCTCCATGATGTACTCCGAGGCTGAATAAAGTTTATTCTAGCCCGAGTTCACAAATTACGCACAGGCATCTGACACATTTTTTTCGTGTCCAATAGCATACGATATTTTTTTGCAAGCCGCTTGCTTGTCGTCATCAGGCCATTTTTTAGAATTTTATTTTTTTTACCAACGATTATCTTTTTCGGTTTTACCAGATTTAGAAACCCCTCTGCAACAGCTGAAAGGTCATATCTTCGTGCAAAAAGTCTCATCTTCTTTGCTTTTTGCAGGTAGAGGCCGTAGTGCTCATACATCTCTTTAAAAGCTCGCGCAACGTCTTCGACAGTACAGTCGTATTGAACTCCAAAAACACCTGGGTATGGGTACTGAGAAGGGATCTCAATTTCTGAAGGGACGCTGCATACTAACCCCGTTTCACAAAGAGTTTTTTGCCCTGTGTTATTTGTTAATATCACAGGAATACCGAGTGCCATAGCCTCTCGTGGTTGGTTCGAAAAACCCTCACCAGTGGAAATATTGACTAAGCAATCGATTCCCATATACCGACGAAAATACTCGGGAAAAGCGACAGGGCCTTCCTCAATATATACGTTATGGAGCCCTCTTAAAGCAATTTCAGTGACAATAGCGTTCTTGTATTGCTCACCCCACTTCTGTCGCCAATATAACTTTAACATGATTGCCGGACTATCTCCGAAAGCCTCTCCAAAGCCCTGTACCAGCCTCAAGGAATTCTTCCTGGCGGCACATGCCCCAAAATTGGCAAAGACCATGGGGAAATGTCTCTCCGTCTTCAAAGGAGCGGAAAGAAAATCATGGAGGTCCCTGCCAAGAGGTACGACAAACACAGGAATTTCTACACCCGATTCTTGATAAACTTGGAGTAAAAAAGGGTCGGGAACAGCCACTGCATCAAAAGAGGAATTTAAAATATCAACCCATTCTCTTGGTATTCTGCTTGATTCGTACATAGAATAGGCGATACGAATTTGCTCTGGATCATGCTGCAAAAGCCCAAAACGCGACCAAAAATCCCCAGACCAGGGCCTACCTAAAGGAGGTTGTAGTAAGGGTTCTTCATAGATGACAACCCTTCCTTTATGTTGTACACCCGATCGATATAAGACTTTCTGTATCTCTTGTCGCAAAGGAGAAACCTCGCATTCCTGTAAGGGAATGGTAGGAATGAAGGAAATTCTCAAGAACGGCTGCAGACTGTCAATCAAATCAATGGATTGTCTCCCAATGCCGTCTGCCATGATGACAGGCCCAATGACAGTAAGATCACATGGCATCTCTTTGTTCCATTCCTGGTGGCGAGATGTTTTTTCGTGATCAACTTCTCTGACATGTTCTGAACAAAGACAGACCGCTAGATTCGAAGAACAGACGACAACGCCAATGAATGAGGACAAGAGTAGATTCAATTTCATGAACATCCAGGAAAAATACTCATTTTACTCGAGAAGGACCATCCCTAGCTTGTACCCTCGAGCTAAGATCGAGGCATGTTGATGCCGTTAGAGGAAAATGTCAAGTTTTTTTGATATGTTTGCAAAGGGCGGCTTCTCAGACAAAGAAATGCCGTGCGATGGGTATACCCAGATAAGTTGAAGAACCGGGAATTTGCCAACGCCGAAGGCCACAGATTCGATTCCGAAAAAACAGGCTTAACTTTCGCTATAGGGGCTGTTTTTTTCAGAGTCGAAGATGGGGTTTTCGGCTAAGGCAAAAACCGATTCTTCAACTTATTTTGGGTATAGTACTCTCCCATTGACGCAGAGCCGCTGACCATCGATACTAAGGGACTGGAGAAAAACTTCCGCAAAGGTCAAGATGAGACAAGAGCATCAACGGTTAGCAGAATCCATCGTCACAGTTCTACAAGAAGCTCATTTCACCGCCCTCTTTGCCGGCGGATGGGTCAGAGACTTTGTGATGGGGAAGCCCTGTCAAGATATCGACATCGCCACAAGCGCCCATCCAGAGCAGGTGATGAGCCTTTTTCCACGCTCAATAGCTGTTGGGGCACAATTTGGCGTTGTGCGAGTGCTGCTAGATAAACATGAATTTGAAGTCGCCACCTTTCGCTCTGATGCTCAGTATGTTGATGGCCGTCGGCCATCCCACGTAGACCTTCACTCCTCACCAGAAGAAGACGCTAAGAGAAGAGATTTTACCATCAATGGGATGTTCTACGATCCAATCAGCCATGAGCTGTACGACTTCATCGGTGGGAAAGAGGACATTGATAAAAAGATCATCCGAACTATTGGCCGCGCTGAAGACCGGTTTAAAGAAGACCGTCTTCGGATGATTCGTGCCATTCGTTTTAAAAACGTGCTAGGCTTTTCAATAGACGTGGAAACGTGGAATGCCATGTGCCACGAATGCCATCACGTAGCTTCCTCAGTATCTCCAGAACGGGTGTGGCAAGAACTTCATAAAATGTTAGAGAAGAAGGTCTTGCCATCCTGCCTTCGCGACATGGCATCGTGTGGGCTGCTACAGACAATCTTTCCAGTATTAAAGAAAATGCCATCTGATGTCCTCAACCATCGTCTTGCCATAGTTGAAAACTATACTGGCAATTCGCTTGCCGCATGTCTCTGTCTGCTGTTTGACGGCGATGAAGCATCCTACCTCCCACAGTTCGCTGATGACTATCACGTTTCCAGAAGAGACAAAAAGATCATCGAGCTGTTTATTCAATACGATGGATTTCACATCAGACCGTCTGACACCGAGATGGTCAAGCTCTATGCGCGCCCTGAATTTTCCGACTATCTGTCTGCCGTCGCACTTCTCCGTGAAGATCCTGACGGTTTTGAACGACGACATCTCTCCAAACAAGAGGAGCTGCTCTTTTGGATCGAACAAGTTCGGTCGAAAACCCTTCTTGTAAACGGCGACGATCTCAAGGCACGTGGCATACAACCTGGTGCCGCCATGGGCCAGCTCTTAGAACGCGCGTTTGATCTGTCCGTTACTCTCCGAATCAAAGACAAAGAACAACTCCTAAGGCAGCTCCTCTTATGAAAACCATCGTCAGCACCTCTCACGATCTTGTCAAACACTGGGTTCTCCTGCAAAAAGATCGTGCTTATCGCCATGCCACTCAAACAGTGCTCGTTGAGGGTAAAAATCTCCTCCATGATCTGCTTCTTCGCCACACGCCAATACGCCTCATGCTCGCCGAACAAAGCCAAGAGCTATTCCCCGATTATATCGGAGAGCGAATCATCATCAGCCAGATCGTCGCCTCAAAAATCTCAGGAGTCGAAACGTCAGAAGGGTGCTTTGCAGAATTCCCTCTTCCCTCACACGATACCCCCGGAAAAATTCAACATGCCCTTGTCCTCGACGGCCTTCAAGATCCAGGCAATGTTGGGACGCTGCTTCGCACAGCTCTAGCTCTTGATGTGAGAACCGTCTTCCTCATCGATCCTTGTGCTGACCCGTGGAATCCAAAGGCCCTGCGTGCGGCAAAAGGTGCGCAGTTTGACCTCACTCTTATCTCTGGCACCTTCGATATCATTCCCCCCGACGCCTCTCTTATCGTCGCCGATACAAAAGGAGAGGATCTGCGGACGTATACACCTCCGAAAAACTGGTTTCTCGTTGTAGGAAATGAAGCCCATGGACACCGTGTGCCAGAATCGCGCCACCCTTCGCTCATCACAATTCCAATGCCAGGACCTATGGAATCGTTGAACGTATCGCAAGCAGGAGCCATCATTCTTTATGCATTAACAAATTCTAAAAAATAGCTCTCTCTTTTGAGCCGAATCATAACACAATGATTTTTATTCCTTTATTCCGTAGAATCTAAAACTAAAATAAGATCTTGGTAAATTTGATGTATCAAGCACGAAAAACCGATTTTCTGGTATTCTGAATAAAGAAATATCAACCGAGGCTTTTGCAAAAGCCCCAACCATGAGGAGTCATGCGTGGCCATACGGCTCGACACCCCTGAAGTAGCATCCCTTGCCAAGCCTCCGATAGAACGGAGTGACGCTACCCAGCGAGCTTTCATTATCAGCCATATGGTGCAAGAACCGTTTGTCGTCATCTATTCGATGATCGCCATTCTCCTCACAAAGCAGCTGGATGCCTCTCCATTTCAGGTAGCCGTGCTGACAATGCTCAAGCCAACAGTCTCAGTACTGTCATTCTACTGGGGATCTTTTTTACTAAAGAAACGATCCCATCTTAAAGAAAACCTCCTGGCTGCCACATCGCTGTCTGTCATCCCATTTCTCTTCGCCCCTATTGTCGATCATGCGTGGTTCTTCGTAATTGCAGGAGCTCTATACGCTCTTTTTTCAAAGGCAGCCATCCCAGCACGTATGGAGCTGCTCAAAATCAACACTGCCGAAGGGGAGAAGGAACAGATTTTCTCGAAAGCATCCTGCATTGCCTATGCCGTCGGTGTCATCGCTTCTGTCTGCTTCGGCGTTATTCTTGACGCGCATCCTGAATGGTGGCGGCAACTCGTCTGCATTGCCGGCGGGATCAGCCTCTTTTCTGTCATTGCCCTCTCTATTCTCCCCGATGAAGAGGCGGAAAAAAGTGTCGTCACACCCCCCATAGAATCGAATGTCAAAGACGCTCTTCTTCACCCCTGGCAAGCCACTTTTCATCTGTTACGAAGCCGTCCTGACTTCCTCCATTTCCAAGTAGGCTTTTTCCTCGCGGGGCTTGGGCTCATGGTCGCCATGCCTGCGATCCCGAGTTTTCTGAGCACCCTCAAGATCTCCTACATTGAGCTGTTTGTCTCCATGGGCGTCCTCAAAGGCCTTGGGTTTATCCTCACCTCAAATCTGTGGGCATCTGCCATTCGTCGATTTCCTCTACCCCTTGTCTCAAGCGCTGTGTTCTGCGGCTTCGGCCTTTTCCTCGGCACGCTCCTTCTGGCCATCTTTGACCCCCGCTTTGTCCTCGTCGCCTATGGACTCTATGGCATCGCCCAAGCTGGCAGCCACCTCATCTGGCATCTGTCAGGGCCGATCTTCTCTGGGACGGAGACAAGCTTTCAGTATTCTTCTGTGAACATCTTAGCTATAGGATTGCGAGGCATCATCGGCCCTCCCCTAGGAGGACTTATTGCCCAGTTCCTGTCGCCAGAAATTGCGATTCTCACAGGTTTAGGAATTGGTTTTTTTGCTGTATGGTATATGGTAGCACGACGCGTGTGTGTACAACTGCAAACGGGGTAACATCAATTCCATGGTAAGTCATGAAGAGTGGGACCAGCATTTTGACCCAACTCGAAGAGAGCAGCGTCGAGAGAGTAAAATAGCAAAACGAACTGACCGTTCGAAATACAAGGTCACCGACAAGCTCAAAAAATCTCACGAACAACCGAAGAAAATGGATATCGAAGGCCTCCTCGCAGGGAAGGTCATCCACATCCGCTCTCAGGAAATCGAGGTTGCTACCGAAGAGACAACCGTTTCCTGTTCTCTTCGAGGCTCTTTTAAGCTCGACAGAAACCTCAAAAAAAATCTCGTTGTCGTCGGAGATAACGTCCTCTTTGAACCGATAACTCCCACAACAGGATCTGTTCATTACATCCTGCCGCGGTCATCGGTCTTATGTCGAGAAGAGCACCTCCACAGAGTCAGACAACAGCTTGTTGCCGCCAACGTCGATCAAGTTCTTATCACCGTATGCCTTGCAGAGCCATCAGTAAAGCCCTCTATCCTCGATCGGTATCTGATTGCTGCTGAAAAAGGGCATATGGAGCCCGTCATTCTCATCAATAAACTCGACCTGAAAGACCGGTATCCAAAAGAATCGCTTCTCGTTGATGAATGCCTCCGCCTCTACTCATCACTTGGCATTAAAACCATTGCCTTAAGCACGGTCACTGGTGAAGGGCTTGATCAGGTAAGGGGAGTCATGAAGGACAAGGTATCCGTTTTCTCAGGACAATCTGGCACTGGGAAAACATGTATCATCAATGTACTTACGGGGCTTGCCCTCAGAACCGGCTCTATACGGGCGATCGGCAAAGGATCCCATACAACAACGTCGACGAACCTTCTTCGCCTTCCCTTCGGAGGCTGGTGCATCGATACCCCAGGAATCAGAAGTTTTGGCGTGTTTGAGCTGACGAAGGAAGATCTACAAGAGGCATTCCCTGAGTTGTTCAAACAACCATGCGCCTTTAAAAACTGCTGGCATAGAGGGGAGCTTGGGTGTGCCGTCCCAGAAGCTATCGAAAAAAACCAGATCTCTTCGCTGAGATTCTCCTCATACACGTCCCTCTTAGAGTCCATTGAAGAGAGCAGAAGAACGTAGGTACGTCCTTAAAAACCCATGGCCTTAAGGCCGAGGGATCTACCATTGGAAGAGCCTTGAAAAAGCTCCGCAAGGAACCGGCGAAGCTGATCCTTACCCATAAGCCCAAAATTTGTCACACCGGTTCGAAGTAAATGGAAACAAATGCCTAGCACAAAAAAAATCACCACAGAGCGCACAGAGTACACAGAGAAAGAAGAATTCGACACGCTTACTGGTGATATCATTGGTGCCGCCATTGAAGTT
>CAINFV010000156.1 GCA_903848235.1 Chlamydiia bacterium | reverse complement strand
TTGAGACCGATTTCGCATTCGTTGTCTCTCATACTTCTTGCATTTATCATAGATGGCCTGCCTAGGCCGATCTATGATAAATGCAATTGTCTGAAAGACAACGCTCTGCGAACTCGGTGCCCAAAAAATGCTAAAGTCCAGCTTATAGCAAGTGGCACACAATGTATCTTATGATTTTCTTCCTCGCAATCTACAAAAAAATGCCGAAGTCTAGTAGAAAGACATTTTGTGGACGTAGGCAATGCAAGGTGTGGTAATCTTTAGAACTGATGAGATACGGTTATCTGTTATGCGATGGCGGCCTAGTGGGTCGCGCTAAGAGTAAAACTTTGTTATGTGGAGATGCCGTATGGCTCAGGAAATCCCTCGAAAAAAGAAACTTTTCTGGCGAATGGGATTCGTTGTGTCTGCCATCGTTTTGGCAATGATGCTCAAAGTCACAGGATGCACATTTCATCACCCCGTTGAGAAAAGAACAACCCCCTATGTTGTCGCCTACCCTCGTAGCTGGAATAACATACAGCTCTATGGAACTGAGCAGAGTGTCATCGGATTTTCATCGGATCTTCTCTATGAGATTGCGAGAACTGTTAATATTCAAGTCCGTCTTATTACCGCCGATGCAGAGACCTTCCCCTCTCTTCTAGAGAGCGGCCAGGTAGATGGGGTACTCACAGCTATTCCTGTTGATACTGCAACACAGGCGTTCTATGAGTTTACTATCCCCTATTTTGTCAGTGGGACCGTTGTGGTAGTTGGCGCTAACTCTCCGTATACGAAGACCAATGATATGAAAAATGCTGTTATAGCTTATGACTATAACGAAGGCTCTGAGATTACCCTGGGAGCCAAAAACTCGTGGCTTTTAAAGCCATATGACAGCGTTACCCAGGCGCTTGAAGATGTGGTTACTGGTAAAGTAGACGGGATGATTTTAAATTTCATTAATGCAAGCCGCCTCAACCGCAGCCTCTATAGGGCGAAGATTCGCCTTCTGATGCCCCCGCTGGTGACCCAAAATGTGCGCTTAGCTGTCCGCCGAGGGAAAAACCATGAGCTCGTGGAGCTTTTCAACAAAGGTGTTTTGACTTACGTGAAGAGTGGGCAATACAAAGAGCTGTTGGAATACTGGGGGATTGAAAGTCAGCTTCCTCTAGAAGAAAAACATTAAAAAAAGGCCAGTGCATAACTTGTATTCTCGGGCTAGAGTGGTCGTAAGGGGGCTGCCGTAGAGCCTTCTTCGCTCTTCTGGTAGGCATCTTGAATTTTGTTGTAGTATTCTGGACTGATCGGCACAGGATGAACGCCCCAGATGTTCTTACAGTACTCGTCAATAGCTCTATCGCTTGAAAATTTTCCCATTCCTGCAATGTTGTGAAGTGCGTATTCTGCCCATTTCTGTTGGTTTTTGTAGAGCTCTTCGACTTTATTCTGAGCTTCGATGTAGGCAGGAAGGTCTTTTAAGATAAAATACTTGTCTCCTCGTGACCCATAGCCGCCTTCGAGGATGAGATAATACAGAGAGCTGATGGATTGGTGTTCTACATCTCCTGATGCTAAAGACTGATCTCTGAGAGCGTCAACAGCGCGTTTTATTGACGGATTATAAGCGTACGTATCCCATGATCTATAGGTGGCAGAACTTCTAAGCGCTGCAAGGTCTTCTGTAGAAGCGCCAAAGCGAAATGGCCACCAGCTATCGGTAATCTCTTGCCGCATTTCGATATTCGCGCCGTCTTCAGTCCCAATGGTCAGTGCCCCGTTCATGGCAAACTTCATGTTCCCCGTTCCTGATGCTTCAAGTCCTGCTGTCGAAATCTGTTCTGAGAGGTCTGCTGCGGGGACGATAATCTCTGCTTTAGAGACGCAGTAATTTTCAATATACGTGACATTCAGAAACTGGCTGGCAATAGGGTCAGAGTTTACTTTCTTCGCTATACAGTGGATGAGTCTGATAATGGTTTTTGCAATGTCGTAGCTTGCCGCTGCCTTACCAGCGAAAATAGCAAACCGTTTGATTCGTGGTTTCTGAGGATTGTCAAGGATATCATGGTACAACATGATGAGATGAATTGCGTTTAAGAGCTGGCGTTTGTATTCGTGGATACGCTTTACCTGGACGTCAAAGAGAAAGGTCTCATCAGCTCTAACTGTGGAGGGGCCTAGATGTCCTTGAGCATCGCGAGGGCGTCCTTCGCGTCGAAGGAAGTCTAAGAGCCTTCCCTTGCAGGCGCGCTTGATGTCAAGGAACTGACGCTGTGTCTCATCGTCGGCAGCAAAAGCCCCGAGCTTTTGTATCTGTGAGAAGTCTGTCTTCCACCCGTCGCCAATGCGAGTGGTGATCATTTCTGAGAGAAGAGGGTTGCAAAACATCAGCCAGCGACGTTGTGTCACGCCATTGGTTACATTGGTAAATTTTTGCGGCCATAATTCGTAGAAATCTTTGAAGAGGCGTTGCTGTAATATTTGACTGTGAAGCTCGGCAACCCCGTTGACTTTGTGAGAGCCTACAATCGCAAGATTGGCCATTCGCACTTGATTGTTTTCCAGGATTGACATCCGGTGAATGCGGTCTTCGTCGTTTGGAAATCGGGTGCGAACGGTATTGCAGAACTCTTGGTTGATGTATTCAATGATGTGGTATTGGCGGGGGAGCAGATAGCGCATCAGCCCCTGATCCCATGCCTCGAGGGCCTCGCTGAGGATAGTGTGATTTGTGTAGCCGGTGCATTCTTGTGTCGTCTCCCAGGCAGCTGTCCATGACATGCCAAATCGCCGTGTCAAGAGCCTCATGAGCTCGGCGATCAACAGTGCTGGGTGGGTGTCGTTAATCTGAACGCGAATTTTTTCTTTGAAAAGATTGATATCGCTATTTTTTGTGAAGAAATATCTGAGAATGTCTTGGATGGATGCTGATACTAGAAGAAATTCTTGTTTGAGGCGGACACGCTTACCGGTCTCATGCTGGTCGCTTGGGTAGAGGACATCGGTTAGAGTGGTGTTTTCTGCTGCCTGATCTAGTCTGCCGGCATTGTAGCGTTGTAGCTCGAAGTTCCTCGGCGATTCTTTCGTGCTCCACAGACGAAGGGTGGATACAGTGAAGTCATTTCCCCTGCTATAGCCAATGATGGGAATGTCAAACGGCATCGCCCAGACTTCCTCGTAGTTCACGAGGTCATTGGCTTCTGTGTCTGGAGCGTTGGGCCGGCGGATAGGGGTGCCGCAGAACTTCACAGGAAGCTTTCGTAAGTCACGACGAAATTCCCACGGATTTTCATTCCATAGCCAGACGTCGGGCTTTTCTACTTGAATGCCATCCCAAAGCTGTTGTTCGAACAGCCCATATTGATAGCGCAGGCCATAGCCCCGCGAAGGGACCTTCAGCGTCGCCAGGGAGTCGAGGAAGCAAGATGCTAATCGTCCCAAGCCTCCATTCCCAAGTCCTGGGTCGCATTCGTGTGAGATTAGCTCTTCAAAAGAACGGCGTGTCTTAAAGAGGGTTCTGGCAAAGACCTCGCTATTTTTCAATGCCATGACGTTGTTATTGAGAAAACGTCCAGGCAGAAATTCCATCGACAGATAGAAGATCATGCGTTCGTTGGCGTTCTGCCAGGTGACTGCCGTCGATTCCCAGTTGATCATGATCTGCTCTCTGATGGCGAAGCAAAATGCCTTGTAGAATTCGTCGGAAGACGCTTCTTCAAGGACACGCCCAAAGAGGGTGATAAGATAGTGTCTAATCTTCCGGACGAGCAGTTCTGACTGTTCTTCGATAGACTCTTGGTTTAGGTCGGGCATTGGCTGTCTCACAAGCTATTGCGCTATACTCATGCATTTCTTGTAGATACAGTGATTCGAGGAAATTTTTCAACATATTGCTTGCTCGGGTTTATAAGTTATAAAACGGTGGATGAGGTCAAAAGATTGAGGCTGTCGATTTTTTAAAAACGTGTACTGTTGGGAGGAAGAATTTTTTGTCTCAAAAATAGATGCGATAGTTTCAAATAATTATATCTGTGGTATGATCTACTTCTGCAATGTTTTTTTTTGATATTCTTTTTGTTGTTTTTTAATAACTGCTATTTTTATTTCTCTATAACTGGGCTTCGCGGGAATGAGTGGGCGAGGTTGAAATAAAATTTTTTACTTAAGGAATAGGTACGGCTGAAATGACAGCACTGTATACATGTGAATCGACGGCAAAAAATCCCTTGGTTGTTCCCTACACACTGGGTCTATCTGGCGGCCACAATGGCGCTGGGAGTGAGGGGCTGAGGAGGAATGCATCGATGTCTAAGATTGATGCGGACTTTCAAACCGTTTCGACAGCGATGAAACAGCTCAGGGAAACATCTCCTTCTGTCGAATTCAAAATACGAACCTTCAGTGAGATTGCACCCCTTATTGCCGATTTAGAATCATTCGCTCAGTCGTTGATTAAAGGTGAGAATATCCGTTGCGAAAAACTTCAATGTGCTCATAACGACTACGATATATCGATTCTCGTAGCAAATGTCAAACAGGCCGAAATGGTGTTTGTACGTGAACAGGACATGCGAGGAGAGGATCTGAGGAGAAGATTTGGTGAAGCTCTTCAAACAGCTCGCGCATCTGAAAATCCAATCAAATCTCTTGAAGGAGCCTGTCAGGAGATTGATCAGTTTTATATGAGTGACATTCGATTCAGTCATCTGTTGCGAGACATGCATCGATTGATGATTCATTTTCAAGAGAGCCCATCTGATGCTAGGCTTTTCGTTCTCCCCCTATTTCAGAAAGTTTTCGTCGATAATCCGTCTCAAGGTGGGCTGACACCACTAGAAGGAGGTATTTTCGCTGCGCGTCTGGTATTTGTCATCGATAACGGTCTTTTGATTCTATTGCCCAATTCCTTTGATGAAGCATGCAAAAATATTGAAACAATAGTGGAAAGCCACCTGAAATATATGGTCGATGACTATGAGGCAGAGCTTGCGCAGTACGAAGGATGCTTAGTATACGAAAAAGCTTCGTGCCAAATGACGCTGTTGCCGCAAGCGGTCGCCAAGGCTCTTATGAGAGCCGATGGGACGCTGAACCTTGGCATTGTCGATCTGGTGAAAAGGTGTTTTTTGCCTATCAAGGCTGACAGAGACAGTATTGAGAGGCATATCGCTCTGAAATTGCAGGAATTGAAAAGCAACGGGAGGCTTCTTCAAATCCTTGAAACGATACCGCTGCCTACAGGGGCAGAAGGGAAAAGAATCGTCAATTCGATGCTGTTACGAAGGCCCGACCGTGTTCTTTCTGTCGCTGACGTTCGAGTAACGGTTCTCGCCGCACTTTTAACCTGGTGGCGTCAAGGAGAGCTTGGGAACTGTTACGTTGTGTCTGCTGCAGTACAACGGCAGGAGGCTGCCAGTGAATGGCTTCTTGAGGACTTTAAGGACTTGTTGCTAGGAGACGGCGCGATTACTCGAAATGTAGAAGGGAGTCGGTTTAAGTTTTTCGGGTTGCAGTGGCCTCAAAAAGTCATAACGGAAGCGGCATTTTCCGAAGCAAACACATGTGAAATTTTCGTATGTGATGCTGTAGAAAATGCTCTTCAAGAACTTGGATGTAACACAATTGAAAATTTTTTTGATATCGTTGTCTCCTGGAAAAAGGGGCATCCTGATGAATCGTTGACCTTAAGGGCGATATTTGAAGAATTAGCTCTGAAGAATGGAAAAGGAGAAGAGGCGTCGCGAAAAGCATGCTTGCTGGTAGAAAGCCCGGGACAAAATTTGCTTTTCCGAGCGTGGGAAAATGCCATAGGGAGCATGTTGTTCATTCCGGTTACAGACACGACCATTCCTACTCACGTTTCTTGTTCACAAAACTATTTCAGTGCCATCGTAGAGGCTTTTTTTGTTGCAGCAAAAAAATATGGACTTGCAGGTTTCCAAGCAGCACTAACCCCCTATATTGGGGAAAGAAGTGTCACAGCATCCGCTACAACTGTCCCTCCAGGTTCTATTCCGCTTTCCCTGCAACAGTTCCGAGCCTGCCTCGTCCCACAGGCAGTTCACAGCACTGAAGAGCTTTCTTGGGCCCTCTGTCGAGAAAAAGATGGGCAAATTGAACCGTTCAAAAATAGGAATGGATTTGCAGCCTTTTTGCAAGAAATGTTCTTAGAATGGGGAGGCATTGCAGAGAAGAGGGCTCTTCCGAAAGAGATTTGCATGGCAGTGGCGGCCAAGGGGATGGAGTTGTTGGAACATTTTGAAAGCGTGCTGCTCGCAGATAAAACGACAACGCGGTGGGGAGTTATCCACGAAACGCTTTGCTATTCAACGCGCGGAGAGGATTCGACGGCGATTCTTGAACGAGCAGACTTTGCCTTTTCTAGATTTAAGAGCATGAATTTGGGGATAAACAAACAAAAAGCTATTCACGCATTTTTGAACTGGACGCGCTCCATACGAGAAATTCATGGTGATCATCAGGAAATTAGTTTCGTGGGTTGCATTTCTGACCATATGTTTAGAATCTTGCCGAATCATCCAACGATCATTGCAGCGATGAATCAAGCCGAAGATCCTGTGAAGAGCCGCGAGCAATTTGCAACGAAGAGCGTCAGCCGGTCTTTTCATGCGTCTTCCTATTATATTGACCAATTATCCGGCCTCATCGGCTCTTTTGTTTCCAAAAGTATAGTAGATGAGAAGTTTCCTGCCGATGCTGTTAATGAGAAGATTATAAAATTGATAAATCTAAAGTTGTCTTTTTCTGCGCGAAAGGTGTCTATAAAGAGTTTTCTTCCAATAGCCTGGGCAGCGATGCTCACTGCATCAAAAATCTATGCTTCTGCAAAATGTGCATTCGAAGAGATTAAGACACGCTTTTATCTTTCTTCCTTAATGAAATTGGTTCCAGATTATCAAAAGCAATTCATTCATTTTGCTGATACAAACTGGGAGTGTTCGATTGGTGCTAGGACTTCGGCGCTTCACTATTGTTTTTGGTTTGATCCGATAGAGCGCAGATGGGAGATTCTGGATGTTTCAGAAGCCGGAGAAGTGGCCAGCGGAACAACAAAAGAATCATCTCAATTCCTCAGGCAACTCGAAATAAGCCCAGACATCTCCTCTTTGAGCAAGGAGATCCAGCAAAAAAGGATATTGGATCTTGACCGCAAAACAAGAAAAGCGCTCCAAAAAATTGAACGTCAGTTTGTCGATGCTTGGGCTGAGCTTGTGGAAGAAACGTCGAAACTTCGAGCTCAAGATGTGTCAATGAAAGAACTGATATCAGAGATAGATGGTGAGGACTCCCTTGCTTCAGACATGCTCACAGATCTTCCAGTCGGTGTCTCTTCGGCTTCATGGAATAAAGCTTTGCAGCTGTGTGGAAAAAAACGGCAGCAGTATGAGCACGTGGTGGAAGAGCGTCTCCTTCGACTGGGGGCTCCTGGAGATGAATTTCGCTTCACCTATGGTGGTCAATCGAATTCATCGCTTCCCCTTTTGATAGGCGATGCAGATCAGTTTCTGCGTGCTGTTCGAGAACTTCTTTTTTCGTGCGGGCTGATCCGGAAGTAGGACTGCGGTTCTTTTAACTGGACTTTAGCATTTTTCGGGCACCGAGTTCGCAGAGGGTTGTCTCTCAGACGATTGCATTTATCATAGATCGGCCTGGGCAGGCCATCTATGATA
>CAINFV010000155.1 GCA_903848235.1 Chlamydiia bacterium | reverse complement strand
TAGATCGGCCTGGGCAGGCCATCTATGATAAATGCAATCGTCTGAGAGACAACGAATGCGAAATCGGTCTCAAAAAATGCTAAAGTCCAGTTTAATTTAAAAATAAGAGGCTTTTGCAAAAGCCTCATAAGATGGAGGATTTGAAATGGGATCCTATTGCATATCATTTCTACTTGTTTTTTCTATTCTCATCACGCATGTCATGGGAGAGATTAAAAAAGCCGACGATCTCACCCCTATCTTTGAGGCACTCCAAGAGGCCGATGATCAGACGCTTGTTGTGTTCGATGTGCATGATGTATTGACGGTTCCGTCAGATCAGATCTTACGAAAACCATATAAAAAGCGGTTAAAAGAGTGCCTGGCAGAAGTTGCAGCGCTTCAGGGCAACGAAGAGGCGTCGATGCTTGAGAGCATCGTCAAACAGCAGCATCGTGTCGATCTTGTTGACCCGCGGATGGCTCAACTTGTGCGTGACTTGAAAGAGCGGCACATTCCTGCCTTGGCATTGACCAATGCATGGACGGGAGAAGGAAGAGGATCATGTGCCCACGAGGATCATGTGCTGGCACAACTGCATGCTGTAGGGATTGATTTCAGCACCTCTTTCCCATCGGTTGGATCGATGTCATTAGAGTGTTCGAAGCGTACAACTGCGGAAGGGCTCGCGATCTTTAAGAAGGGGGTGATTTTCACCTGTGGGCTTCCTAAGGGCCCTATGTTGAAGGCCTTTCTTGAGAGAGTAGCCATGCGCCCATCACATATTGTTTTTGTTGACGATAAGCTGACGAACCTTGAGTCCGTAGAGAGCTTTTGTCAGGAAGCGTTGATACCATTCCTCGGGTTTCAGTATACAGCGAGCGTAAAGACCCCTTCAGTCCACTTTCAAGAGAAGAGATCGGAACTGCAGCTCATGATGTTGAAGACTGAAAAACGATGGATAGGAGATGACGAAGCAAATCAGATGTTGAAACTCGAATTGCTACCTATCTTGCACTCTGAACTGCCAGATTGACCGATTTAGCACGCTTCGCTTCTTGACAAAGGCTGTTTTACGAGTAGGTAATACACCAAACCAATCCACACACATGTGCGAGGAAGATCGCGTTAGATGGTGCTCCATAACTTGTAAACTTCGGCTAGGGAAGGGCTGGAAGTTTGCCGCCTTTCCACAGTTCTTTGTTTGAAACTCCATTCCAATAAGTCTTCCGCAGCGATCCATCGGGGTTTTTGATTTGTAGTTCGTATGTGGGTACGTAGATGACGCGAGAGGAGCGGATGGCCAGGTCTGGGCCAAAGGCCGCTTTTACGAGGGTTTCTATATCACTCTTTGAATAGATCGGGCTGATGAGAAGTCCGTGGGAAGAGCGACGGTTGACGAAAGGCTTCGTGATGGATGTTAAGGGTTCTACTTTTAGCAGAGGGGACTCGACGTGAAGTCGCACGATGTCATTGGCAATGATAACAAGATGGCGTTTTCGTAACGATTCGATTCTGTCGCAGGTTGCTGCGTCATCACTTCCAAGCTCTTTGACGAGAGCTGCCTTAGAAAGAGGCCCTCTTTTGGTGAGGGTGTGGAGGATGTGAAAGTCATCAGCCGTTGCCGACGACATGAGGCAATCTGAAAATCCTTGTGTATGTTCAAAGCCATTGGTATCGAGGACTAATTCTCCGTCCGTCAGATCCCATAGCATGGAAGCGGCATGTGAGCTGCGGCCATCAGGGCTGTATTTGCCTTGTACCAAAAGGTGGGGGCTAAAATACAGAGTAATAGGCCCAAAAGCATGGTGTTGGGTTGGCAGCAGATGGCTGTGCTTGGCAAGAAGGTCTTCTGGAGTGCAGGCTGTTTCGAACGTTTCGACTACCTCTTCGCGATCACTTGGAATGACGAGGTTATTCAACTGGTCGGCATGGTGGTAGACCCAACAAGCTCCGCCGCCGCAGGCGACAAGAAAGAGAAGAAAGAAGAGCCGGCTTCCAAAGCCACTTTTTTTCTGTGAGGCGCTTGCTTTTTTTGCTGCCATGGCCAATTGCTCCGTGCTTTAACCTGAACTCGCTGGTTTTAAAATTAGTGTATACCTTCTGACAATGGTTGAGAAGGCCATTCTAATACACCATTTGCCAAGAGAGTGCTCTTCTCAATTATGGCATGATCTTATGTTCACTGCAGTTGTTGTAATATAAATTTCTTTTTACTACTCTGCGGATGTTTGGATATACCAACGTTTTGGAGAGAATATGTCGAATGACCTTCACGAGGAACTCTTGCGTGTTGACACTTTGGAAGGTATGGAGAGTTTTCTTGCAGACCTGAAGATGAGCGTCGGGATTTGTGGCGGAAGAAAATACGAAAAAGCAGAAAAAACTGGATCAATATCTCTGAATGAAATAACGCGGCAGTTCAAGAAGATTGCCGATGAAGCGGCGCGTCAAGGAGAAGAAGGAATATCACTCCAAGAGATAAGTAGAGAAAAAGGAGGGGCTAATAGAGAAAAAAAGACAGAAAGAGCCTATAAAGTCCTCACACGTGAAGAAAGAATAACCCATAAAATTCTAGAGTTAGGGGAAAAACCTCTTGCCGGAAAGAGAGCGCTGACAAAAATACACCAAATTTTTGGTGGCTTTTTCTATGACCGAGGAAGAGTTTTGGCTGAAATCAACAAAAGAGAAACTCCTAAGTTATCGGCTGCTATTCGAATAACTCACACATATCTGAGTGGATTCCACGATTCTTCAGCGGATGCCTTGATCGCTTATGTGTGCAAGAAAAGCACAGAAGAACATTCCCGTCAGGAAACACTGGATCTTGCTCGTGCGTTTTTACTACCAAATGGATTAGACAAACCGGTCGACAAAAAAAAAGGAAAAGACAAACCGGTCGACAAGAAAAGAGAACGCGTACTGTTGGAAATGGCAAGAGACCTGTACAAAACAGGGGATCTCAACCTCCAAAATTTAGCGGTTGCGCTTGTTGCCCAAGCGGCAGCTCTCACAAATGTGCAAAATTTTGGTTGGGTTGCTGGTGGCAATTTCGAGCCTAGGTATCGAAAAATTCTTTCACTAGAGTTACTACGTAAGGTAGCAGATTCGTCCAATGAACCACTCGGACAAGAAGAAGATGACGTCCCGCCCTTTGACTGAAGGGCAGGACGTTTTTGTTCTAGTCCTTCATGCCGAGCAAGAACTCGACATTGCTGTTGGTCTTTTTCAGACGGCCAAGGAGGAGATTCATAGCGTCGATGGTTGACAGGTCGGCGACGGCCTGGCGCATCATATAGATCTTTTCGAGTTCTCCTGGATGGTAGAGCAGCTCTTCTTTGCGAGTTCCGCTCTTGATCGGGTCGACAGCTGGGAAGATACGACGATCGGCAAGACGGCGGTCGAGGACAAGCTCGAGGTTTCCAGTTCCCTTAAACTCTTCGAAGATGACTTCGTCCATACGAGAGCCGGTGTCGATAAGCGCGGTGGCGAGAATGGTGAGCGACCCACCTTGCTCGATGTTCCGTGCAGATCCAAAGAACCGTTTTGGCTTATGGAGCGCATTGGCATCGATACCACCAGAGAGGATCTTCCCTGAGTGCGGCTGGACAGCATTATAAGCTCGTGCCAGACGGGTGATAGAGTCGAGAAGGATGATGACATCGCGGCCATGTTCGACAAGACGTCGTGCCTTTTCGATAGCCATCTCTGCTACCTGTACGTGGCGCTCCGGCGGCTCGTCGAAAGTAGAGGCGATTACCTCTCCTTTGACAAGGCGCTGCATCTCGGTAACCTCTTCAGGGCGCTCGTCGATGAGAAGCACCATGAGGATGCATTCGGGGTTGTTCAGGGCAACAGAGTTGGCAATCTGCTGTAGAATGACCGTTTTTCCAGAGCGCGGAGGGGCAACGATAAGGCCGCGCTGCCCTTTGCCGACAGGTGATATGAGGTCAACGACACGCATGGAGATATTCTCTTTTGTAGTCTCCATGACAAGGCGTTTGTCGGGATAAAGAGGAGTGAGGTTCTCGAAGTGAATCCGCTCTTTGGCTTTATCGGGCGCTTGGAAGTTGATTTTGTCGACTTTGATCAGCGCGAAGTATTTCTCTTTGTCTTTTGGCGGCCGGATAGAGCCAGAGACAGAGTCTCCTTTCTTCAGGTCAAACCGACGGATCTGTGCTGGTGAGACGTAGATGTCCTCTGCTGAGGGGAGGTAGTTGTAGTTTGGCGAACGCAGAAAGCCAAAGCCATCGGGGAGGATTTCAAGGACGCCATCGCCGTAGAGAGCTTCTCCTGGACGTTCGGAGAGAACCTTGACGATCTCGAACACCATTTGCGATTTTGTCATCGAGCCAAGGTGGCGAAGGCCTATTTGCTTGGCATGGTGGTTCAGCTGGTCGATGTTCATTCTCTGGAGGTCAGAGATCCTTGTGATGATGGGGGCGAATTCCTCTCCATGTACTTCTCGTGGTGGGGGAAGAAGCTGAGGCTCCTGGGGAGCTATCAGTAATTCTTCTTCTGAGGTCGTGGGTGGGGATTGGGGATCTTTTGGATTCATACGTTGGGTTAGGACTCCTGGTTATTGTAGGGGGTACGCCACATTTGAGTGATTGTATTGGCGAGAAGTTGGAGAAAAATAATGGTTTTAAGGGGTTAAAGTGTTAAGCCGGTCGAAGAGACTTTTTGCACTGTATATAAGTTCTTCGAGAGATCCGTTATTAATAAGTGTATAATCCGCTTGCTGCGTTTTCATGGGCGGTGGCATTTGTCGCGCTTCTCGGAAATCAAATTGTTCTCCCGTACCACCAGCCTGTAGATACCTTTCTTTCGCTTTTGTCACGTCCGCCACCACAACAACGATGGCGTCAAACCATTGCCATAAAGGAAACCGTGATTCGAACAACAAGGGAACTTCCGCGACGAATAGTCGTCGGTTCTCTTCTCGGCTTGCCTTGCGATAGTGCCGCTGAATCTCTCGGTTGACATAAGGATGGCAAATTTCTTCTAACTCGGTCAACAACTTTGGTTCAGAGGCAACGATTTCTGCAATCCGCGCTCGATTGATAAAGCTTCCATCAAAGACCTTGCTTCCGAAAAGACTGTAGATACGGCGACCAAGAGAAGTCTGGGCTGAGAAAACGCGATGGAGAAGGCGGTCGGCATTCACAACGTATGCCCCCCACTGCTCAAAGAGCTGGCAGACAGTAGATTTGCCAGAGGAAAGGGAGCCCGTTACAGCAACTCTTTTTAAATTTAACATTCTTTCCAATTTTTTCCAACACTGATCTCTACACGAAGTGGAACGATTAATTCCATGACAGATTCCATCATTGTGCGAATTGTCGGAAGCAGTAGTTCTAGTTCTGATTCCGGCGCTTCAAATAGCAGCTCGTCATGAATCTGGAGTAGCATCTTTGTTTGTAATTTGTGGAGAGACAGCCAATGGTCGATGGAGATCATCGCTTTTTTTATCATATCGGCGGCTGTGCCCTGGAAAGGGGTGTTGACAGCAAGACGCTCTTGAGCAGAGCGAACGATAAAATCGTGGCTATTGATCTCTGGGAGCAGCCGCCGTCGACCGGATAACGTCTCTGCCATGCCTGTCTTATGGGCTTTTTCTTTTGCTTGTTCGAGGGTAGCTCGGACATCTTTATAACGACTGAAGTAGAAGTCGATGAACTCCTGCGCTTCTTTATTAGGGATGTGCAGCTCCCTGGCGAGGCCAAATGCCTGCTGCCCATAGATGACGCCGAAGTTCACGGCTTTCGCTCGCCGCCGCATCTCCTCCGTGACTTGATCGAGAGGGACTGAAAAGAGCTCAGACGCCGTCATAGCATGGATATCAAGCCCTTCTTTGAAGGACTTGACGAGGACAGGATCTTGGCTGAGGTGGGCTAAAATGCGAAGTTCTATTTGTGAGTAGTCGGCAGAGACATAGACCCATCCAGGGCGTTGGGGCTCAAATGCCGCGCGTATTTCTTTTCCAAGGGTGGTCCTGACGGGGATGTTCTGGAGGTTTGGATCTTGGCATGATAGGCGTCCTGTCGCCGTCCCTGATTGTACAAAGCGACAGTGCACACGGCCGTCAGATCTGATTTGCAGAGGCAAGGTTTCTAGGTAGGTGGACCGTAACTTCTCAAATTGACGGTATTCGATGATCTTTTGCGCAATAGGATGAAAGAGCGACAGCTCCTCCATGACGTCAACATTCGTTGACAGATGCTGCTTTCCTTTCCGCTGCTTTGGGAGGTTTAGATCATGGAAAAGCACTTCGCTGAGCTGTTTTGGGGAGTTGATATTAAACTCCTTGCCAGCCATGGAGTAGACATCGAGCTCCAGTGCCCTTAAAGAGGAGTCGATGGTTTCTTTCAGTGCCTTCAGATGGTCTACATTGATGTAGACCCCGCAATTTTCCATGCGAAAGAGAATTGGAATGAGGGGCATTTCAAGATGGAAGAAAAGGGACTTTACATGGGTCTCGTCGAGCTGCACTTCAAAGAGCTCTTTGAGGCGAAGGGTGTATTCTACGTCTTCTGCACAGTAGCGAGCAACGTCTGCCACTGGGGCCTCTGCCATGGTGCGGGATGTCTTGCCTTTCCCTATCAACGATTCGATGGGTATTTTCTCTTTATTGAAATGGCGCCGTGCAAGGTCGTCGAGGTTATGGCTTCGCTCATGGGAGTTTAAGAGCCAGGAGGCGATGAGCGTGTCGAAGGCAAGCTCTGGCATGACAAGGCCATAGCGCGATAAGACATGAAGGTCGTATTTAAGATTGTGGCCGATGATACCAATACGGCAGTCGTGCAAGATAGCGCTTATAGTGCTGACGACTACAGGCGCCAACAGCGCTGTTCTACAGTCGATGTAGTAGACGTGATGAGGGTCTGCCGCAATGCCGATGCCAACTAGCTCTGCGCTATACTCATCGAGGCTTGTCGTCTCGCAGTCGATGGCAACGGTCTTTTGTTTTTTTAGCCAGTCTACAAACGTTGCGAACTGTTTTTCTGTTTGGACGACTTCATGAGTACAAGCAGACAGCTCTGGAGAAGGGTTTGGAGAGGCTAGAAGAGACTCAAGCGTTTTGAATCCTTTCTCGAGAAATAGCTCATGAAGGGCTTTGATGTCGCTTTGCTTATGAATGTAAAAAGTGCGGTCGTGAGGTATGGGAACAGTGTCATCGAGGGTGACGAGCGTTCGGCTTAGAAGTGCTATTTCTTTGCCGCTTTGAAGCCGCTCTCCTTTTTTCCCAGGAATTTCATGCGCATGAGCAAGGAGGGTATCGAGGTTTTTCCATGTCGTTAAAAGCTCAAGGGCTGTCTTGGGGCCTATTCCTTCGATGCCAGGGACATTGTCAGAGGCATCGCCGATGAGAGCATAATAATCACACAGCTGTGATGGATGAAGCCCGAGGTCTGTTTTCACAATCTGTTCGTCGATGATCTTATCATCTTTTGCAGGGTTTACAAGTCTAACCTGGCTATTGACAAGCTGTGCAAGGTCTTTGTCGGCAGTGCATATATAGATAGGGCCGCGCAAGGTTGTTTGCGCCCACTTGACAACGGCAGCGATGGTGTCATCAGCTTCTACCCCAGAAAGGCAGAGGTCTGGGATTCCCCATAGCGCGCAGAACTTCTTCGCCTCTCCAATCTGCGAGATGAGCTCGGTGGGAGTTGGCTTACGAGTGGCTTTATATTCAGGATAGATGGCGAGGCGGGATTTTTTGTTGTTGGGGCCATCGAAAATGGAGACGACAAGGGAAGGAGCTATTTTATGGTGGACTTTGAGAATAGACCTGATAAAGCCGAAGAGAGCTCCCGTAGGCTCTCCCGATGGAGATGTCAATGGAGGAAGGGCGAAGAATGAACGATATAGCAGTCCAGAGGCGTCAATGACGAGTAAGGAGTCCTCTTGTGGCACAACGTCCTCCGGAATATGTATCAAAGTGAATGGTGATTCCCAAGCCTGCAGCGTACGAGATTGGTGCGCTGCAGGCTGGTGGAAGGCGATAGATCGACTACCCTTCTGGATGGTAGAGATAAAGGACTTTATTTGCTAGTTCTGGAGGAAGATCTCCGGGTGTTCGTAGGTAGTGGTGAACATTTCCTTTCAGCAGGCCCGTGGGCGTTGGAGAGAAGATCTCAGCCAAAGAGAATTCGGGTTTTAGCTCAATGACCTGGTAGTTATTGGTAATCTCAAGGTTCGAGGAGATCTCTTCGAGGACGTCTAGGTATGAGTCATTGATTTGATCAATGTATCCTAACTCGAGAGCATCAGCCGCTGGATATACTTGTGCCCCTTGTTCTCGCAGCTGATCTTCGGTAAGACGTGGGCGGTGCGTGGCGACGAGCTTTACAAACCTGTCGTAAAAGCTGTTGACAATACGTTGGTACGATGCTGCTTCATCAGGCTTCCATGGACGGAAAGGGTTGAGAGCGTCCTTGTTCTTCCCTGCCGACACGGTCAAGGATTCTATGCCAAGACGTTCCATCGTTTTTGAGACGTTGAAGGCTGTGGGCATGATGACGCCAACATGGCCAATGAGGCTTGGCGTGCTTGCGATGATTTTATCTGCTGCAAGAGCGGTGAGCATGCCTCCTGATGCACAGAGTCCATCGACATAGGCGTAAATAGGGATTTTCACCCGTTTTTTGAATTCCAAGAGCATGCGGAACATGGCGTCAGAATCATCAGACGTGCCGCCAGGGGAGTCAATGTAGAGAAGGATTCCTTTCAGGCTCCCGGGGCGTAAGTCTATTTCTTGGAGGTCTTCGAGCACATTCGAGAGCTGCTCTTTGGTGGTATATGGGTTAAGCCCAATGGTACCTACAACAGAGATTCGCAGAATGGTGGGTGTAGAGGGTGAAAAGGGCTTTGTCTTCCATGTATGGTTGGGAAGAACAATGGTCGTCGTTGATCGTGATGAGCCCGTCGACGAGAGTATCGAAAGCCCGATGAAGATGACGGCGATGGCGATGATAGCGCCGAGGATTTTGAAAAAGGTATTCGAAAAACTTCGAACAGCATCTTTGAACAATGAATCAGACATACAGTCTCCATGAGGCAAAACTAGTGATTACTTACGCATGTACCTGAAGTCGGAACTTTTTGGCAAAAGTTTCTTGCACCCGACGTTCGTATTTTTTGTAACGCAATGGATAGCGCTATACCAAAATACGTTGAAGAATCGCTTTTCGGCGTTGGTAAATTTTCAATTCTTCAACTGGCGCTGGTATATTTTGAAGCATGAACCAAGGTTGGAGGAGAGGTGACAGCCCCTCCATGAGAAGACACGATGGTAGCGACTTTTACGAGGATGTCACCTCTGATGCGATAGTGTTCTTGCAAGGATTTTACTCGTGTCAGCCCATACACGGTAATAGAAGAGGGAAGTCCTGCTGAATCAATTCGTGCACCAAGTGAATCTGCATGTTCGAGCTGTGGGTTAGATGCCAAATAGGCCTCAATGTCGTGGAGTACCAGATTGATATCTGAAATCGGGGTGATCTCAAAATAGATCGATTCATTGAAAAGACGGTTTGTGATTCGCGTTTTGTTGATGAGAAGGGCTTTTGAAAAAAGAGAGTTTGGTATGTAGACAGACTCCTTTGACTGAGGGCGAATTCGTGTCTGATACCAGCCGATTTCTTCTACTACCCCAGAGATATTCAATGAGGGAAGCGACACTTCCTCGCCGATCAGAAATGGTCGTGTCATATGGACCATAAAGCCGCCGAAAAAGTTAGAAACGATTTCCTGCGAGGCGAAAGCAAGAGCCAAGCCGCCAACTCCTCCAAATGCCAGGAGAGTGGTCAAATTCATTCCTGTGAAGTCATTGAGGAGAAAGAGGACGATGACTCCGATGATTACTGTGAAGAGCTTGGAAACGGCCTGCATAGAGTGTGCCTCTGAGGTCTTTCCCTCTTGTGTTTTGGTTTCTATAGCATGAGCGATGAAGCGGTCTTTGAGGCGAAGTAAGAACCATCCTAAGGCGATGACGATGCCGCCATTGACAAGGATCGTCCATGTCTTGGGTCGAGATTGTGACAGGAGATCATCGGTGACAAGGTCGAAGCTATAAAGAGCGATGAGGTACCAAGTGAGGTAGATGGCAGGAGTATAGACAGCGTCTGAGAAGAGAGCAAAGGATGGGTTATTGATCTTTTTTGCGAGGTGAAGCAAGGCAGTGCCTATGATCTTAGAGATGAAAAGCCCGATGACAATGTAGGCTATTTCCCAGATAATCCAGTGGGACTCACCATCGATGAGGTTGATGGGATTCCAAGCAAGAGGGCACAACATACGTACGTCCTACAGTTTCTTCGTAAATGGTTACATAACTACGGTACGAGTCTTCTGAAAAAGACGCAAGAGAGAGCCTCGCCTCTCCAGCCGTGGATTCTTTTTTTTGCCTCTTAATATTTTTAACCATTTCTGTCATTCTCGCCTGGATTAGTGTCCAGCTTTTAATGGAGATATATATGTTGACTCAGTCCGCAGCTCTTTCCTTGGCGACTCTTCAGCCAGAAATTGACCGGGCATTTGCAGAATGGGAAGTCTACAAACAAGGCCAATCTGAAAGACTTACGCCAAGTCAACTTCGTGTGGTCAATCTCGCCAGGTTGATCATAGGGCGGCAAGAGCAAATTTTCCGTGGCGTCACGGGGGAGCATCCCTTATCAGCTGAACAGGAAACGGCGTTTTATAAGATCTTTTCGAGGGCCGCAAAAGTGCATTTTGGCTGCTCTGAGAACCTTTTTTCGGCAAGCGATCGGCTATTAATAGTACAGTTGTTGCTTAAATTTGCACCTTCGAAGATGAGGGGGGACTATAAGCATCCTCTGACGTTGTTGAAGCGATTTCGTTCAGAAATTGTGGTGAATCGCTTAGGATGGCATTTGCTTTTGGGAAGCCATTTTGTGGAGAGCCTGTTGCATCGAGGCAAAGAACCGGCAGACCCACTCTTTTTCGATTTTGGAGATCAAGAGCATGAGGCTCGAATGGCATGCCGAAGCCTTTCTGCTACTGTTGCTTTAAAACAGGGCGCTTCGAGCCTGCGAGGGGCGGATCTTATATGCCTGCAGACGACGCGACAGCTGGCTCTTTTCTCCATGTATATGGGCATTGAGGGGCAGCTATGGTATACCTCTATAGACCCAATGGCCGAAGTGTTGCCTACGCAGACTGTGGCGATTAGAAGCATATATAGGGACGGCATGTCTCAACTTCAGATGGCGACAGCAGCTCTCGATAAAGAACTCACTGGCGATAGAATTTGGTCAGACTGCTCATGCCCATTCGTCGTCTCCTTACCGTTAAAAGAGTTTCTTCCTCTTTTGGATGAGGCAAGTCCAGAAGGCGACTGTGTGAGGGCAGCCGTTAATGCCCATAGAATGGTGCTTGAAGAGGATCTTTCAAATTTTGAAGCCTATCTTCTCGTCGTACAGAACATCACCGCCTCTCATGTAGCGGCAGGGGTGAGGATAAGAAAGGGAAGGTTTGTGGTTTCTGAGATGTGCAAAGGACTCGCATTACCTGGTATCGAACACTTTTCAGATGTGGATGGCCCTGTCAATAGGGCTCTGTATGATGCTGCCAGACGCGCGATCGAAGAATATGATCGGATTCAAATACTGCCATCAGGCAAGGCCTTAGAGCGCTTAGAGTGTGTGACAGTCAGCCGACAACTCATTCGAATTCTCTTCCCCTTTCTAGAAAATTCTGCATTAGAATGCCCTTTGCTCGTCTGTCAAGATAAACGACGACTCTATGCTTTGATTGAGCGAGCGATTCGTGCCGAACTATATTCTCAAGAGCCTTTTTTTACTGACTATGAAAGAGATTGGCTACGAAGAATATTGAACCGCTTTTGCCCTGACCTTATGGCCTGTGAAGCAGATAGTGTTCGCATTGAGAGCTCGAGAGGATTCGTTTTAATAAACAAAAATCTTTTGATGCTTTTTTTTCGAGACTACTCATTGGAGGTCATAAGGAGCGAGCCGTACCCCGCTTTTAAGACGATTTATACAGAAGGGTTGCTCGAAGATGGGTTGAGGGCTTTGGCTGAATATTTTCAATGGGGAGATGGAAATTTTCAACTGACTTCACGACAGGCATTGCAAGTATTTTCATTCTTCAAAAAAATGTCCTGCAAAACGTTTTGTTCTAAGAGCTCGTTGCTTGAAATGATCCTCGACAAAATGAATCTTTTGTGTGAAGACGGAGAAATTTTTAACAATCAGCTTCTTGCTGGCGATCTTCTGACAATAGCGTGTGCGGCACTTCAGAAACTGCGTGATGAGGTTAAGAAATCTCAAAAAGCACAAGCTGCCATCTACGGATTTTTTCGAAGATATTCTGGTGAGGAAGAAAAAAAGGAAGCTGGCGAGGCTGCCGTACAAGAGTTTCTGACTGGACTTTAGCATTTTTTGGGCACCGAGTTCGCAGAGCGTTGTCTTTCAGACAATTGCATTTATCATAGATCGGCCTAGGCAGGCCATCTATGATAAATGCAAGAAGTATGAGAGAC
>CAINFV010000154.1 GCA_903848235.1 Chlamydiia bacterium | reverse complement strand
CTTTGTTTGAGCTATAGCACGAAAAAACAAAGATGCCTTGATCTGGAGCTGTGCAGTATGGTTTTTTTGCCAGTCAAAACCTGGACAAAATGGGTAGATTTATCCAGATATGTCCATATTTTATCGAGCAGTTACTAACCCGTTCGAAAAGGAGTGGAACGTTATATCTATTCCAGCGTCTGGACAGATGTTCAGTGATGTGACAATGGAGATGTTCTCCCCTTTAATTGAAATCCCTACATTTTTTCAGAATCTTGCGATTCAGACGCTCAGCCATCCTGTCGAAAGACAAATTGTACAAAAGTCAATTCTCAACGTAGGGCGGATGCGAGAGAAAAAACTGCTGCAATTAGAAAGAAGCTTTGCCGTGGCCTGGGCTGTCATGAAAGAAAAAATTCATGAATTATCGCCATCGGAGCGTCAGCATATCCGCTCTCTTTTTCCCGCTCGTGAAACAGCAGAAGATGCTGAAGACCCCCCTCTTGAAGTTGCCAAAATGCTAGCCTCGGCCCAAGTCCCACAATCAATCTACGAAGCAGGACAGCAATGTATTCAGATTCGAGATGCGTATAAAAAACTCCTTCTCGAATCGTACCAAGACGCTCATCCGCAGCCAGCAGTCGTTCATCGCGCGTATCTAACACCATATTTCTCAAGCATGCAACACCTTACAGAGGATGACGACAGCTTTTGGAATGCTGTTATTGACCTTATCCCACCTTCTCCAGCCGCTTTTATATCAGCCAGTTTTTTTTCTAGCGGTCTGTGAGGCTTTTCTTTGAATGAAGCCACTTTATTTCTAAGGTGCCTGTCGAAGAGAGTGCTTCTCCAGAAAGATCAGATGCCATTGCATAGGTGTTCGACTGATAGAAAATGGGGATCAGGGGCAGCTCATTCATGACAAACACCTCTGCTCGTTGTAAATATGATGTTCGAAGAGAGGCGCTCTGCGCCGTGTCGGCATCATTGAGCAGCTTGATGTACTCCGCTCGCTCCCAGCCAGTATCATTCAGGCAACTGTCTTTGTATTTTACATATTGCAGGTTGTACATCGGATCGCCATACCAGGGGAACCATACCGCACTTTGGAGTTGGTATTCCTTGGTGCCAAGTTTTTTCAGATAGTCGTTTAAGTCAAGAATAGCTAGTTCAACACGAATTCCTAACACATGCTGCAACTGCTCCTGAATCATATGGACGATAGCCTTGGTGGTAGAGTCTGACCAATGGGTAATGACAATAGGAGGATAGCTCTCTTGTGAATAGCCAAGATCGATGAGCCCTTCGGCAAAAAGATGGCGAGCACTCTCTGCGTTTTCTTCAAAAGGAGGCTTCTCTAACAAAGACATGGGCTGTGGCAGCAGGCTATAGGCAGGTACTTCACCGCTGTGCAATAGCGTATCGCAGATTTTCCTCCGGTCGATAGCGCTTGCAATAGCCTTGCGGATCTTCGGAGAACTTAAATGGGGAATATCAGTGCGGCAGTTCAGCCAAAAGATGGCTCCTGACTGCTTTTTGACGAGAAGGCCTTGGCGTTCTAAGGCGTCTACATGTAGGGCAGAGATAGTTCCGCAAGGATCTCCGTACCAGTCAAGTTCATTTGCCTGAAAGCGGTTGTAGGCAGTCTTTGGGTCGTCGATGATGGCAAAAGATATCTGCTTGCTACACGCTTTTTCGGGATTCCAATACCATGGATTTCTCTCTAAGAGGATGTGAGACCGCCGCACATGCTCTTTTAAAATAAAGGGGCCATTGGAGACATAGTGAGGATAACAGCTTTTCGACCATGTCAGAAACCCATCAACACTCTCTTTTGGGAGAGGGGAGAACAGTGGGTTAGAAAGCAGTTCCAGAAAATACGGCACAGGAAGCTCTAGCTCTATCTCAAGGGTCAGCGTGTCAAGAACCCTCAGCCCAATCTTGTCGGGAGAACAGCTTTTAAGAGATGCTGCCTTGGCGTTTTTAATAGCGAAGAGGCCATAGGCGTACTTTGATGGAAATGAGGGGTCAAGGAGGCTTTTCCATGCCCTTACAAAATCGTCTGCCGTCAGCTCCTTGCCATTCGACCAGAAGGAGGGGTGGAGGTGAAAGGTATAGACTCTTCCGTCGTCTGAGACAGACAGCGATTGAGCAAGAGCAAGCTCTACACTGCCGTTTTTCCCTATCCGTGTAAGACCTTCAAAAAGCTCTCGAATGATAAGTTGTGATTTTCGTTCTCCACCAATCCGTGGATCAAGGGAAAAGGGCTCTGACTGAAGATAGAGTTTTACCTCGTCAGAGGAGGCCGTCACCTCCTTTTCAGGAAGGGTGGGAGAGATGTGCTTTTTAAATGTTGACCATGTGAATTCTACATTTCCAAGATGGGAGACATAGATGTTGTTAAGATCTGCTGACTGCATGTACCGAGATGTGCATTCAAAGACAGGAACAATGGGCATCTCTTTGACGAGAAGGCGTTCTGCTTCACGGAAATACCTATTTCGAAGTTCTATCTCCTGCTCTGCCTCGCCACGATCAATGAGCTCGCGCATGGTTTCATTAGACCATCGTGATCCATTGAAATGGTGCCGAGGATTCGACAAAATCTTTAGGGTATAGCAGGGGTCGCGATACCACGAGTACCATACCATTCCCAAAATGTCATGAGAGTTAGAGGGAAAGCCATCGATGAAGTCATTCCATGAGCATAGCTCGATGGTGATAGAGATGCCAAAGGCTTCCTCCCATGTGGTCGCCACATGTTGGGCTATTGATTTAAAGGGCTCTTGGTTGTAGATCATCATCTTCAAAGGCTTTAACAGAGCACGCGAAAGCCCTTCTTCTGCGATACCTTCGGCAAAGAGCTTCTGAGCATTATCGAGGTTGAAAGGAAGCGCTTCTTCACTGCCGAGGAGGGAGAGGGAGGAGGACAATATGCTTTGTGCAGGACGCTCATCACCATACATATATTTCTGTATCAGCGCATTGCGAGAAAGTGCCTGTGAAAACGCATGGCGTACCTTTATTGATCGAAATAGCGGCTGATGGACATTGAGTAGATAGCAGTGGACGCCTGATGTGCTCCGAGATTGGATTTGATGAGCCTTTCCTTTGACCTCTTTGATGGGTACCTCTGATAAAGGATCCCCAATCCAATCTAGTTCACCTTGTAAGAATAGCTGTAGGGCTTTTTTTGGATCTTCGATGATGCTGACATCGATTTTTTCGAGGAATACTCGGTCTTTGTCCCAATAGCGGTCATTTTTTTGAAGCTGAATGGCCCCGGTGCGTGACACCTGTTTTAAGGTAAAAGGACCATTGCACACATAATTTTTGTCGCCATAGTAGGCCCATCCTGGGTACGTCTTGTCGATGTCTTTGCACAGAGGGGAGAACATCCATAAAGAGCACAGCTCGAGGAATTGAGGGCATGGTGTTTCTAGCTCAACGATGAGTATGCGGTCACTGGCGGCTCGACATCCAAGGTTGTCAGCTGTAAGACGGCCTGCTTTTACAAGGCGAGCGTTGAGGATGGGATACAAGAGAAAGTCAAAGTACGTTTGAAAGCCAGGGTCGAGAATCTTTTTCCAGGCATATTCAAAGTCATATGCAGTAACCGGTAGGCCGTTCGACCAAAAACTCTGGCGTAACTTGAAGGTATACGTCTTCCCATCGTCGGAGATGAGCACTTCTTCTGCTGCCGCCAGTGAAGGGTTTTCGCAGGGGTCTATCCTCATAAGACCTTCGTAGAGCATCTTGATAATGGCCCCTGATGTTCTGTCAGAACCGATTCTCGGATCGAGAATATGGGTAGGCCGTGGCAGACACATGCGAAGGCTTCGTGAGGTTTGAATGCCAACTTTCCGATTAAGTTTCTCTTGCAGCCACAGGACAAGCTGCTGCCGTGTATCGTTGTTTTGGCTCAGACAGATGACAAAGCAAAACCAATGGCCATCAGATGCCAGATGGCAGACGGCAAGAGCATTCTCTTCAAGGTGAAATTGTGGGACAGCCTGAAAAATAGTTTCTTTGACAAAGGTCTCTGGACAGAGAAAGCCAATGAAAATTTCTTTGGTATATTCTTCAACGACGAAAGGCCGCGCTACTTTCTGCCTGAGGTCAGAGCGAAGGGTGAGCAGCTGCCTAAAGATGGTTACGATATGTTCTGGACCAAGGATCTCTTTCATGAGCGTCGGAGATAGAGAATGAAAGATGTCCTCTATTAAAGAGATGTCCTTGCTCTCCTCCTTTGTTAACAGCGGGCGAACGCTTGCAAGCAGCTGATGCTGCAAGTAGATGAGCCCGCCATTGAGATCCCGTACTGTGCCATAGGCGGATTCTATGCAGTGGACGACAGCTTCGCGCGCTTTGAGGAAATCAACGGAGCGGTCTCGTCGTAAGAACCGCTCTTTAGAACACTCAACGAGAAACATCAGCCCCTGTTTTACAACTCTATTCCGAACTCTATCGACGATCGACGAACGGAGAAGAAGGCATCGTAAGATATCGGTAGATAGCTTCTGTGGATGAGGAATAGTGTCGCCGTCATCTTTTGTAGCGCGGACTATGGTTACATGGAAGGCAAGAGAGGTGTCTGTTTGCCCTTGAAACTGTACGATGACCCGTGGGAGATCTTTGACAGTTTTTACCTGTTGGCTTAACAGAAGGAGATTTCGTAATAAATCCTCTTCATTTTGCGGGATGTCGATACGGCTCATCACCTGCTCTACGGAGGCGATTAGTTCTGAGCTTAAATCCCGTTTGAGGTTTTTTATTTCCTCAAAAAGTATCGGCGAGCCATCTTTTTTTTCGACTTCCATATACAGGCAGAGTGTTGTCGTCTCTGGATACGAAAATTGATAAAAAGATCGAGGCACAGCTTCAAGCGATGGGAGGCATCGCTGAGCGGCGAATAGGATATGGCGATCATCGAAGCGCTCGTAGTGTGAAAGAGAGCGCAAGCAGATCACCAAGCAGAGTACGTCTTTTGTGCCGAAGGGAAAGTGAAGCTCTGACGGAAAGAGACGAAAGAAGAGCTGCTTTTCTGGGATGTTTGTAGAGGCGAGTGATGTCTTTTTCTGTTTTAGATATATGTGTGAGCGTACTAGTTTCAACAGATGAGAGGGGGTGCGAATTCTCTTAAATTCTGCATCGGTAGTGAGGAGGAAACGCTGGAGTTCGCCGCAGGCATCGGTAGGATTCTGAGGGGGATGGCGAGCGAGCCAATGCAGCAGCTCTTGCTGAAAGGTCGATGATGAGGAGTGTGAAGTTAATCCCGATGTTGTGAGCATCTGCTGGCAGGTTGTTGGCAGAAGGAGGGTGAGTCCTATCTGTTGCTCTAAGGCAGAAAGCTGGTTTTTGAGCGTCGCGAGGCTTTCTGTGGAGTCAAGATAAGCGTCTATTTCGACGAAAAGAAACGATTCGTTGTGAAGGGCGTCGATAGAAAAAACAACGCGTTCGAGGGAAAAGAGGGTGATGATGACGCCTTGGGGAAGCCATGGTGTAAGGCAGTCTGGCGTTGTCCGTATACCATCGGAAGAGGTTTCTGTGATGAACTGAACACGAAGATGATTGTCGGCTGTCAGAGAGCAGCGGACAACCGGCATCCCTGAGGCAAGACGATGGATACCTTCATAGACGAGTGTTTCAATCGCTGCCCTTTTAGCAAGTGAGCCCTCGCCAAGAGGTGTGGGGGCAAGGCAAACGCATAAGCTCGTGTGAAAAACGTGAATGTCAGCGGCTGTCATACAGCCTTTTTTCGGTAGGTTCATCAGCCGATCTTTATCCATAAGTCACACATGGACTAATACCAAACAACATGTCTTGCAATCCAGGTTAGGAATATTTGAACCACAGATCGCAGAGCACACAGAGACAAGGGATCATCACAATTTGGGCTGCCATAGAACTGAACGAGGATCAAAAGACGCATGAATCAACTGTAACTGGTCGTTGTCATTTTTTGAACCCGCTTTCACATTCATTTTCTCTCATGCTTCTTGCATTATTCTCAAAAAGGGCGGGTTAGTAACTGCTCGATAAAATATGGACATATCTTGACAAATCCACCCATTTTGTCCAAGTTTTAACTGGCAAAAAATCATAATGCACATCTCCAGATCAAAGCATTTTTGTTTTTTCGTGCTATAGTTCAAACAAAGAATTT
>CAINFV010000153.1 GCA_903848235.1 Chlamydiia bacterium | reverse complement strand
CGAGACAACAATCTCCACAGCATAATCAACGACTCTTTCATCGATATGAATCGCATCCACTTGTTTTTGCATTGCCAGCAAATCTTCTACTTTTAGGAATGGCTCTAACGGTGTTGGCATACCCTGAACCATGCTATTGACCGCTATCAATTTCTCTTCAGCAGCGTTTGGATACTGCGCGAGCAGCTTGAACATGAATCGGTCGAGCTGCGCCTCTGGCAACACATATGTCCCTTCCTGCTCAATTGGGTTCTGCGTCGCCATCACAAAATATGGCCTGTCAACTACATATGTCTGCCCAAAGATCGTTACCTGCTTTTCAGCCATAACCTCCAACAGAGCTGACTGCACTTTCGGAGGCGCCCGATTGATCTCGTCGGCGAGGACGACATTTGTAAATACAGGCCCTTTCTCAACCACAAATTTCCCTTGATCGGGACGAAAGACCGACATCCCTGTCAAATCCGACGGAAGAAGATCCGGCGTAAATTGAATTCTTTTAAAAGGAAGTCCTGCTATCTGGGCAATCGTCGATATCATCAACGTCTTTGCAATTCCCGGAACCCCTTCGACCAAAACATGGCCCCCAGCAATTAATGCCAAAAACATCTTCTTCACTAACTCTTGCTGCCCAATGACTCTTTGAGCCAAAAGACCTAAGCATTTGTCTACTACCTGTTTTCCAAATTCTTTATCCACGTACGATAACCTCATGTGAAAAAATCTATCTCACTATGTATCAATATCATATCGATCACTTTTTCTCGTGTCTAATTAGGCGACAAAAAGAAATAATCTCTCTACGAGTTGATCTATCCGTGACCTAAGACGCGTGCTCAGCACCTATAAAATTGCCTACGGAACGAAATTGGCATCTCTTAGCTTGAGTGCCATTGCCACGAATGGAATAGAGAGAGTACTATTCTCAATAATTCACTCTCAGTAACAACGGCTCGATCAGCGTAGGAATTCATTCGTCTCCGAGCGATCAAGCTGTTGTTGTATTTATTTGAGGTTTCTTCATGATATCATTCTTAAAATGGCTCTTTGGAACATCTCAGGACCGAACGATCAGACGGTACTGGAAAATCGTTGAACAGATAAATCAAGCCGAAGAGAAACTTCAATCGCTCAGTGATGATGAATTAGCCGCAAAAACTGTTGAGTTTCGCAAGAGAATCGCAGCTGGAGCAACCCTTGACAGCCTGCTCGTCGAAGCATTTGCGACAGTAAAAAACTGCTGCCGACGAATGATGGGCATGGACGTTCACGTCTCTGGATATAACCAAAAATGGGACATGATCCCTTACGACGTCCAAATCGTGGGTGCCATTGCTTTGTATAATGGAGCTATCACAGAAATGATGACCGGTGAAGGGAAAACGCTCACCGCCGCTATGCCCCTATACTTGCGGTCCCTTTCAGGACTTCCCGTCCATATTGTCACCGTTAACGATTACCTGGCAAAACGAGACTGTGAATGGGTCGGAACCATCTATCACAAACTAGGCCTCACAACAGGGGTCTTGCAGCAGAACATGGGCCATGACGAACGAAAGGCCATCTATAAATGCGACATCGTCTACGGAACAGCCTCAGAATTTGGATTCGACTACCTTCGCGACAACTCCATGGCCATGAACAGCAACGAACAGGTGCAGCGCGGCCACTACTTTGCCCTTATCGACGAGGTCGATTCTATCCTCATTGACGAAGCTAGAACACCGTTGATTATTTCTGGGCCTTCTGCTGTTTCAAAACAACTCTACAGCGAGCTCCAAGATGGTGTTTCCGCCCTAGTACAACGCCAGCGCGACGAATGCCAACGCATCGCTCTTGATGTAAAGAAGAAACTTGAACACTTTAATGGTGAACAAGAAGCGATAAAGCCCCTCTCCGACGAAGAATATGATGCATGCCAAAAGCTATGGCTCATCAGCAAAGGAACCCCTCGCAACAAAATTCTGAAACGGCTGAAAGAAAATCCAGACATTCGAGCTGCTATCGATAAGTGGGATCTTCATTACTACAAAGAACAAAATAAAGAGCTCCGCGCCGAAGCTCTCGCACAGCTTTATGTCATCGTCGATGAGAAGGCGAGCGAATTTGAGCTTACGGAGCGAGGAATTCAAGCGTGGATAGAGGGAGGGGGCAAAAACGACGATTTTATCATGCTCGACCTCGGCCATGAACTTGTAGAAATTGATCGCAATGTAGATCTCTCCAGCGAACAGAAGCTCGCAAAAAAGATTGAGATTCAAAATGAAGACGGTACGCGCAAGGAGCGCTCCCACAATCTCCGCCAGCTCCTCAGAGCCCATCTACTCATGGAACGGGACGTCGACTATATTATCCAGGAAGAAAAGATTGTCATCATTGACGAGCATACTGGCCGCATGCAGCCAGGCCGGCGCTTTTCAGATGGCCTTCACCAGGCCATCGAAGCAAAAGAACGAGTCCCTATCCAGCGTGAGACCCAAACCTACGCTACGATTACCCTGCAAAACTACTTTAGGATGTCAAAGCACCTCGCTGGTATGACCGGAACAGCAATCACAGAGGCTCATGAATTTAAAGAGATCTACAAGCTCGATGTCCTCCAGATTCCGACGTACAAGCCATGTGTGCGGGTGGACTATAATGATGAGATGTACATGACCGAGAGGGAGAAATACTCGGCCATTCTGAAGGATGTTAAAGAAATCCACGAGAAAGGCCGCCCAATACTTCTAGGTACAGAATCTGTCGAGGTCTCAGAAAAACTCTCACGTCTTTTCAACCTCAATCGCCTCCAGCACACCGTCTTGAATGCCAAAAACCACACTCGAGAGGCCGAAATTATTGCTATGGCAGGGCAGCAAGCAGCCATCACCGTAGCGACGAATATGGCAGGACGCGGAACCGACATCAAACTCGGCGCTGGCATCGCAGACCTCGGGGGCCTTCATGTTATTGGCTCAACACGTCACCAGTCTCGCCGTATCGATCGTCAGCTCCGTGGACGAAGCGCTCGCCTTGGCGATCCAGGATCATCTAAATTCTACATCTCCCTCGAAGATCCTCTTATGAGGCTATTTGCCTCACCATCGCTTACATCATGGCTTCAGCGGTTCCGTCCCCCTGAAGGAGAGCCTATCAGTGCCTCTATCCTAAACAAATCCATCGAAACTGCTCAAAAACGTGTCGAAGGGCGAAACTACACCATTCGAAAGCACACGCTTGAGTATGACGACGTCATGAACAAGCAGCGCCAAGAGATCTACAGTTTTCGCAACGAGTTGCTGCATACCTCCAACCCTGTTGAGGTTGCATTAGAAGCTGTTGAACAGATGATCTTACGAGCTGCCGAGCACATACTGCACGCCAATTCTGACGAATCAAAAGAACATTTTCGTCAATGGCTCGCGTCAGCCGCTCCCGTGGGCCTTGACGAAGAGACCCTACACCGACAAGGGATTAAGCCTGAGCAGGTGGGAGTCATTGCCGCAGAGCGCGTCATCAATGCCCTCAAGGAAAAGCTTGCTGTTGAACAACGCACTATCAAACAGGCTGCTGCCGAAGCAGGAGACCCAGAGAAGCTTGTTCAAGAGGTCGTTCGATCGATTATGATTCGGACGATCGACAACCTCTGGCAGCATCACCTCCTCGAAATGGATCACCTACGATCAGATGTCCATTTGCGTGCCATAGGCCAAAAAGACCCTCTCGTTGAATTTAAACATGAAGCGTTTCGACTCTTTGATGCTTTCACCATGCATCTTCGAGAAGACATGGTCCGCTCACTCTTTAAATTCCATATTCTCATCCAACCTGAGCACGACTTTTTAGCAGAGCCTGACGATTCAGATGAACTTGAACTCGAACAAGACCGCTCATTTGTTTCAGAGATGGATGTATACAATCAGCCACAAGGCGATGCTGAGTACAAAGAGCTTCCTATCTCCCCAATTCACGCAGGCCCACGCATTGGTCGAAATACTCCCTGTCCATGTGGCAGCGGTAAAAAGTTCAAAAAGTGCTGCGGGATTGATGGCGAACATGATGACGAAGAATCGGTAGAGGAAAGCAGCTCAACCGTTTGAGGAATCGATAGCGCCAGATTTTTTCAACGAAAAACTGGTGTTCTTTATGTTTCTTCTGAAGCGCCTGGGAGCTTTTGGAAAACCATTGTTCCAAAGGCAAGAAGAGCCAGCCCTAAGCCAAAAAATGCCGACCAGCTATGCTCTGGCCAACTTAGGGTAAAGCATCCACCTCGAGAAAAGAGTGCAATCAAAATAGCCAAAAAGAACAATGAACTTCCTAAAAGAAGAAGAAACAGCGATCCGAGAAAACGAAGCGTTTGAGCTGGACTTTCTCCTGTATCGACGACATGTCCGTGATCGACAGAAGAGACTCCTGGCTGTGAAAGTGCTGTAATTTTTGTTTGCTCAGAAACTTTTTGAACTGGATGTCGATGGATCTCGACATTGCAATAGGGGCAGACTATCACCGTCTGATGAACGGCTTCTTCGCAATTCCAACAGAGGATCTGATCACTCGCACAATGCTCTTGTCTTGAAAACATAAAAGACGCTCCATCACAGTCAATCACACCGAACCAATCGAACACCAAGAACGCGTAAAACTTTTTGTAACAATATTACTGATTTCCATGCAAAAGGAAAGAAAGAAAAAGCCTCTTTTTTAAAAGCTGTTTTCTACACTTCCGATTTTACGGCGAGAAAGTTCCTCATAAAGCTCAGTTATTGAAGTAAACTTTATGCAGTCCATGCCCAACTGTCGTGCCATTTCAATATTCTCAGAATTGTTGTCGATAAAAAGAACTTCTTCGCATGGCACCCCAAGCTTATCAAGCAAAATATCAAATGCTGCCCGATCCGGCTTCTTTACTCCAATTTCGCAGGAGAGTATCACTGACTCAAAGTGACTATAAATCCCCATTTGTCGAATAAACGCTGCACGGGCCGACGTGACATTTGAAAAGATGGCCACCCGATACCCTTGATTCCGAAGGGCATCGACAAGAGACAACATCTCTGGACGGGCACGGATTGACAACCGTTTAATATCAATAAATCGATCGATCCAATCTTCTGGAACGGGCTTTTTAGACGTTTTCTGATAATTTGCCCAAAACGATTCAAGGGAAACCCCATTTTCTTCCGCAGGGCGGATCTTGCCGACCAACTCAAACGCCTCTTCATATGAGAGATCAAGAATGGGAGCGATTTCTTTCGCCACGAGGGTCAAATCTGTCTCACCAACGACCCCGCCAAAATCAAATACAATCACAGGACCAGTTTTTGGGGAGGAAGAATATTCAGCCGAGAAAACAGTCATAGAAAAACTCAATAGAAAAAATGTAACAATATTTTTTATCATTTAACGCCTAAAATAAAAGAGTCTACCACGACACCGAATTGTTCAGAATGGCGCACGAAAAGGCTCAAATAATTTATGCTTCGTATTGCCAACCGCAATGTGTCATGATATAACATCGAGTATACGTAGCCTAACTTCGCAAAATCAGAGATAAAACAGATGATACGGCATATTGATAAAGCCAGATTGAAGCGCATAGAGTCTTTTATACAATCCTTTATAGCCTTGTACTGCCTATTCTTCGCCGCCTTCGCCCACGGAGGATGGCAGCCTCCTGAGGACGTCTATCCGCCCTCAGGAGAGGCACCGTCATCTGATTCCTTAAGCTATCCACGTATGGCTGTAGATTCGCATGGAAATATCACCGTATTGTTGAGCGTCACTCACACTCTGAACTCCCCACTCTATTCCCGCACAAAGCTCTATGGAGGGAGCTGGGGCGATGTTCTTCTCATCGCCCCCAATGCCTCTCAATACTCAATCGTTGTTGATGCCGACGGCGATGCGACGGCCATCTGGAACGAAAATGGAGCAGGCACCTACGGTCCAATCCAATCGGCGACCAAATCTCTTTCGTCGAATGCATGGGAGCCTTCTGGTTCTCTATCGAATAATGGTCTCAACCCAGTAATGGCCATAGACTTTGCTGGGAACGTCACGGTTGCATGGGAAAGTTTTGACGATCAGGAATACATGTCATCAACAATGGTACATGGAACTCACAACTGGAGTTCTCCGATTCCTATTTCACAGACATCCCAGGGCACACCTAATAACAACATAGCGATTGCTATAGACTCCTCTGGAAAGGCAACAGTTGTTTTTACCGTCCACATCGGACCAACGACTTTTCTTCGATCAGCAACAAGCCCATTAGGACCTTTAGGGCACACTGAATGGCAGCCGTTCTCCGATCCTCTGTATGAAACGTCTCTGGGAATCCCAGAAAATGGGGGTGTCGCAATTATAGATTTTTCTGGAAACGCAACCGCAGTATGGGTAGAAGTTGTGTATGAGAGCCATAATGTTCTGATGGCCTCAACTCAAATAGATGGTGTGTGGCAATCCTTTGTTACCATAGGGTCATCATTGCCACCAGCAGTTTTTTATTCTCCTGGACTTGTTGTGGATCCTTTTGGAAATGTAACCGTTGTGTGCTCTTCTAGTACAAGTGGCTCTATCACATCTTCGGTCACATACTCCTCGATGAAACCGTACAGAGGAACCTGGCAGCCACTGGAACCCTTGCCAAGTCCAGCTCCTTTAGAAATGCCGATACCCTATTGTCTGACCTCAGATTCTGCTGGCAATCTGACTGCCGTATTGTCCTCTGTCGACATAGATACGATGATAGGTTTTGTGACAGTATCAAAAAAGCCCTATGGCAGCACCTGGCAATCTCCAGAGAGAGTCTCTTCCTCAAACGACCCCTTTTCCTACCCCACCCAAGCAGCCGTATACCCTGATGGCAAATCTATCGCATTGCTTCTCACCACTCAGACAGCGGGGGCCAGGATCCAAACAGTTACCGATGAATCTCTACCGCTGGTCACGGCCATTTCCCCGACAAACGGTCCACCAGGAGGAGGCACCGAGGTGACGATAACTGGAGAACATTTTGATGGGGCCATCGGCGTTCTCTTTGGCTCAACGAACGCCTCAACTTTTACTCTGATATCCTCGACGACCATACAGGCCCCAGCCCCAGCTGGAGATGGGACCGTTGATGTCAGGGTCATCGCCCCTCAGGGGACGTCAATGATTTCGGAAAGAGATCAGTTCTCCTATACCCTTCCAGCCCCTCGGCCTCCCTCTCACTGTAAAGGACACATCACGAAGAGAAGAGGGAGCCACCTCAAGCGCCCGTATCTTCTTCAAGCAACATGGCGGCCCAGTCGATCATCCAATGTGGCACGATACCGAGTGTATAAGAGATCAAAAGTAGTAAAGACGATCCGCACGGATGCCAAACGCCTCTTTCACTGCCATCTCCGATGGAAAAGCTCAATAAAAAAAATTTCAATTGTCGCTGTCAGCTCTGACAACATCGAAAGCTCTCACCAGAAATTGAAAGTTTCGCATTGAAAAAACTATTCAATAGATTCTTGGACAATCCCTTCATTTTATACCTGGCAAGGCTATGTGCTCGCGCTTGCAAAACCTTCTTGCTAACAAGAAAGCTCTGCCCGTAGCCGTTGAGAAAGTGTCGACATGCGCTCATCACGACGTTCCAGGGCCTGTACAAAATCAGATCGCCGCCCAATCAGCACTACCCTCTGCTTCGCTCGAGTGATCGCCGTATAGATAAGACGCCGATCACAACAGGCTCCAGGAGGAATGACAATAACAACCGTTTCAAACTCGCCTCCCTGACTCTTATGAATCGTCATCGCATGCGCCTTTTCAATCCGAGGACAGAGAACGGCTGGCACCGAACAGTGGTGGAAGTGAATATGATCAATCTGGCCGCTTCGTTCAAGGACGCCGATATCCCCATTCATCACCCCTAGTTGATAGCTATTCTTTACACAAAGAACGGGAGAAAACTTTCCACGCGAGGTACTCGAGCGCTTATTGATGCTTTCTGTTCCAAAAGGGCCCTTTCTTCCAGTCGTTAACAACGTTGCCCTTCGAAGCTGAGCCATCGATTCCTGCACTGATAGCTCTCCAGCCCAAGGGAGAACGATCTCGTTCTCAATCAATTTTTGCGCCTGGTGCCACTCGTCTTGTGTGGTACATTCAACACAAGAAACATCCTTTCCATTTTTTGAAGCAAACCACTCTGAAAACTGATACGAATCTCCAGTACGAACGAGATTTGCAAGATCTAGTAACTGCTCAGAAGTCGTCCTTCGGCACTCTGTTAGAGCAAAATGGCTTATTCTCTTCTCTTCTTTAGCCACCTTCAAAAATTCAAAAAATGGCTGCCCTGGATCAATAGACGGAAGCTGATCGGGATCTCCAAGCATCAGCACACGGGTTCCGCTATGAAGCCGTTGCAACAGCTGCAGCATAACGTCGCTATCTATCATCGAGCACTCGTCGATAATAACAATGTGATATGGCACAAACGACTTCGATGAGGCGACAAGACCATGAATGGTCTTAGCTTCAATAATCACTCCCACGCCACCATCGACCATTCTCCGAATGCTGGCCTCGAGCGTCTGAACAGCCCGCCCTGTTGGCGCAACCACAGCAACCCGTAAGGGCCTCACAGAAGTATCTCGAACTAAGCATCGCAAAAAAACACCTGCTGTATAGGTCTTCCCAGTCCCAGGCCCACCCGTAATAAGACATAATGCTTTTTTCATCGCCCCAACAACGGCCAACGACTGGCCCTCATTGAGACTTTCATCAATCTGGTTTCCTGGTACTCGGATATACGGAGTCGCCACACTCAATCGCGCCATTTCCTTCGCGAGCTGAACCTCAACGACATGAGCATGAGGCAGTGCAATACAGCTTCCTTCTACAATCAACTGGCCAGACGCAAAAGCCTCATTGAAAACGTCTTTGCAAATTTCACCTTTCATGGTTGCAGCGGCCAGTGAATCTAAGGGGGAAGCTCCATCTTCAGCAAAGACACTCTCAATGCTCGGAAAAAATTCAGGTCCTTTTATTTCCACGGCCATATGTCCTTGGCGAAAAGCCCTGGCCACATATATTCCCAGCCATTTTCCACGATTTTCTTGGATTTTGCGCCCTAACATCACGTCGAAAGCGTCGATAGATCCATCTGCCATCAGTTTCGATATCAACGGGTCTGTGTACATAGAGCTCCTCCAGGAATAATTCCACCATGATGAAGGTGACGCACGAAAACAAAGAAAAAGCCTCCATAACGAAACTCTGGGACAAACGCCTTTATTGCTGAGTCCATATACATTTGATGTTGAAGATCATACTCGCGCCTCACAACCTCTTCTAAGGTGTTTCCCTTCACATCATTGGTCTTCCAATCAACGACATACACCGCGCCTTTCCACAGAAAGACAAGATCCAATACCCCTCGCAGATATCTCTCACTTTCTTTGTCCAAAAAAGCACATTCAGCGCGCATATCTTCTCTGGGGACCTCTTGCAGACAGACGGTCTCTCCTTCTAATGTCAGTTTGACATGAAGAGCCTCAAACAGAAGCCGAGCTAGCTCAGCATCCTCATGTTCGTTCGTTGTTAACCAGGACATAACCCCATTAAGGGAGTCTCGAAAATGCGTTGGAGCGAACAACAACGAACTCATAGCTTCATGAAATCTTGTCCCAAAAAGGGGTGTATTCAT
>CAINFV010000152.1 GCA_903848235.1 Chlamydiia bacterium | reverse complement strand
GGTGGTCGAAAGAAAAGAAGCTGTTGCGCAAAAAAGAAAACTGGCCGAAGAAGCAGAACGAAAAAAAGAAGAAGCAGCAGCAGCGGAAGTTCTCGAGGCGAAACGAGCAAAGGAAACAGCAGAGAAATTAGTGGAGACGGTTCGAGAAGCTGAAGCTGCGTTCAGTTCAGTTACGGTTGCATTAAAGCCATTTGAAGTGCGAGTGGATACTGTTTTGGGCCAAATTGAAGCGTTGAAGAACAGGGCCCAACAATTGAAAGAAAATTTCGTCGCTACAGCAGAAGCATCTATGACAGTGAAGGCAATAGAGGGTATAGCAACACAAGCAGTCGGCACCCTTGCAACAATCAATTCCCTGGCAGAGCAGCATCTAAAAGAGGCAGAACAGGTTAAAGGAGAGATCGAGGAAGCGTTAAAAAAGGCCGATGCGGCTCTTGTGGGAGTATTAGAGTTGGTAAAGGCAATACCAGCTTTAGTCGATCGAACTATCAGTGAAAGACTATTATCGTCACAAAAAGCCGCTCAAGAAGCGTTAGGCGGTGCTCGTCAAGTGTTGAAACGGCTGGCTCCTGTGGAAGGCCAGATAAAAGAGGCTGTCGCGATGGCGAGTGCAGTAAATGCACAGTATCAAGAAAAGCTTCGAATAGCAAAAGAAGCAGAAGGGCGGAAAGCCGTTGAAGAGTTGCGAGTAAAACGGGCTGCGGAGAAGGTAGCACAAGCGGCAGAAGAAGAAAAAGCTGAGCTGAAACGTGTAGAAGATATAAAAGGCAAGTTCAGTGTCTTGAAAGAAAGTTTTGCGCGGGTCCGGCAACCCTGGGAAGAGGCAAGTAAGATGCTGAGCGATGCTGACAGAGCACGGGAAACAGCGGAGCCTGCCAAAGAAACCGGGAAAGGAGAAAGAAAGGATCTGGCTGCAAAAGCAAAGGCAGCAGAAGCCGCTATTGAGGCATGGACACGCGTTGTGGATTTGAGCAGCAGGGCGCTGCAGGCAGTCGAAGGGGTAGAATCCCAGACACAAAAAATGGGAGGCTTGGGAATACAAGCTTTCGAGGAGAGCGACAGGCTGTTTTTGCAACAATTGGCAGAAGCGCGTAAAGAAGCGGAAACCCCTTCCGTAGCAACGGAAGCCGCTGTCCAACTTTTGAGTGAAGCGAGTTCGGCGTCTTCCGAATTCAAGGATATATTTGAGGCCGTAGGCAAGGGAAAGGAGGGGGCCATTGCACTCAGTGCTGAAGCAACAAGGGGTCTGGCGAAGGCACGCTATGAGCGAACAGCTATCATTCTTACGCAGTATAAAGGCAAGGCTGATACCGAAGCGGAAACTGCAAATGGTGCTCAAGAATCTGCGCACAGTGCTTTACAAAAAGCTCAGAGTGTATTGGCACAGGCTGTATCTGCAGCAAGTACAGCGGCAACTGCTGGAGATGTCGAAATGGTGAGGGCTTTTGTCGATGAAATCAATGAAGCGGCAAAAGAGGTAAGCGAGTATGCGCAGCAAGCCAGTGAGGCTGCTGAGAGGGCAGTAAAAGAAGGCGAGGCAGTGTCCTTATCTTTTGAAGCACTGGAGGGGGAGAAACGACATGATGAAATACAAAGTGCTCAAGAGTCTATAGAGGTAGTGTCTAAAGCAAAAAGCTACGAAAAGGCGGCAGCAGAAGCTTTTGCACAGGCACAAGAGGTGGTAACACAGGCCACCGCTGCGTTGCAACAAGCAAAGGAAGCGGCAGAGAAATTAGCGGCGAAGGTTCTAGAAGCTCAAACGGCGTTTAGCTCAGCTACGGACGCACTAAAACCATTTGAAGAGTCTGTGGCAGCTGCTTTGGAGAAAGTTGGGAAGTTGAGTGCCGAGGCCAAAGCATTGAGTGAAGCTGCAGCAGGGGTATCTATGGATGTGAAGGAAATAGAGTCTGCAGCGGCACGAGTGGCCAAGGATGTCGAAGAAATCACTTCTGAGGCAGGGCAAGTTCGGGAGAACGCTAACCGGGTTTTGGACGGGATTAGGGAAGCGATAAAAACTGCCGAAGCGGCTATTGCAACAGGAACAGCGTCGGTGCTGGAAATGCCGCTAGATACCAGAGCAAGGCTGTCATCGTCAGAAAGAGAAGCTACACAAGCATTGAAAGATACGCGGCAAGCATTGGAACGGCTGGTTTTTGTGGAAGGCCTGATTAAAGAGACCGTTGTGACCGCGACTGCGGCGGGTGCGCAGTCTCAGGAAAAGCTTCGAAAAGCAAAAGAAGCAAAAGCAGAAGCGGAGAGAGTTGCTGCAGAGCTTCGAGAAAAAAAAGCAGCGGAGGTGGTTGCAAAAGCGGCAGGAGAAGAGGCCAAGTTGAAATTTGTAGGAGAAATGAGGGATAAGTTCGTCGCCTTTGAAAAAGCTTTTGCAGAAGTCCACCCTTTCCTAGAAGGAGCAAGTAAAAAGCTGAGCGAAGCTAATGGAGCACAAGAAGTAGCAGAGACAGCGACAGCAACGGCGAAAGAAGAAAAGGATTTGGCTGAAAAAGCGAAAGCGGCAAAAGTCGCTGTTCAGGCATGGGAACGGGTCACGGAATCCAGTCGAGCAGCATTGCAAGCAGCTGAGGAGACCGTCGGATTATTAGTCAGTCCAACAGAGTTGTACCAAAAAACTTTCCTTGAAGAGCAATTAAAGGCACTGGGCGAACTGGCAGCATCAGAGACAAAGAGTGAAGCTCAGAAAGCCGCAGAACGGCTTGTAGAAGAAAAAAATAAGGCGTCAGTCCTTCTCAGGCAGTTTTGTACTGATGTAGCGAAAGGTAAAGAAACGGCATCCGAACTCATGAGAAAAGCAACAGCGGGTCAGGAGGAGGCGCGAAGCACACGGAAAGCTGTAGGCCATGAGCGAATAATTGGCGCTCTTAAGGAGTCAGGACGCGTTGCTCTAGAAGAGAAGAAGAAAGCCGGGGCTGCTCGTACTTCCGCGATCCAGGCTATTGAAAAAGCTGAGAAGGAATTGCAGGCAGCCGTATCTGTGGCAAAGGGAGCGAAGAGTGAAGAAGATGTCAAGGAAGTGGAAGCTTTGGTTGTCCATATCAAGGCAGTAATTGTTGAAGCTAAAACATCTGCACAGCAAACCCGTGCGGCTGCCGATATAGCAATAGTTAAGGGACAGCGAGTGTCCTTACTTTTTGAAAGACTAGGAGATACGAAAACAGAGGTCGACACAAAAAGAGCCGAAGCGACCCAAAAAGCAGTAGCTGATGTAGAGCGGTACAAGGCGAAGGTAGTAGATATTGAGGGACGCGCACAAGAGGTAGAGAAACAAGCCGATGCTGCGCTGCTACAAGCACGGGAGTCTCGAGCGGCAGCTGCAGTTCGAGAGGTGGAAGAGAAAGAAGCAGTCGCTGGTGTTTTGGTCAAGGCAGAAGAGGCCCAAAGGGTGATAGATGGATTGATGAAAGTATTGGGTGGCGTTGAAGAAAAATTTAAAGAAACAGTAGAAGGTCTAGAACAAAAGGCTGGGAAATCAAGAGATGTGTTAAGTGCCACTGATGGGAAACTTCGAAGTAGGAAAAAAATAAAGAAGAAAGATGTGGATCCTGTTATAGCTGCTATCGCCACCGTCAAGGAGGTGGAAAGCGAAATGAAAGAACAGGCTCACTTGGCAAAAGAAGCCATAGAATCTAGCTTTCAAAGGGCGAAGGAAGTCCTCGATGGCTTGAATCCAGAGCGTGCCATAGTCGAGGGTTCACAGACAGAGGAAGGGAAAAGGGCAAAAGCGGTGATAGATCAGGTTAATGAAAAGGCGCGAGAATTGACGGCGTTCTATGATCAAGTTACCCAATATATGGCCGCTCCTCAAGGCCAGGCACTTCTTATTCTCCGAGAACAAATTCAAACCATCACAGACTTTCTACGAGGTAAGGGGTTCAAATTCGAAGAGCAAAAATAGACGATGGTATACTAGCCAGCCTCAAATCGGCGTTGGCTATACAGTCTTTTTCTCAGGAATGACTTCAACTATTGAGGCTACTGTAGGTGTTGTCGCTCTGAGCTTCCAATCCAACAGCCTCTGTATTTCCTGCGCTTCACGACGTGCCGTCTCTTTTGTAGAAAGAGGTTTTTTGGGAGGCGTTTCAGCTTGAATCAGCGTTTGAAGGCGATCAGCAGCCTGCTGTAACGTTGGCCTGAGTTCTGGCCTATTAAAACAATCTACTATCAATGCATCGATGGGGTCGCTGGAATCTAGGGTACTTTTAATTTTGGCAAGTGCGCCTACCCATTCTTTTTCAGAAGCCATTTTTGCAAATTCATTACTGTCATTTCCATGAAACATCTCAAGGAGGCTCACCCCAAACGACCAGGCATCGGATTGAGGCGTCGCAATATGTTTCTTTTTCCCTATCAGGATTTCCGGTGCTGCATAGGCCAGTGAAAGAGATTTGACCTTGCTCCCTATTGGAACCGCTGCCCCGAAATCCCCGATCCGTGCCGCCACTTGCCCATGGGTAGTAGTGATGAGGATATTCTCGGGTTTTATGTCACCAAGTATATGCCCGATATCAGAAGAGTGAAGGCTTGCAAGGCCGACTGCCGCGTCGCGTGCAATGCGGACGGTGTCGAAATATTCCTTCGTGCCTTTTTCCGGAGGCGTCCTGCCAATCCATCCCGCATCACCTAAGTCGCACCACTCCATCATGATGCCGATGGGCACCTCCCCTTCCATGTCCCCGAACTTTCTCGTCTTTACCTGGTAGAGCTTTGCTATGTTCTGCGCGCCATGGGCAGCAAAAAAATGCATTGTCTCTATTTCTTCTCTGAGTGTCTGGATACGAGCTTGAGCTTCTTCGGGAGGAAGGTGCTTTAAATTATGCAGCTTTAAATAGGCATAGACCTTGTTCCCTACGACGATCTTCTCTGCAGATCCAAAATCAATCATTTTCTTGGTTGTTTTAAAGCTTCCCTTGCCTGCTCCTCGCTCGGCAGATATCTTGACATCACCTGGCTGTTGTGTCTCACAGCGGATGACGCCAACAGTTTTAGAGATGAATAACTTCGAGGTCCTTTTCACACTCGACTTCGCAGCAGCGATCATCTCTACGAGCTTATTTTTGACGAGATTCGTAACCCTTTTCGCCTCTTTTTCAACGACCTCACTGCCAAACTCCGGCATTTCAACACGAACTTTTTTAGCTATTCCAACAGCCTCTTGAAAGGTAGTGGTGAAAAAATCTTCAAGTTTTTTCCGGTCATCAGCGGACAATGACTCCCATTCCGTTTTTTTCAAAAAAATGCTTTTATCTCCCTTCCCTATCTGGTGCCACAATTTATCATCCATCCGGAACCGCTGAAAGATTCCCATTGATGACTTCACTAGAAATGTCACCGTTCTGTCTTTTCCTCTTTCAGTCCATTTGATCTGGTTGGGCTCGCCCTCTTTTACAGGCGTCAAAAAAGTAAATCCCTTCGAATGGATCTCAATTTCTGTACTCATGGTGGAGGTTCCTTATGAAAAAATCTTTTCAAACATCTCCTTTGAAATGCCTCAAAAATGATTAAAAAGCTAGCCAGGGTTTAAAGGTATGGAGACTTCTCTTCTTGGCGCGGATCATCTACACTGTTAGAGGTGCTATACATGAAGCAACCGGAGTTTGTTGTGGTCCCTCTGCCAGAAGCGATTATGAGCAATGACCTCGGGCAGCTGCTAGAGGTATTGATAGAAGACATTCGCACATCGACGTCACCATCGCTTCTCAAAGCGTGTGTCATCGTCCCCGATGGCGCTCTGCGTGCATGGCTGTCCCACGAGCTAGCAAAAAAAGGGATTTCTCTCTTTCGAATTCAGCTTCTTATCCTCGAAGAAGCTCTCGAACAGCAGCCATCAGACACCCCGATCCTCTCCCGCCATCACCTCATGCCCCTCCTCATGGCATTTTTCGATCACCTGCAGAAGACAGGCGCATGGCCTTCACGTACCTCTGACTCCACAGAGTCTGAGTATCATATGGCACGCAGGATGCGTCTGCCATATGCCGTACGGGCGTTCCTCGGCGAGAGGTCGTGGTTTCTCAAAGACCCTATAGCAGAGCGTCTCTGGCAGCAGTTTGAAGCATGGTGCCCACTGCGTATTCCAAGTGTCCATAAGCCATCTTTATCATCGTCACAGACCCCCCTATTCCTCTTTGGGTTTTCGTCTCTCAACCCTCTCCTCCTTGGACAGTTTCTCTCGCTCCCAGCACTCTGTCGCCTCTACCTCCTCTCCCCATGCATGCTGTTCTGGGGAGATCAGTCGTCAGATCAGGAGATGCGCTTTTTACTAACAGCAGCAAGCAACCGTCATGTCACGCGTCCATCAGCAGAACAGCTCGAACAGCTGCTCTATGACCGCCATCGCCTCCTCGCCAATAGCGGACAGGTAGGGCGGGAGTTTATGCTTCTCATCGAAGAGGCCCGCCTGCAGACACGGTCTTGCTATGTGCTCCCAGAACCCCTTGTCACAACGCCATATACCGACTACCTTCTCCCAGAGACCTTTATCACCGGCAAGGCGTCAAGGACGCTTCTCGACTACATAAAAGCAGACCTCCTTCTCCTCGTCGGGAAGAGGGATATTCCCCAGCCTCTGCCCCATGACAATTCAATAGAAATCCACGGAGCGCCAACGCCTCTGCGCGAAGTAGAGGCTCTCCGAGAGCGGCTCTTAGCATGCCCAGCACTCCCCCCAGCAAGCGTCATCGTCCTTGTAACGGACATCGCACGCTACCAAGCGGCTATAGAACAGGTGTTAGGACAGCAGATCCCATATCAGCTATGGGGGGGAGAGCAGAAATCGGGCATTATCACCGCATGTCGTATGCTCATACACCTTCTCATGTCAAAGGGAACGCTTCACGACTGGCTGCAGCTGCTGCGCCATCCTGTCTTCCAAAAGGCGCTGTTGATGTCAAAAGAGGAGGCAGAAGCCCTCATCGAATGGCTGGCAACAAAAGAGATCTGTTGGGGGTTGAGTGCTGCCCATAGACACCGCTACCTCGCATCACGGGCGATCATACCGTCTGACATCATCGGAAAGAGCTTTGAAGAAGAAAAAGACTGTCTCCTGGCAACACTTCTCACTACATCTCTTGACGAGTCAGCAGAGGTGTCTCTCTTAGGGGCTATTGGGAGCTTCTTCCAGTGTATCACTGCCATAGAAGACTGGTGGCAGCTGCCCCTTCAGCAGTCTTCCTATGCCCCAATGTCATGCTTTGCAACACTCATCGATACCATTGTCGACATGCTGCTAAAAGGCTCTTCTGGAGGCTATGAAGAAGAGGCGTTGACAGCAGCTACGGCCTCTTTTACACAGATCGCGGCACAGACGGCATCGCCACAGCTTCCTGCTTCTGAAGCGCTGCATCTCTTCTACACGCTCGTCGACACGCACCTCTCACGCCACTTTCTTCGCCTCTCCTCCCCGATCATCGTGGCGGAATTCGGCTCTTTCCAGCCGTTCCCTGCACATCTCATCGCTATCCTCGGCGCTCATGAAGGAGCGCTTCCCGAGCATAGTGAAGAGCAGCTCTTAAAACGCCTCGACAGAATGGTGCCGAAAATTCCAGCGTCAAACACCTTCTTTGACCGCTATGCCTTCTTGGAAGTGATGCTGGCAGCAGAGAATATCTTTATCTCCTACCAGTCATATGCCTTTGACATAAAAGAGACGGTTCCCTATTCACCGATTGTCGCAGACCTCCTCTATCACATAGATACCAACTATACGGTGAACGCTCATCAACCCTCCACACTTCTCCATGTTACCCACCCCCTCGCCAGACCCCAGCACCAAGCGCTGCCATCTACTCCTCCATCGCCCGCCCTCCACCTCGAAAAGCCCCTTCCATCATCATCAGTTACCATCTCATCCCTCCAATATGCAGCACGCTCTCCTCTCGACCTCTACTACAAAGAGCACTATTCTTTCTCCTCACCCCGCTTTGTCGAAGAGTCACTCTTCATAAAGCCATGGGAGATACGCGCACATCTGGAAAGAGATATCGCTGCCATAACACCATCACACACGCACCCTTCATATAAAAAAGCGCACTCCTCTCTTCATGCCACCCTTCGCGCTATGGATATCACCCCTCAGCCTTTTGACCTCCATCTTCTCCCGACTATGGATGCTCCCCACAGCACGCCAACGGCGCTCTTTGCGCCTCTTATCCCCTCTTCCCCATCAATCATCGGCTCATGGAAAGGGCTTGTCACACAGGGCATCATCCTTACCTCAGAACAGTGGCAGCAAGAGCTGTTCTCCCGCTGGCCAGAAAACGCCATTCGTACGTACCTCGTCGATCATCATCGGATCCCCTTTGTTTCCCAGGCTATCCTTGTCAAAGAATGCCGTACCATCCCCCTCCCCCCATCCCCCTGTATCTGCGACTGGGCAGCATTCTCAGCACTCGCTGCTACAACACCATTTCCTTTTACCTTTGACATCATCAAGCTTCTCCTCACACACCCAACGCCTCATGATGTTCTACAGGCGATCATCGCCCACGCAGAAGAGAAGAGAGGGCCCTGGCCAGCATTCGCAGCTTTTATCACCGCTGACACCTGCGCCACACTACTCCCACAATGGGAACACTACGCTACACTCCTATGGTCGGATCTCTTCACACTCCTGGAGACTCCATGAGCTTTTCTATCTCCTCACGGTCAGAGCCGCTCACACAACGCCTCTTCGTAGAAGCGTCAGCAGGAACTGGTAAGACCTATGTCATTGAACACTACCTCGTGCGCTCTATCCTCACCTCACCCTTCAACCCCGAAAAACTTGCCCTCATCACCTTCACGAAAGCTGTCGCCCGTGAGCTCCGCCAGCGCCTACGCACCACCCTCCAGACAACGCTTGCCTTTGTCGTTGAGGCTGGGAGGGGCGGGAGCTTCCCGCCCCCTGCTACAAGCTGTCACTCCAGAGACTCCACATGTGTAGGTGACACGCCTCTAGCATGCCACACAGAAGGAGATGGGATCCTGGGGCAGAGAAGCGCTACTATACCGGACTACCTTCAGGCTGTCCTAGAGCAGGATGGGTTTTGCAGGGGTGAAGTAGCACGTACCCTCGAAGGGGCATTAGAACGTCTTAGCGGTGCTATGATCACCACCATCCATGGGTTCTGCGACAAGCTGCTGAAACGGTGGGGTGAAGAGAGTGGGAGCGGCTGCTTCGAAGAGTGGGTAGGAGAAGAAGAGCAGAAGCAATGGCTTATAGAGTTCCTCGGTGAGGGAGGTGGGCTGAGAGGAGGTGAGCTTGAGGTTATATCAAAAAAATACTGGCACGACCAGGACAGGCTGCTCACGCACCTGGTCAAGCTCATAAACGATAGTGAAGGAAAAGAGGATACGGCATGGGAAGCGGCAGAAGTGAGTGCCGCAGTGGTGAGAAAGAAAGTAGGGGCGATGGATGTCGCTAGTGTCCTTGCTGCGAAGGCAAAAAATTACCGCGGCAATATGAGGAAAGATGGGACGCTGCGAAATGATGTCGCACGGGCTTTTGACGCCATACAGAAGATCATTGAGAATGGGGTTGAAGAAGGGTCTGTGGAGGCGCTTTTCGACTTCTCACTTCCAAACTGCTTTGCTCAGCTGCTCGTCAAAAACCAGGCGCTGGGTATTGAAGAAGAAGCACTCGTCAATAGTATCGTAGAAGAGCTATGGCCGTCGCTTCAGGAGTTAGTAGACAGTGATTGTATCGTGCGCCGTCTTGCTGAGCGCAGTGCCAATGCCTTCGTGGCGTTTGTCAACAGCCGAGGCAAGAAAACGCCGGAGATGGTTGTCCGGCGGGTGCTTGAGCTGTCTTGTAACGAGCGGTTTTTAGCATGTGCTGCTGCTGCTGTAGAGTGGCTTGTCGTCGATGAGTTTCAGGATACCGATGCGATACAATATACGATCTTCTCACGCCTTTTCCTTGACAACCCTCTGTGGCAGGGCCATGTGCTGTTCGTCGGCGATCCGAAGCAGGCTATCTATGGCTTCCGCAAGGCTGATGTCTATAGCTATCTTGCTGCGAAGAGTGCGCTATTGCCTCATGAAACACGTACGCTAGCTGTCAACTATAGGGCTGCTAGCGATGTCATTGACGCTCAAAATCGTCTTTTTGCTGGCCCTGAGCATCCATGGGTATTTTTTCTGCCGCGGCTATCGACGAGCTTAACTGTTGTGCCATGTGGCGTTGGACAGAAAGAACAGCTGGCAATTGATGATGATAGAGGAGCACTGCATCTCGTAGTAGCATCCTCTTCTCTTGGCCGCCGTCGCCGGTGGCCTCATGACGAGCTCGAACAGCAGGAGCTCTTTCCATGGCTTGCCGATGAGATGATCTCGTTAGAGCGGCGCGGCATTGCCTTCCGCCGGCAGGCGATACTTGTCAAAGACCGCCATCAGGCAAAGCGTGTGCAGCAGTTTCTTATCTGTCGGGGGATCCCTACCTGTGCATGGCGTGTGGATGCGCTCACCGACTCTCCTATCTACCTCTGGCTGCAAAAGGCGATGTCCCTTGCTATCCGTCCATATGAGGCACGACGGCTGTCGGCGCTTCTCCTGACGCTGCCAAATGAGTACCATCTAGAGATATGCCGTGCAATGGCCGCAGACCGACGTCTTGACCAATGGGCGGCATGTGCTGCTGCATGGTCTTCTGTTAGGGATGCCTTCCAAGATGGCGGCATAGCGCGCATGGCACGTGTTCTCTTCTCCTGCCGGTGGAACGGCCGTGATACTGTCGAAGAGTGGCTTCATGCGATGCCGCAAGGAGATGACCTTCTCATCGACCTCGAGCATCTCTTTGAGCTCCTCTCCCTCCTAGACCCTGTGCTCCCACATTCTCTGGAGGCCTATGGAGATGCCCTTGCTCATATCACAGGGCACTTTTCAGATGAGATGGAAGCTCTTATCCGCCGTGGTAATCCTGATGACGATGGATGTCCTATCCTCACTATGCATCGGAGTAAGGGTCTTGAGTTTGATGTCGTCTATGCTCTAGGGTGTGCGAGTAGAACTCCGATCCAAGATGATATCGCCGTTGATGAGGCAGATGCGGAGAAGCTACGACAGCTTTATGTTGCCGTTACACGTGCCAAACGGCGCTGCTACCTTCCCCTTCTCATTGATACTGATGAGAAGGCGATACCTGTTGGCCATGCCTCTCCTGTAGAGCTCCTGTTCGCCGCTCTCTCTTCGAAGGGGTCTCCTTCTGCTGCTTGGACATCAGACCTCTATCAGGCGATGAACGGCGCCTCCCGTCGCTCTCTGGCTGCCACTCTCTGCTATGAGCTCCCTCATGCCTTTACGATGAGTACTAGCGCTTCTGAACAAAGAAGCCTCTTTGCTGACAAGAAGAAGAAAGCACCGCCTCCTGCCCACTGCCAATCCACACCTTGCTATAGCAGCCGTATGTACCACTCCTTCAGTCAGGGGCAGGACGTATGCCCGCAGAGAGCACGTTGGGATACTGCCAGCATGCTCTCTATGGCTGATGCTAAGGATGCCGTGGTAGCGGCGCAGCCCCTTTTGATGGCAGCAGCACCTGATAAAGGAGGGAAGGGGGTGGGAGGCTCGCTGTCGCCGACGCTCTTTGGGGTGCGCTTCCATGAGGCCATAGCGCAGCTGCTGTTCGCGCCTGCTGATGCGCGGCAGTCAGCTGATGCAGTGGAGGAATGGCTGAAGAGCCATGGCAAGGGTGATAAGGAGATGGCGCTGCTGCTGTATAATGCGCTCAGAGTTCGGCTGCCGATGGGTGGTGATGAGGTGTGCTTAGAAGATATTCCAAGGAACGACATGCGGGCGGAATGTTCCTTTTTAGATAAGGAAGATGGGGAGCGGTATGTACAGGGGGTATTGGATCTTGTGGTGTTGTGGAAAGAAGCTGTCTATGTGATTGACTGGAAGACTCATGTCGTAGACGGTGGCCGCTGTCAGAAAGTAGTAGAGGATGGATATGAGCTGCAACATCGGTTGTATATGCAGGCTGTCGTGAAGGCTTTTGCCCCCGACTTCCGCTATGGCGGCTTTTTCTTTATCTTTGTGCGTCATCTTGGCGATGGAGGCATCGTATATGCCGGCGTGTAAAGGGGGTGGCGTTGGAGGTGCGGTGATGGGGGATGACCTGTTGCTGATGCAGCTGGGAGGCATGGGGTGTGTTGATGCCTTTGACCTTATGCTAGGAAAAAAAATACAGCAGAAGGACGGCTGTTTGTTGGGCGTCTATGTGTCGAGGGCGTTTCGTCAAGGTCATATGGCGGTGCGTATCGGCGATGAGGTGATGCCAAGTGTGCAAAGCGTCTTTTCTGATGATGGGATAAACGTCATAGATGATGCCATGGCAGCTTCTATTGAGAAGAGCCTCAAGCGGCAGATGACAGAGTGTCCTGGGCGGCTAGTAAGTGAAGGCGAGGTGGCAGCTCTTCCTCGCGCTCATGCTGTAGAGGTGAGTCTTGCTAGAGAGGTGGCACGGCTGAGTATGGCAGAGCCATTTGTGAAGGTAAATAGGCTAATGGTAGGAGACGAGCTTAATGCAGGGCAGCAGGCGGCGGTGGTAGGTGCTGGTGCTGCTGCTATGTGCTTGGTGACAGGAGGCCCTGGGACTGGGAAGACCTATACTGCAAGCGCCTACCTTCGTGCCTTGGCAAGGGCCTCTTCTGTGCGGCCATTACGTGTTGCTGTAGTAGCCCCTACAGGACGTGCTGTGCAGACGCTGTTCGCCGGCATCAAAAAGATGAGCGGCGATGAGGTTGTTCTAGAGGCGAAGACTATCCATAGCCTTGTGTCGCAGCAGAGCGGGACGTTTCTGCCGTATCATGTGGTGATTGTCGACGAGGGGTCTATGATTGGAAGCGAGCTGATGCTCAAGCTCATGCTGCGTTTGCATAGCGGCACGCGCGTGGTGATGCTAGGCGATGCTGACCAGCTGCCGTCGATAGACCCTGGGCAGCCCTTCTTTGAACTGCTAAAAGCTGCGCAACGGGGTGTGATACGTCATTTTTCCCTTCAGGGGTGCCAGCGGACGACGTCCAACGAGCTGTTGGAGTTGGCGGATGCTGTGCGGCGCGGCGACGGCCAGGGGTTTGAGATGATGCTTGGAAGAAGTACGGGTGATGTGACATTTGTCGAATGTATGACGGACGCTGACTGGCAGCGTGCGGAGAAGGTTGTAGAGCGAGATGTCATGGCACCATGGCGTGGAAAACTGTCGTTGAATGCTGCTACGGCGCTTCTTCGCAAGGCAGCGCTGCTGACTTCATGCAGAAAGGGCTATTGGGGGACTGATAGTGTCAATAGTCGTATGGGATGGCAGAAGGAATATACCCCCGTTGTAAGCACAAAAAATAGCTACCATCTGGGGGTGATGAACGGTGATATTGGTATTCTTGAAAGGAGTTTTCCTCAAGACCAGATCCATTTTCACCATTGCACGGTGCCAACTGTCCTTGTGCCAATGATGGAGAGGGCTTTTGCGATGACCGTGCATAAAAGCCAGGGCGGGGAGTTTGAAACGGTTGTTGTCGTCATTCCTCCAGGGGCTCTTCTCGACCGCCGGCTTCTATATACTGCCATCACACGTGCCAAAAGACGGTTGGTAGTCATCGGGCAGAAAACTGATGTTGTTGGTGCTGTTATTCGAAAAGAGGAGCGTGTGTCAACGCTCTCATCGAGGCTGCAGGCGAGCGCTCTTTGTTGAGAGATTAATAAACGAATTCTTAATAATTTATTTAAGAGTTAGTTGTATAATTCCCATAATTTTGGCAATCTATATATGCCCGATATGTTGCTAACTGAATTGGAATTAAGATGCGGTATATTGTTGTGTTTTTGTTGGCGGTACTAGCAATTGGTTTGTTTGTGGCTATTGATGGCGCAGCAGCGACACATCCTAATGAATCGGATGAGAATACATGCTGCGATTTGGGTGAGCGAAGCTGTCGAGAGGTTGACGATTGTGACGACGCTTATAACGGGCTATTGGCAAGGAACGATTGTCAACAGATCGATGGTTGCAGCCGGCCAAAGCGTAGCATGTATTCTCGCCTGACACCTAAAGAGGCTGAACGGTCGCACATTGGTATGAGATACAGGAATCCCTTTCCTATTATTGTCTTTGATTTTGGCGGAGTCGTCGGGGGCTCGGATAGAGTGTTGGTGGCGAAGGCGATAGCTCCTATCCTTGATGTTTCTGTCAAAGAAGCTCTGACAGTCTTAACTAGGCTTCGGGTTGCCAAGGAGTTAGGGGTCTCTCAATATCGTTTCTGGAATGAGTACCAGGCAATAGAGGGAAAGAAGCTTCCAGATAACTGGGAGGACCATTTCGAGGATATCAGGCTTAATGCCATTCGTGCAAAGCCGGAGATGTTGGTGCTTGTCGACGATCTTCGGCTGAATGGATATCGCGTTGCTATGCTATCGAATACGACGCTGCCACGAGCTGCTTTTATCAGGCGCCAAGGGTTTTATGGGCACTTCGAGCCTGTCATCTTATCATGCGATATAGGAGTGAAGAAGCCAAGCGCCGGAGCCTTTGTGACACTGCTCAATCAACTTAAGGCATCAGCTAGTGACTGCCTTTTGATTGACGACAAGCCTGAAAATATCGACGCTGCACGTCGTCTCGGCATCGATGGGATTGTCTTTACGACGATTGAAGAATTGCAAATAGAGCTGCATAGGCGCGGCATATACCGGTGACAGTTGAAAGTTGAGATTTTTTGTCCCGGAAAAGGAGAAGCGATCATGAGTTTACACATAGAGGATGTTGTAGCAGAACTTCCAGCATGGGTTCGAAGCTTGGCATCAGCGGCGGACCAAGAGAAGGGCGTGGACGCATCAGATCTGAAAAACTTTCCTGAGAGCATGCAAGGGGATATATCTCGAATACAAGCTCTTGCCAAAGCTCTTTTCGAGTTCTCTTCTGACCCAGCGGCAGCCACCCAAAAAATTGATGAGAGTAGAGCCGCACTCACCAGATGCATCTCATTTTTGGAGACAAAAAGAGATCCGCTCCTCCAGCTAAAGGACGAGCAAGAGACAAGGGTTAAAGCTCTTTCGACACTTGATTGCATAATTGGCCGGTTATCCGCAGCTCTTACAGCCAAAAAACAAGAAGCAGAAGTATCAGCAGAAAAAAAACCGTTGAGCGAGGCAGAGATGGCCCGGATGCGGGAGATCGCTCAAAAGAAAGCAGCGCTTGTCTGCGAAATAGAAGAAGATAGAGATGGCTTAAAAGAGTGGTTGCCAGCGCTTTATGACGTAACACTCCTCTTGGCACGTGATCAACTGCAGCAAAAAGATGGCACCTGTGTTTCAGGAGCTCTGTCTTTGAAAAAGGCGATTATCTATTGGGAAGGGATGAAGCTGGCGAAGCGGATGGGGCTTAGGGGGCATACACAGGCCTTTCGGTTAGCTGATCCGACGCCATTTACATGGGCTGAGAAACGAGCTCCTTTCTTAAGCGCACGCTTTGAGCCTCAGGCCCAAGCTCAAATAACCTGTACAAAGGCATTTTTCGATTTCAGCCCTCCTGGCGTCTACGTAGACTTTGCAAATATGCGAATAGGAGGCGGGTGGCTGGAACGCGGCGCACTCCAAGAAGAGTCGTTGATTATGGAATGTATCGATTTTGCCAACGTCCTTGCTGCACACCGAGGAGAAGGCAAGTGGTCATCGCGAACAGTGCTCTTTTCTAGAACACCTTTAGACGGTTCAAGTGAGGCGCTGGAGGCTGCTGATAAGCTCCTGTCGGCTCAGCCAACGCCGCTGTTTCTCACTGGTATGTATCGCATTCGAGAATTGGGAGGCGGAGCGCGAGGAAGTAACTTTGATAAAGGGGGAGAAGAGCAGATAATGGCTGCAATACTGCCTCGAGAGCCACAAGAGATCTGCATTTTAGCTATGGCAGCAGCGCGACTTCCTGAAGCAAAATCAGAATATCAATTTGCGCCGGACACCTTAAAAGACTTCCTCGGCACCGTCATGGCAGGCTTTACTCTTGTTAAGGAACAGGGAATAGCGCCATTTGTCATCCATTCAGGACGCCTCGGCTGCGGGTACTTTAACAACAACGTCAGAGCAGCTTACGCTCTGCAACGCCTAGCAGCAACCCACCTCGGCGCGACGCTTTATCTCCACGATTATAATCCCGAGATCGAGAAGATATGTGAGGCAGATTGGAATTTCGTAAGCAGTGATCTGGAAGGCAGGACGTTCGAAGAGTGCATCGAGATTTTATCCCGATACTTTATGTCTCATTGTTAAACAGGGCTTTAGCATTTTTTGGGCACCGAGTTCGCAGAGCGTTCTCTCTTTAGACGATTGCATTTATCATAGATCGTCTTGGGCTAGCCATCTATGATAAATGCAAGAAGTCTAAAAAGAGAACGAATGCGAAATCGGGCCCCAAAAAATGCTAAAGTTCAGTTAAAGTTGCTATTTTGCTTTTGCTGTAAAATCAGTAAAATAGCTACAACGGGCCTAAGAAGTTGAGTGAGAATACGCGCTACTATTTGGCTGGTTGCTGCCAGCCAAATAGTAGCGTGTATTCTCACTCGACTCCTAACGAGATACAATGCATCTATTAGGACGTTAGTTTTCAAAGAGTCGACTGCGACGGAGTACGGCATGTTCTCTCGACAAGAGCATCACACCGACGACCAGGTCATATGCTGGAACTGCGAAGAAGCAGTACATCAATCTGTTATCGTATGCCCTTACTGTAACGTAGAAGTGCACCGAAAGCAGGTTCAGAAGGCATCAGAGCAGAATAAAATCACCACAATTTCTCAGCAGAGCATCTCCTTGCCTGAGATGATCCCCACAGGCGAGACAACAGAGAGTTCTATGCAGACGCTGAGCTTTCTCTGTTCTCTCTTTTTGCTTCTCGCTGGAAGTGCGCTCTTTCTCTTAGCCGTTATCATTGCCTTTTTTGCCCGCGATGGTGTCTTTACCATCAGCTGGCAAGAGCACACATGGTCCGCCTTTTTTGGACTTGGACTCTCACTGCTTGCTGGCGGAGCGTTTTTTATGCAAAACATTTCTCCTGCCGTCGAAGAGGCGTAAGGCTATTCATCGAAAACGATGTAGCCAATCAAGCAGTCTCTTCATCGTCATGGCTGCCATCGTTGCCGCAGCATTTTTTGAATTTCTTGCCGCTTCCACACGGACAGGGAGCATTTCTCCCTACACGAGCTTCTACATGAATGGGAGTAGCGGGAAAACCTTGAGGTTCGTCATCACCATGAAACTGATCACTCTCTTCCATCTCAGATGTAAAAGAGCGATCGTGCTCGAGTTCTATTTCCTCCGGCTCTTCAGGCTGTGCTAAGAAATCCTGCTCTGGCTGGATGAGGATGTGAAACTTAAAGAGAGACTTTACCATGTCTTCGCGAAGATGCATCGTAAAGGCATCGAAGAGGTGGAATGCCTCATGTTTAAATTCAATGAGAGGGTCTTTCTGTCCGATGGCTCGGAGGTGGACGTCGGATCGAAGATGATCCATCTCCAGCAGGTGATGCTGCCATAGATTGTCGATCGTGCGGATCATGATGGAACGGACCATCTCTTGAATGATCTTCTCAGGATCTCCCCCCTCTCCAACTGCCTGCGCAATCGTACGGCGTTCAAAAGCAAGCTTCTCACGAAGAGCATCGGAGACGCGCTCTGCGGCGATCTTCCCCACCTCTTGTGGACTTAGGCCCGGCCTGTGAAGCGTCTCTTCATCAAGCCCAATAGGAGCTGCTGTGGCAAGCCATTGACGAAACTGCTCTTTTGCTTCGTCAGTATGATGCGACAGAAACTGTTCTGCAGACCTGAGAATCATATCTTCTACTGTATCGATGGCGACGTCAATAGGCGCTGGCGTGTGAAGAAGTTCATTGCGGAAACTGTAAATCTCCTGCCGCTGCTTGTTCATCACATCGTCATATTCGAGGGTGTGCTTGCGGATCGTATAGTTACGCCCTTCAACACGTTTCTGAGCCGTCTCAATAGACTTGTTGAGGATCGTCGCTGTGATGGGCTCCCCTTCTGGAGGCCGGAACTTCTGAAGCCATGCTGTTAATGAAGGAGAGGCGAACAGGCGCATGAGAGGATCTTCGAGGGAGATGTAGAACTTTGACGATCCAGGGTCTCCAAGACGGGCGCTGCGGCCTCGTAGCTGGCGGTCAATACGTCGCGACTGGTGGCGTGTGGAGCCTAAGACATGAAGCCCTCCTAGGGAAGCCACGTCAGGGCCTAGCTTGATGTCAGTGCCTCTCCCTGCCATGTTGGTGGCAATGGTGATAGCTCCACGCTGCCCTGCCATGGCGATAATCTCTGCTTCTCGCGTATGGTTTTTGGCGTTGAGGACAGTGTGTTCGAGGCGGTTGAGGTTAAAAAGACGGGAGAGCTTTTCTGATACTTCAACAGACTCGGTGCCGAGAAGGATGGGACGCCCTTTACCGTGAATTTCATTGACCTCTTTGAGGATTGCGCCATACTTCTCGCGCTCTGTCATGTACATTTCGTCATTCGTGTCATCGCGTTGACAGGGCTTATAGGTCGGAATCTGAAGGACGGTGAGCTTATAGATGTCTCTGAACTCATGGGCTTCAGTGATAGCAGTACCTGTCATCCCCGCAAGGTGTTCATACATCCGGAAATAATTTTGCAGTGTGATGGTTGCGTAGGTCTGTGTTTCGCGTTGGATGGGGACTTTTTTTTGCTTCAATGGCAGAATGAAGGCCATCTGAGAAGCGACGTCCAGGCTGCATGCGGCCTGTATGCTCGTCGATGATGACGATCTTCTCTTCTTGAACGATGTAGTCTACATCGCGCTCCATGAGAAGGTGCGCACGAAGAAGCTACCGTAAGTTATAGGTAAAGTGGACCCCAAAGTCAAGACAGCTTTTTCGC
>CAINFV010000151.1 GCA_903848235.1 Chlamydiia bacterium | reverse complement strand
GTCTAAAGAGACAACGCTCTGCGAACTCGGTGCCAAAAAATGCTAAGGTCCAGTATAAGAATCTGATCAACTCACTATTCCTATATTTCTAATTGGCAAGAATGACATGATCTTTGTTATGGTGACGATAGAAACGAAGAATATCAATGGGGCATTTGCAGCATATGCCCCTACCTAATGGAAGGCGTGAGTATTCATGCACAAAATAAAAGAAATCCTAGACGGGATTACAGCTCGGCTCGGCGGAGACCGTTCCCTTGAAAATGTAGCCAGAAGCAGTGATATCGTCCTCGCCCTCGCCCTGATGATGATCATCGCGATGTTAATCCTTCCTCTGCCACCCGTGATCATTGACGCGCTGCTCGCCTGCAACATGGCCATCTCAGTCACCCTGCTGATGGTCGCCTTGTATATCCCAAGCGCCCCTCATCTTTCTATCTTCCCTTCTCTACTCTTGATTACCACCCTCTTTCGCTTAGGCCTGAACATCGCTGTCACACGACAAATCCTCCTCAAAGCCTATGCTGGAGAGATCATCATGGCATTCGGAAACTTCGTCGTCGGAGGGAACTTCGTCGTCGGCGCCATTCTCTTCTTGATCATCACTCTTGTCCAGTTCATCGTCATCACGAAAGGTGCAGAGCGGGTTGCTGAAGTTGCCGCACGCTTTACCTTGGACGCCATGCCAGGAAAGCAAATGTCCATTGATGCTGACATGCGCGCAGGGATGCTTGACGCAAATCAAGCCCGAGAAAAGCGACTTGCCCTCACAAAGGAAAGTCAGCTCTACGGTGCTATGGACGGCGCTATGAAGTTCGTCAAGGGAGATGCCATCGCCGGTATCATCATCACAACGATTAACATTATCGGCGGCCTTATTATCGGCGTCGTCATGATGGGCATGACCGCTGCGGATTCTGCGAAGACATTCTCCCTTCTCTCCATCGGTGACGGCCTTGTCTCACAGATTCCAGCCCTCCTCATCTCCATCACCGCCGGTATTGTCACAACACGCGTGTCAAGCGAAGCTAAAGAGTCAAATCTGGGCCGCGAGATCTCCACGCAAATGATGCGGCAGCCAAAAGCACTGATGATTGCCGCCGGTATTGTCCTCTCCATGGGGCTTATCCCAGGCTTTCCAATCGCTCCTTTCTCCCTCATCGCAGCAGGCCTAGGGCTGCTTGGGTACGCTCTTTTTAACACTGATCAGCGAGAGGCTGAAGGAGGCACAGGAGGAGGAGGAGGAAAGCCAGGAACGGCAGCCGCTACAATTGAATCCGTGGCAACGGACACTCCTATCAAGGGCCATAAGGTGATCACCGGGGGAGGCGTCGACAGCTACTCGTTGACACTTCCTGTCATCCTCGAAGTTGGCAAGACACTCAGCTTTGAAATTCAAAAAAGCGGAAAAACCCAAGGGTTCATCGAACAGATGATTCCAAAGATGCGACAAGCTCTCTATGCCGATCTAGGGGTTCGTTTCCCAGGGGTACACGTGCGGACGGACTCTCCCAACCTCGGCCAAGATGAATATCTGATCTACTTGAATGAAGTTCCCGTCGTCCGAGGGAAGATTGTTGAAAACCACTACCTTACCAATGAAACCGAAGAGAACCTCAGCCGCTACAACCTCCCATTTACAAGCTACAAAAACTCTCTGGGACTTCCATCGCTGTGGACTGACGTAAAGTTCAAAGAGATCCTCGACAAAGCTGGAATTAAGTACTGGAATCCCCTCGAAGTCATGGTCTTACACCTGTCATACTTCTTCCGCCACTATTCCAACGAATTCCTTGGCATCCAGGAATGCAAATCCATGCTTGAATTCATGGAAAAATCGTTTCCAGATCTTGTCCGCGAAGTAACACGGCTGATCCCTCTCCAAAAATTGACTGATATCTTCAAACGTCTCTCACAAGAACAGATCTCTGTCAAAGACCTTCGAACGATCTTAGAAGCACTGAGTGAATGGGCACAGACAGAAAAAGACCCTGTGCTCTTAACAGAGTATGTCCGGTCTTCTCTGAAGCGATATATCAGCTATCGCTATTCTCAAGGACAGTCCGTCCTGTCAGTCTATGTTCTCGACCCAGAAATCGAAGATCTGGTCCGCGGCGCCATCAAACAAACATCAGCAGGGTCGTACCTCGCTCTTGACCCCGACTCCGTTCAGCTGATCCTTCAGTCCGTGCGTAACACCGTCACTGCACCACCTCCAGGGGGGCAGCAGCCAGTAATTTTAACGGCTATCGACGTACGGCGTTTCGTCAGAAAGCTCATAGAACTTGAGTTTCCAGATATCTCTGTTGTCTCATACCAGGAAATTGTTCCTGAGATACGTATTCAACCACTAGGTCGCATCCAAATGACATAACAGGAGCCTATACGTGGCAATAGGACCAGAAATACTTCCTCGGGGTGGGGCAGAAATCGCTGAGGCGGCAGCGGCCTCCATCCGCCAGGAAAAAATTACTGAGGAGGTAGTAGAGGCGAGTGGGTTTCAAGAGGAAACTCAAGATCATCTCAAAGAGGTGTTTGAAGAGACAGCAAACCCCCTTTCTGGCGCCTTTGCCGCTAAACAAAAGGATCTCAAAGAACAGCCTCTTCGCGTTTTCAAACTCGAAAAAGGCGAAGAGCTTCGAAAAGTTCTTCCTGAACGCGATGTCAAAGATCAAGCCTCGAAATTTGAAAAAAGAAATCCTGAGTTAAAAGCCTCTATCCTCGTCCTCCTCTTAGAAAAGGCAAAAGGATGTCGTGACAAAGAAGAGCTGCTCAAGCTCATTGAGCAGTTTTATCCAGACCCCACATTAGCAGACGAGGCCTTAGACTTCCTTCTTGCAACAACATTAGGAGACCTAAAAGAAATCGTCCAACAGGCTAAGGACGCCCTGAACGCTAACCGAGGTCGCGAGATACAGGCAGGGAAGAACATCTCCGAAGAAGTGCAGCGCTTCGTCACCTTAGGGCTGGGAGCTCCCTCGAAACTGCGAGACCTCTATCGAGATATCACTGGAAACCCACGAGACCCTATCGCGCTTTTCATGGAGCTCGGCGATAGGTTCAGCTACAAAGAGATGCGCAAGGTATTAGCCTATCTTTTTCATGCCTTAGGATCGGACTTAAAGTCCCAAGGATCTTCCATTCCTCCTGGACTGCTGCATACCCTTCTTACGGAAGTCAGAAATCTCCAAGCAGGACTAGGAGTCCTTCATTTCTTCAGAAATAGAATGCGCTTGATTGCCTTTCTCTTTCAAAGAAATGATATCCCCATGCCTCCAGACCTCAACTTCGAGACACTCTCGCGGCAGTTTGTCTCATTGCTTCAAGAAAGGTATCCATCACCTGATAAAGTACTCCAGCTCGCCCAAAAGCTCGGCATTAGCAAGGAGACGCTGGCAGAAATCATCATCTTCAGCCAAATGCGAGATGCTGTCAGAGAAATTGCTCTCCATCAATTTTATCGATCCCTTCAACATCGAGATGAAATTTTTAAAGCCATCCTCGATTGCCTTGAGCAGCTCGAAGAAGAGCTTGATGAACAACTCGAAAAAGAATACGAAGAAGAAGACGCTGTAGATCCCAATAAACAGAAGAAACATGGCACAGGGGAAGAAGAAGACGAAGACGAAGATCTTCCACCAAAAAAATAAGGACGATGACTCACAATGGTCACAGATCGTTTTGGAGCCCTCATCGAAGAGCTCAGCACAGCGCTAAAAATCAAGCTAGCCCCTGACTCTCACAATGCATGCAGAATTCGATGGAAAGACAAACTTGAAGTATACATGGAGCCTGATGTGTCAGGAGACATACTCCAAGTCGTCATTGAGATCGGAAAGCCTGGGGAAGGAAAATTTCGTGAAAACATCCTCAGAGAAGCTCTTCGCGCCAACGGGCTTCCCTTCCCACGATTTGGGGCCTTTTGCTATGGTCAGAAAAACGACAGCTTGTTGTTGTTTGATTTCTTGCCGATGGAGGATTTGAACGGCACGCGCTTAGCCGATGTTATCACTCAGCTCTCAGACAAGGCGCGCGTATGGCGTGATTCTATAGCTCATGGCGAGCTGCCCCCCTATCAATCTGGAAAAGCAGGCTCTCGCCCAGAAGGCGTCTTTGGACTTCGATAATCGATTTCTTTTTTGGGATGGTGTATGACCGCTGACGATTGCTTCATGACATCCTCGCATTGGGACCACGTTGGTGTTCGTCATCACCATGGCATCTGCCTTTCCTTAGGATCTCTTGTAACATCAAAAAGCTCAGGGATTGGAGAATACCTCGACCTGCTTCCCCTGATCAAATGGCTCCCGACAACGGGCTTTGACCTCATCCAGCTTCTGCCAATAAACGACACTGGCGATGACCCTAGTCCCTATATGGGCCTCTCAGCCCATGCACTCCATCCCATCTATCTCTCGCTTCTCTCTCTTCCTGAAGCAAAGACTCTTCCTGACTTCCTCTCTGCTCTAACACCTCTATCAAGGCTCAATCTCACGCCGTCAGTGTCGTATCACGAAGTCTTGCGTCTAAAACTCCAGGCGCTGAATATCTATCTAGACCACCGCCTCAGCCTGATTGAAGAAGACCACCAATTTCATGCGTTTATCGAAAATCATCGCTCATGGCTGACCCCTTATTCGATCTTTCGCACCCTTAAACATGCCCACAACGGAAAAGCATGGTGGGACTGGCACCCATCATACATCTCAAAAAGAGGCAAGGAATGCCACGAAGAGGCAACCGCTGCAGATACAGCGCTTGCCAGCCAGATCCTGCGATGGCGAGCTATCCAATTCCTCTGTTTTTCACAGTGGAAACAGGTGCGCGCAGCTGCTGATGCGTGCGGGGTCTTACTCACTGGCGATATTCCTATCCTCATCAACAAAGACAGCGCTGATGTATGGTGGCACCCAGATTTATTCTCACTAAAGAAGGATGTCGGCGCACCTCCTGATATGTACAGCAAAGATGGACAACACTGGGGATTTCCTCTATTTGAGTGGGCAAACCACCGTAAAAACAACTTTTCATGGTGGAAAGAGCGTCTTCGAGTGCAACAGGAGCTCTATCATCTCTACCGAATCGATCAT
>CAINFV010000150.1 GCA_903848235.1 Chlamydiia bacterium | reverse complement strand
TGTTTAAACTATAGCACGAAAAAACAAAGATGCCTTGATCTGGAGATGTGCAGTATGTTTTTTTTGCTAGTCAAAATCTGGACAAAAAGGGTAGGTTTATCCAGATATGTCCATATTTTATCGAGCAGTTACTAACCCCAACACCAATTGAACTAACAACTTTTTCCACACGGCAGGAAGAAGCCCCTGCTTCTCAAAAATTGAAAGATTGGCATGGAAAAGCGTTGACATGGGTACACAGTACTGCTACCGACGAGAAATTGTTGGATCGGATGCGAAAAGAATCTCCAGGGGAGCCTCAAAAATTGAATCGTGGGGAACGGTTTATAAGATTTATTAGGGAAGGAATTTCAGGGAAAGGCGAAGTAAGAAGACAGAAGGAATCAGAAACGGCCATAGCCGCACTAGGAAATCTCATTTCTGACGCATCTAGAGAAAACAAAGAAGGCCCCGAGGATCCTCCTGTTGAGTTATATCACAGGCTCGTGCTAGCCCATGAGGAAAAATATGGCAGTACAGTAAAAAGTACTTTATCAGCTCAAGTCGAAGCAGCAAAAGAAAAAATTCAGGAGCAAAGCACATCCACCGAGTACCATGGTGAAACCAATGTAATCGCCTCAAGATTTCTTGCAAACATTAATACGTCAACTCTACAAATCGCGGAAGCCAGGGATCAACTTAGTAAAGCCAAGGCCCAGAAAAAAATCGGTGGATCTTCAACAATGGATATCGAGAAAGCCGAGGATGCCCTTCGTACAGCCATGGACCCAAAGAAGACCGAGGAACCAAAGGAAAAAATCGAAGAGCTAAAGAAAAAAATTGCACAATTGGAGAGTGATTTAACCATCGCAATATTACGCGCACCAAAATCAATTCAAAAACGTGAAGAAACCATTTGCAAAGAAGCCTTTAAAAAAATTCAAGATGAAGCGAAAAAACTACTTGATGAAAATACTCAATTCTTTCAAACACACCCAAAGGAACGAGATGCCTTAGAAAAAATCTACAGAACCGACCCCAAAGAGACTCCAAAAAACTTAGCTTCTGTTACGAAATATAGGGGTACCCTAGAGAGTTCTATGCTGCTGATTGAGGCTGACAGCGCCAAGAAACTTGAAGAGAGCAAAAAGGACGCTGAAAAGAAAAATGAAATAAGAGAATCTGTTAGGTCAATGCAAAGAGACCCCGCGTACCCTAAGGAAAAGCGCTTATTGGCAGCTCTTTTGTTACCATCATTAAGCGACAGCTTGGGTCTTCCTGATTTTGAAGAAGCTTTAAGGGCCCTAGAAACAACGAAGGAAGATTCCTCTTTAACGGAGCTCTCTTCTGAGGCCACTAAAATGGGCAATGCTCTGGGCTTATATTATGAAAAAATCAGGGCGGCAGGACGATGTATGTCAGATGGCCTCCCTTCGAGGCTTCTCCATGCTGCCCCTGATTCTCAGAAAACTGTTAGTCAAATCGTGGCCGATTTTAAGCAAAGCCGAACAGATGCAAAAGAAATGTTTGAAGAAATAAAAAAAGATATTAAAAAAATAGAAGAAGAATCAGAAAAAATGAGAATGAAAGATAGAAATGAGTCTATCACTCCACTAAAAAAAGCAATCCAAAAGATTATCGGCGACCTTACTTCTTCGGGCGAAAAGAATAGACTGACGAGAGATCAAGTAACTAGCCTTCAAGAGAAAATAAGGGCGTTTGATGCTGCTGTTGATGATCCGAAGCAGCCCATATCTGAGCTGCGTAAAAAGTTTGTTGCAATACGTGATGACTATGGCGCCGACTTGATTGCAAGCACCACTGTTACAAACGCTGATATACAAGAAAAACTAGAAAAATACGAGATAGATCCCACTCTAAGAGCTCAATGTGAACGGCTTCAAAAAAAAATAGCCACGTTTAAGTCAGATGTTGCGGATAGAAAAATCGCCGCTGAAAATCTATATACATTTTTTGAGGAAATTCAAAAGGAATATGCTGCAATTAGTTTAGCGTTCGTTGCCCAGAATCCACAACTAAAAAAGCCATCGAGACCATCAGTTGAACAAAAGCCCTCAGGCACAAGTATAGAGGAAGGGCTCACGGCGCTGGTTGACGAAGCAACACAGATAACACATATTGCGCTTGCAGAGGTAAAAAAATCCTTTTCCCCTGCTGCGGATAGGATGGAAGAGGTTAAGGAAGTGGTGGTGACAAAAATGGAAGAGGTTGCGGAGAAAGTGGCGGCAGGAACGGGAGAGGCTGCTGAAAAATTCGGGGCATTCGGACAGCGGACCCTTGAAAGACTTAGAAGTGCATTTAGAGAACAACCAACAGCCGCGGAGGCTGCCTTAAAAGCCAAAGAAGACCTAGCCGCCTTAGAAGCGGCCATAGAAGCCAAAGAAGACCTAGCCCCCTCTAGTAAAATACCAAAGAGAGGAAAACCACCTATCAAGCGAGAGGAGGCAGCTATTGAGGATGCTCGTTATTATGGCCCCTCCTCCAGATCTAAATAGCCAAAAGCCCCCGCATAGCTCCTGATGCAGAAAAAAGCCCCATGGATCCCTAAGGTGTTATACCCAAACAAGTTGAAGAATTGGGAAGCATATTGAAGACGCTGACGAGAAAAAGTTTCTGCCCCGCTTAAGCGGAACACCCACCTTCTTTCTAGTCTCCTTATACGATTACCGGCAATTCATGGGCATGCCTACCATCGTCGATAGTAAACACCCCGTTGGCATCTCGAGATCCGAGCTGGTTTCCTGCCCACCATTGGTAGAATTTCATCCACGGCCGCACCATGTAGCCTATTTCTCTTCGATATGCCTCAGCCACTTTAGGAGATCTGAGAATCTTGTACCCGAACGCCTGTGCGAGGCGCCCTCGTAAGAAGTATGTCTGGTGATAGTCCCAGAGGTCTTTTGATGTTAGACTAGTCAGCGTATAGTCTACGCCATCTGTTGCCAACCCTATCCTCCGTGCGTGAGCCGTTCCTGGGTTCACAATAGCTGGAGCACGGGCCGTATCCTCAAGCGGGCGGAAGATCGAAGCGGAAAAATCAAGCCACGCAGCTTCTTTGGCCTCATTAAAGCCCGTTGTTCCTAAGTGAGTGCCTCCAGCTTGTGGCACAAAATCCCCATACTCAAACTGGTGGATGACATGCGTGCGGCTTTTATTTTCTGCCATCAGCTTCCGATGCTCACGGCCAAACGCCATAAACTCAGCGTCAGCAGAAGCGTCGATGGCAGGGCCATCACTCGAGTAACATGTGACATCGGCTCCAGGAAGAGGCATACGCCCTTCATGGGATAAAAACTTCCACATCCCGTTTTGCGCTAGAGCACCTCCCAGGCTATGTCCTGCGAAAACCATATCTTGAGGGAGTTTATACTCAGGATCTTCTTTGAAACGGTGCCCATACTGCGTGAGCAGACGTTGAAGATTTCCAAAATCACCGTCTGCAATCATTCGCTCTATCTCTTCGCAGTCAACGACATAGTCTTGGCTGGTCATCTTCAGATAGGCAAGAAATCCGCGGCCTGCTTTAGCCATCCGATCCTCGTAGATTTCAGTATCACCCTCACTCCAAAGATCCATCTTCCGTGCAGCAACAAGATATCCCATCCAGACAGGTATTGTCCGCTCACGGATATACCTACGTTCATATTCAGAAGATGCATCTGGATAAATCGATTGCGGTGACCCATAGGGATAAAGGTCGGCAGCTACGGAGTCCTGCCAGTTCACAGAACTACTATTAGAGCAAGTACTTCGATACAGCTTGATCATCGGATGAGGCTTGCCTTCCGCACTTCGATATCCACGACAGGCAGGAAGAAGGATGTAGTTGACATTCCCACTATGATCATCGTAAAAAGCATCGTTGCTATACCATCGGGCCTCACCAGTCTTTGAATCAGGGGCTGGGATGAGAAGTCCTACGTGCCAGGAGTTTTCTGTATCCGGTGTTTTTCGAAACAAGCTCTTCTTCGCAACCACATGGGTGAGAAGCTCGTAGTAATTTTTCCAGTCATTCGTCTTCCGGCACTCAGAAAACACGTGAAGAAGCTCAAATTGATCGCGACATGGGTTCGGGGTATTCGCATCACCCATCGTATGAAAACCCATAACTGTCAGGTGGCGAATCTTGCGCCCTGTAAACGCATCATCGAGTTCAGCATCTGTCGGCATGATCATAGAGACTATGCTGTTAAACGCCTCCGGCTTCAGATCGCGTACAGACTCACAGGTAGAAAGAAGAAGAGTCTTCAGATAAAAGAGAAGATCTTCAACTGTAGGCTCCTTACGTGACATCGACCGTAGCAGACCTCGAGCCTCACGGACAGCAAGAGACACCTCTGCATGCCCATCAATAATCTGTGCGAGGAAGTCCCGCGCTAAGAGGTTCTTACGTTGATCCCAATCTGCATCTGTCGACAGATGCTGAAGCTCTGAGGTCAGCTTACGAAGCTGATCCTTCATCTCTTCAACATGGTGTATCTCGATACTATTGACGCCAATATTACACTTTGACACGTGGTCAGGTAACAGTGGCATCCCCTCGCGGAGCATCGTCTCAAAGGAGATGTTGTAGCTTGTTTGAAGCTGAGATACATACGAAGCGCCATACTCCTTTGTGAGGAAGGCAACATAGGCTGTTACCGCCTTGCGGTTTTCATCAGCATACCCTTCTTTCGTTGCGATGTTTTCCTCAAGCCGTATCTTCCCTTCTTCGTTGATGACGAACCGATAGCTCCCACGATGTTCTGCCTCCATGACAAAAAAGCTCTCGTACTTCTGAAAGCAGTCTGTAGCGAGGCTAGTGAATGGATCTTGGAATGACGCCACCTTCAGGCGATCTTGCGTATTCGAAGAGATGACATCCGTCGACGTCCCGCCGATGGTATGTGCTGTAGGGCGAAGGATGATCGGAAGGGCTACACTTGCGACTTTTTTCGCTGCAGGTACTTTCTCTACGTCGATCACCACAACCTTTCGGTTTTTTAGCGGTCGTGTAAAGGGAATAAACCCTGTCACGGCGTCGGTGACGGTAGCTACGGCCTGCTGAACAATTCCCTTTGGCGTTGGAATGCCAATATGCCATGTGCCAGAGAGAGCAGGGTCTTCAACGTCGATGGGAATATTCATTCCGGTCTTTAAAACGGCCTCTCGCAGCCTCTCTATCTTAGTGTCAAAAAGATTTGCAATGGCTTTCGCTACCCTGTAGGCATCTTTGCCTTTATACGTCTTCGGCACTTGGATACGAATCTCTTCGAACGAAGAGTCAACACCTTCAGGAACTGCATACCCCCACGTCTGGTCATCTAACCGGGTAAGCCGCCCATGCGATGTCTGCCCATCTATGATACTAAGGGAGAGAGCGTCAACGGAGCTTGCCGTCTGTGCCACTGGTACATCATCGGAAAAAACAAGGTCTAGAGGCTGTTCAATCTCAGGAGTTGATGAACGATCTGCAACGCGAGTGAAATTCACCGGCGAGGGTTCATCAGAAGCAAGTATTTCACTTCGGCAATCGTCAGGAAGCGTTATTCCTTTCTTATGGCATGCTTCTACAATGGCATGTTGAAGAGATGCTATTTCGGCATCGCGCTCTTTAGAAAGGTCACTGTGCGTTGCGGCCATAGCACCAGGATTACGAGAAGCCGCCTTTTCAAGCTGCCTTTTGATGGCAACAACCTTTCGATGAAGAGTTTTATCGTGAATTCTCGTCGGGAAAGCTTCCTGTAATACTTTCGACACAAAGGCGGTGCGGGCTTCAGCTGGGGGGCATTCTGGAGTTAGGGTTAACCGCAGAAGCCTCTGGCACCCATCGATAATCCCTAGTCTAGTTGGAGCAACCGACATTTTTACCTCTATTATTTAACACCACTATTAGAACGCTAATTATATCAATTAATAGGATATTAATCAATTGTCGATTAGAAGATTGTTTTAACTATCATTAAACTTTTAAAAAGAAGTAAGAAATGTTTGAAACTATTCGCTTGCCCAGCAGGGGCAAGCGAATAGTAAATCGCAATTTAAGTCTTTTATATTAAGCGACTTAGCTGGACTTCGGGACTAAGAGACAATAATGAGCATCATCCCACAACATCAGGTGAACTGACGGCATCTGATGTTCCCCTTCGGGCTCAAAGGATCCCGCAGGAAGAACTTTGGCGTTCTCATCTGTGGAAAACACTATTCCTTCCATCATCGAATACACATGGACTGGTCGATGGTATATCTGAGCAGCGCACGTCCAAACTACTGTATTAGCCCACGAATCAAAATCGCCGGCTGCAAATTTAGAAATAACATCGTCAACTAGCTCTAATCCGAATTTCTCAACTAAGAGTGCTCGATGATCTGTAGCATAGGCAACAATGTTAGCTCTAAACTTATGAATGTCATAATTAAGACGTTCTTTGTCCGTAGAATAGACATCGAGGCCATTTACACCGAGCAGAAACGAATTGACGCCGCAATTCCCGTCATGCCGTTCAGGTTCGTATGGCATGAAGGACTGACAAATAGCGCTCGAGAAATTTCCCTCAGATCTCAGAAAAGAAGGCACCATGTCGCTTGGGACAAACTGCCCTATTTCAGTTCTTCGGAACACATAGCTCTTTTTGGGCTCAAGCGGCACTGGACGCTTCGATTTTAATACATAAAATCGATCCCTCATCTGCAAGAAAAATGTTTCCAAAGCTGGATCTTTCTCCACTCCACTCAGGCATTGGTTCCACCATGCATCGATAAAGTCAACATCCTGTTCCATCTCCATAAGAGCTTTACACGAGTCGAAGATGCGCAGAAACTCATCATCAGACAGACTCTTAACCCATTGCGCTGTTTTCATAAATAGATCTAGACGCATTCGCGCCGGTGTAACAGCGGTAATAGTATGCGGACAATATTGCGAAATGACATCAGAAAGCTGCTCTAGATCCATCTCTTGTTGATCTTTAAGAACAGGTTTCGTCCATTGGTCATCAGGGACTACCGATATGTTCCACTCGACAAAAGGACTTATTGTCACTTTCACAGAGCCACTACCGAGGTCCTGAACAGTAGCATTTCTCAACGCAAGCAAAACAGACTGAATGAACACGGCATGGACATGAGAATGGTTATTCTCTTGATATCCTTCTAACCGCTTGGAAAAATGCTGACCTGCTTTTTGCAAAAGCCCAAACCAGGAAGCAACACTGCTGTAACCTGGCACGTTTGTCAACGACAGGTCATTACGATCCCCCTGAAAATATTTTGGGGGAGGCACAGGCTCTAGAGGCAGCCCAACGCCTGGTTGCATATCCACTTCAAGATCATCGCTCTCTTCGGCGACAACAACACTCCCGCCGGGCGCTGAGGCAGCAGCCTCCCCTACGGCACGTTCTTCGTCGCTATCAGTCGATGATGAACAATCCGTCTCGTCACTAGTAGACGATGAGGCATCACTCTCATCCCCCGATCTTGATGACGTATCGCCGCTCGATAAATCCTCCGCTATTTCCCCTTGTGCGAGCATCTGATCTAATTTTGGGTAGATACTCCTCAATTCCACAGCAATTCTTCGAAGTTCGTTCGTCAATTCTAGGATACGGGGTGATGGGTTAAGCGATACTGTCCTTCCTTCAACTATGTTCTCCAACAGACGATACCCGTGCCGATCCTTGTCCTTTAAACTAAGCAGCATCTCGTGAAGGGTATATGCGGATACGTTACAGGATGGTGTGTTGAAAAGACCTATTTCGAAGTACGACCGTAGCCTCTGTTTAGAATCACGAAGACGAAGCGGTATTCCATCCCGAGCACAGAGAATAAAGTCGTTTGACCTACCACTGTCCCCCCATACCAAAAACCTGCGCCCACCACAAATAGACTCTTCACGTGCGCCGACTAACAACTTCATCACCATGGACTCTACAGAATATTGTCGACTTGCATACATGCCGAATAACGAAAGTGGATCGGCGGGATTAGCAAGGAGACGGATGTCGTCATTCATTTTTAAACAGCTAACATCTATCGGCCGCTCAGCATAGGCACTGATTTCCTTCGCCGCTTCTACGTCAACACCCAACGCTTCACGCCATTTTTCTAATGGCTGCTGTCCCTCAATCTGACGAAACCGGCGAAGGAGGGTTACTTTTTGCTCGGCAGTCAACATGTCGATGCGTTTTTGTTCAGTATCTCCACCGATACAAGCACTCTCCTTCAACCATCTGATAGCCTCATCGGTTGGCCGCTCTGACAGGAATCGGATCAAAATTTCTACTGGAATACGTGACACATCCACATGACTCAGATATTCGCCCATCGTGATCCAACGATCTTTCAATCCATTATGTTCGAGATCGAATTCAACGTCATACCACATCTGAGGCGGCCAGAGAGATGGAGGAAGAGTTTGAAACAGCTTCATCCGTACATCAGATGTCAAAAATGGATCTAGCTCAAGAACCTCCGGCGGCATCATCACCACGGCATGATCACCGCGTTCAATCCAGTCAACAGCACGCTGCACTTTCGGAAGCCACTCAGCACAGGATTTCTCATCCTGCTCCCCTGAAAACCATAAGCAAAAACGATCTAGAATAGGAAAAGCAGCATAATGATTACGGACATAGTCAAAAAGCTGCGGTCTTGATCCAATAAAAGGAAACCACCTCCGACATGCATCAAGCTGATCTGGCTTAAGCATGCTTAAAAAGCGCACTATCTCTTGGGTCAACACAATATCTGAATCAATGAAGGCAAGCCTCTCCCATCTGCTCCCAATGACTCTTGCAAACGAAGCTACTGTCTCGCCATAGTACAGAAAGAGAAAGCAGCTCTGTCGCAATTCTGATATATCCAACAGATTCTTGTTACTGAGAAGATCTCGTATTGTTTCGGACGAAAAACGTGATACCACAGTTCTGACATCGGGGTGAATCGAAAGAGAATCGTGTACAAGGGAAAGGAGGAAGGAAATTTCATCATCCGTGTAAGGCTCTTGCGTTAGAGCCTGAAGGCATTGTATACAATCTGCCATCTCACCGAAACAGTCGAGACGATTAGCCTGGACAGGTGACGCCTGTACAGCTTTCTGTACCATGCTTTTCACAATTTTCGGAGAGAGCTTCAATGCATTGGCAACAGATTCTACAGTATGCCAATGGTTTTTCAGAAACGTCACCTGCTCTCTTGCCCGAGAACTTTTCTCAGTACGAAAAAGGTCAGATAGCATGGAAAATCTCTGAACATCATCGTGTATTTCCTCAAGCTCATGAATTCGTGTATCGGCATCTCTGTACAACTTCTTGCTAAGCGCCTCAAACACAGCAGAAAGACCTTCGATCTGCCGCTGTGCTTCGCCATGCTTTTCCTGGAAGACGCTCAGTTGCTTCTCCAAGAACGTTCTTACCTTATCTCGGCTTTTACCAATTTCCTCAGCACTCAAGCGCGTAGATTGAACGATTTTTCGAACCTTACTTTCGCACGTAATAATCAACTGTAAGAATAGATTCCTACTCTCATCTTCAACGCTCATGATAATCGAGAAAGTCTCTAAAAACTGACGAAACCAAGAAACGATTTCTTGCTCAGAGCGAGTGTGGGCATCAATTGTTTTTTTCCATTCTCCGATCGCCATCTGTAAGCTTTCGTTCCCATTAGCCTCAGACGGAGTATTTTTTTCAACCGAGTCCAAGAGACATGCCACTGCTGAAGAAAGATCCATGTTCATCCTTCTGGTCTCGCCATCCATTTCGACACGCACTTGGCTCAGGCCTTCGTCTGATTGAAAGGCACGTATGAACGCTTTATGCCGATCCTGTAGTTGAGAAAAAAGGTGCATGATTTCGACCCGATTGATCTCTCCTTCTTCTTC
>CAINFV010000149.1 GCA_903848235.1 Chlamydiia bacterium | reverse complement strand
CGTCACTCACGTTCAAGTGCTCAGCGGAAAGAGCTCTTCAGTTAAGCACACCATTGAAGAGAAGCTTCGAACTATCCACTTCTCTTACTTCGGGGGAAGTTTTTCAGGAGAGACAGAACACACCTTCTCCCTCAGGCTCTCCAATGAGCTGCTTTGGTCATGCTCGTAACCTGTTACAAACGTTTCAACATTTGCTCAAAAACTATTGGAAACCATTTCGTAAAAAGCCATGGTTGCTCGTGCAAAGCTTGCTCAATCTTTGCTGTTGGCCACCATTCTACAGCCTCAACTTCATCAGCATTCGGAGAACAAGGACCCTCAATTCGTCCAATGAACAGGTGATCGAACTCATGTTCTATCAGCCCTCCCCCAACATCGGCCTTGTAGATAAATGATGATAAAAAGGAAAGACGACAGGCGACCCCCAGCTCTTCAAAAACCCGCCGCTGCGCCGCAGCTTCTACGGTCTCATCAGGACGAGGATGGCTGCAGCAGCTATTCGACCACAGGCCCGGACTGTGATATTTCTTCATCGCCCGCCGCTGTAACAGCCATTGACCATCGGCGTTAAACAGACAGACAGAGACAGCCCGATGAAGGCGTCCTTCTTGGTGCGCTTGGAGCTTTTCCATCAGACCTATGCTGTGATCATCCGCATCGACAAGGATTACTTCTTCCACACATCCTCCAAAAAATGTACAAAGTCGAGTAATAACAGTACCCGACAGTTAGAATATGAGAAAACAGGAAGAGTTGGGGGGCAATGTGCAATCTGCCTTTTGCAATACTCACAAAAAAAAGGGAGAACGTGGTATATAGTTGGCATCGCACGACATACCCTCGAAGGCCCTGGAGGCACGATGTTCCTACATTGTTTTCTTCGTTCTACGTTTGTTTGTTCCTTGTGTCTTTTGCTTGCTGTTTGCACATGGTCTTTTGCTGCTGAAGAATCAGACGAAGTCCTTGTTCTCCTTGGAAGTGAACACGCCCTACTTCCAACATATGTCGAGTCTATAGAGACAAATGCTACGGAATTTTCAAAAGAGTACCTCTCAAGGCTCGAAAAAGTATTGAACTTTGACTTAAACAACAATGGCATGACGCGAGTCATCGATGGAAAAGAAAAAGAACTGGCGTACAATGCTATTAAAGAGGGCTTCGACAGTATACTGAACATTGAGGCTTTCCGTTCATTAGGGCTCTCCTATCTCATTCGCTGGCAAATCCATCAGCAAGAACTCAACGTTAAAGTAGTCCAAGCGACATCAGGAACCGTACGAACCATCAGCCCTGTCACCTTAACCGGAGACCTATCCAAAGATCGGGGGAAAATTCACCAGCTCGCAGACTGCATCCATCAGACACTGTTCGGGAAACCTGGAATCGCCTCTACAAAAATCCTCTACATCCTTAAAAAAAGGGTCTCAACCGAGAAAAGCGAGCCGATAACAACCTCTGAAGTCATGCAAGCGGATTATGACGGCCAGAATGAACGCCAACTCACACATACGAATTCCCTCTGCGCAACCCCTGTGTGGGCGCCACCACGGCCATCTGGCATCTCAAATGCAGATGCTTCCCAAGGGCAGCGCAGCCAAACGTTTCTCTATGTTTCCTATGAGCTAGGACAGCCAAAAATCTATGCAGCATCTCTTCGCGATGGGAAAATCTATAGAGTCACCACCATGCGAGGGAATCAGTTGACTCCCGCAGTAGCGTACGACGGCTCTGCCATTGCCTTTTGCTCTGATATTACCGGAACGGCAGATCTGTATCTGGTCCCTTTTGAAACAGGAGTAGGTGCCGTTGGAAAGCCGCGACAGATATTCCACGTAAAAGGCACAGCCACGGCCTGTCCTGCCTTTTCTCCTGATGGAACAAAGATAGCCTTTGTCTCCAATAAAGATGGCTCTGCCAAGATTTACATCATGGACATCCCAAAATTCGGAGCAAAGTCCACCGATCTTCATCCTACATTGATTAGCAAGCGCTGCCGAGAAAGCACAGCGCCATCCTGGTCCCCCGATGGAAAGAAAATAGCTTATAGTGCAAAAAATGCCGGTGAACGGCAGATTTGGATTTATGATGTCGAACGAGGGACAGAACAGCAATTGACCGACGGTCGGGGGAATAAAGAGAGTCCATCATGGGCGCCTGATAGCTTACATCTTGTATTCCATGCTTTTGCAGGATCTGGATGTGATTTGTACATGGTGAACTTAAACCAGCCCAAGCCAGTGAAGATCTCTTCCGGACCTTCGGAAAAGCTTTTCCCCGCTTGGGAAAGCAAACCGTTGAACTAGTTTTTTTTTAAGAGGCTTTTGCCAAAGCCCTATTGATATACCACCTTTTTGAGGAAGTACATGAAGCAGATACATCTGATACTCATCCCCTTATTTATTCTCAGCAGTGTCGGAATCGGCTGCCGACGTTCTCCAGATGATGTTTGGAATGACACTAAGACAGCAGGACGCCATGTAGGACGAGGCGTTGACACGATGGGTGGCAAGCAGGGCACCTCGCGCCAAATCACGAATGGCGTTGAATTTGGTGATGGCGGGCCGATTGCCTTTACCAAGGATCACAAAGACTTCACACCACTCGACGATGATCAGATGAATCTTCAGATTGGAGATGCAGAAACAGTCCCGGCGCCAAAAGACTCCCCAGGAGAGGCAGGAAGCGCTATCCCAGGCGTCGATGCGTTCAAAGATCCAGCATTAGATCCAGAGCTTGCTCCTATCTTCGAACACATTCACTTCGACTATAACAGCAGCCTTATCAAGGGCGATGAGAACCTGCGAATCATCCAGAATATTTCCACCTACATGAAAAACCACCCCAGACTATATGTCTTTGTCGAAGGACACTGCGATAAACGGGGGTCTGGCGCCTATAACTTCGCACTTGGCGCGAACCGTGCCAATACCATCCGCACTGGATTGATCCAAGATGGGGTATCCCCAGATCACGTCTTCACTATTTCCTACGGCAAGGAGAAGCTGCTCTTTGAAGAAGATGGCGAAGAGTTCCATCGGCTCAATCGCCGCGCACAGTTCAAAGTGTACGAGAAATAAGGCGAGGGAGTGCTGCCGTGAAATGCGTTTGTTCTATTGTCCTCATGTTTTTGTGTAGTCAGCTGCCAGCTGCCGATGCATCTGCGAACGCACTTTCACATCGCCTGCAGTCCTGCGAAACAGAAGTGGAGATGCTGAAAAACAGCATCTCCACGCAGGAGCAAGCCAGAGAGGCTCTTGAAAAAGAAGTGTCCTCTCTCCTACGCGCCACGCGTGAGTCATTAACTGACGCTCGCGATGGATCTTCGCAAAGACAGAAATCATTCGATACAACGCTCGAAAAGCTGACGCAAGACTTAAAGCAGCTGAAGACACATTCTAATGAACTCTCACAAACCATCAATGACCTAGCAAAGTCCGTCCAAGGCATCAAGGACAGCGAACGCCAACAGGGGCAAGCCATTAAAGAGCTCGAACAGGCGATGCGCGCACTGACACTAGCTCTCTCTGGGAAGCCAGTTATCAAGGCATCTTCAGATGGAAAGACAAGCTCATACACCGTGAAAAATGGAGATTCTCTCGAAAAAATCGCCCGCGCTCATGGGATGACACTGCAAGAGATCAGAGAACTCAACGCTCTCAAAAGTTCTACCATCCATCCCGGGCAGGAGCTGACAGTTCGACAATCATGAACGAGCAGCCGCCTTCGCCCCCCATTATTGGAGTTTTCGATTCAGGGCTTGGTGGACTTACCGTTGTCAAAGCGTTAATCGATAGATCCCCCGACTTTTCTCTTGTGTATTTTGGTGATACCGCTCGATTTCCCTACGGCACCAAAAGCGCTGAGACTGTTATCAGATACGCCATTGAAAACACCTCTTTTCTAATCGACCAGGGAGCAACAATCATCGTCGTCGCCTGTAACACCGCTACAGCAGTGGCGCTTCCTCGCCTCCAATCGCTCTTTTCTACCCCTATTTATGGCGTGATAGCGCCTGCTGCTGCACGTGCTGTAGCAGTGACAAAAACCGGAAATATCGGCGTTATCGGCACTAGCAGAACGATAAAGTCACGCAGCTATACAAAAGCTATTCTACAGTTGCTCCCTGAAGCTCATGTCACCGCCCTTGCATGCCCGCTATTGGTCTCCCTTATTGAAGATGGCGCTCCAAGTGAGGCTATAAAGAAGCTCATCGTTAGCGAGTATCTACGCCCTCTTCAACAGAAGAATATCGACACCCTGCTGCTTGGCTGCACCCACTACCCACTTATAGAGACTCTGATCCAAGAGGAGCTGGGGAGCTCTGTGGCAATTGTCGATCCAGCAAAAGCCTGTGCTGAAATTGTCTGCCCAAGCATACCCTGCAACAGCACCACCACCACATACCGCTTTTTCGCTTCCGACGATACTCACCGCTTTAAAGCAATAGGCGAAGCATTTCTTGGCATCAAAATCGGAAAGGTTTATACCCAAACAGGGTAGAGAAAGGGAAGCTATGTCTCATTTTGAAGTCTCTGAAGGGATTGCCAGAGGGCATCCAGACAAGATTGCTGATCAGATTTCTGATGCCGTTCTCGATGCTTGCCTTCGCGAAGACCCTGCAAGCCGTGTTGCTGTAGAGACGCTCGTCTCCCATGATCTAGTTGCCATAGGAGGTGAGGTCACCACCTCTGCACATCTGAACATCGAGGAAATCGTCCATGAGGTCATCCGCGATATAGGATATGCTAGTAACGTATTTGGAGATTTTCTATCTCGGCTGAACGTTGTCTCTACGCTCTGTGAGCAGTCTCCTGACATCTCTCAGTCCGTTGGGGATAGAGGGGACATGAGCCATCTGACGGCCGGCGACCAGGGCATGATGTATGGCTACGCCTGCACTGACACCCCCACCTATATGCCCCGCTCGCATGAGATCGCCAGGGCTATTGTTCGCGATATTCAAGAAAAGAGAAGTTCTGGCGCCATCCCCTTCTTAGGCCCTGATGGCAAGACACAAGTAGCGCTGAATCTAAGCAATGCAGATTCTGGCTCTGTTGTCGTCTCCTGGCAGCATGCTAAAACGGTCTCGCTAGAAGAAGTACGCGCCGCTCTAGCACTCATTGTTCAAAGGGCTGCTGAACACTATGAATTCCATCCTGCTGTTGTTTTACTGAACCCTTCGGGACGATTTGTCGTTGGAGGGCCGCTGGCTGATACAGGGCTTACGGGGCGCAAGCAGATTGCCGATAGCTATGGCTGCAGTGTACGCCATGGTGGTGGGGCTTATTCAGGCAAAGACGCCACAAAAGTCGACCGCTCAGGGGCATATATGGCACGTTACGTGGCAAAACATATCGTAGCAGCAGAGCTGGCAACACGCTGCGAGATTCAACTGATCTATTCAATAGGAAAGGCGCTTCCCCTAAATTTTGGAATCGACTGCTTTGGGACAGAAAAAATTCCCCTCGAAGAGATAGAAAAGGCAGTGCTGCAGACCTTTGATTTTTCTGTGGGAAGCATCATCCAAGAATTACAGCTGACGACACCCTTCTTTAGGAAAACGGCCTTCGGAGGGCATTTCGGACGCGAGGAGTTTCCCTGGGAAAAGCTTCCCCGCGTTAAAGAACTTCAAACCCGGGTTGCCACCTATCTTGCACTCTGAACTGCCAGATTGACCGATTTAGCACGCTTCGCACCTCGGACAAGTCGGAGACTTGGCTTTCGTCGCGAATCGTGCTTCTCGCCCAATCTGGCGACGTTCAGAGCGCAAGATAGGTAGCAACCCGGGTTTCAACGCACACTCTAAGAGAAGGGGGGAGAGAACCCTCGCCCCCCACTAGAATCTGTGTTTATCTTACGACGTATGGTTCATCATGTTGGTATAAGCACCCATGATCTCCTTGCCATACAATTGAAACACAGTTCCCGCAACAGCAACGGTAACAGCTGCAACTGTCGTCACAGCATAGCAACAACGAGCGTAGGATCTTCCTTTATGTGAAGTAGCGACTTTTGGTACCACAGCGGAAGCATTCAGTTCCTCAGAGGCATCAACAAGCTCGCCTGTAGGAGTAAGGGATGAGTCAAGTCTTAACGAATCGTCTACAGATCTCATTTCTGATTGCATTGGAATCAACCTTCTTTTTCCAGGGTTCGCCAGAATATATGTCATGGAGAATCCTGAAAATTAACAGGGTGTCTCATGTGACCATCTGGACCAAAAAAAATTTAGGGCCCCCGAAGTATATCAAGGCATAATTTTTTGGCAATTCGAATCCTAAGAAATCATCCAATGACGGCAAGGAGACCCATTCCTTCAGGAATGGGAGGAATTGCCGCTATTTTTGATAGCATGAATTTTGTATAAAAGATATTCTTTCTGGCTATGAAGCGCACAGTAGCATTGAACCTCACATTGCCTCCAAAAGGGCTTAGTCCCATTTTGCAAACTAATGATGCGTTCGCTGACGCCTGTAACGAAATTGTGCCATTTGCAGTTCAAAATCGATGTTGGAACAACGTCGCCCTCCATCGCCCGTGCTATTATGAGATCCGCAAACGCTTTCCCCTTCTTGGCTCGCAGATGGTCTGCAACGCGATCAAAAAGGTGTGTTCAGCCTATAAGAGCCTGAACATCGCAAGGG
>CAINFV010000148.1 GCA_903848235.1 Chlamydiia bacterium | reverse complement strand
TTTTCCATTTGCAGACATCATAGTCGACTGCTGAGCCCAATACATCAAGTCGGGAATTGAAACATTTTTCAGAGCGCTCCCGTTTCCTCCAAGATACTTATTCACTTTTCCGCTTATGTTGAAATATTTATTCGTGCGCTTACTTTCACCCGCGGCATATCGGCGTGCAGTTTCTGCGCGCTTCAGATAACTGTTCCATGTGTTTGTCGCCTTGCGGATCTTTCTTTCTGTGTTTGCAGGGATTGCGAGACGAGCCGGAACATTCTTACGAGCACCCGACTTGGTATTTATCATAAAGAGTGGTCCGTTTGCGGAGTTTGAAAAGTATGCATGATGAAGACTATAAGGGACGTAATATCTCCAATTTGTGTTTTTATAAGCAATTGGGTTAATTTTATTCAAAGAAGTCAATTTATTCAAGCCTTCCCGTGGAACCTTGACAGATTTTGCCGTTGCACGTGACCTATTAATTACATGATGAACACGAGAAATAATTGGTTCAAGTTTCAGAATAGGCACGCTTCTTTTCTTGGGAAGACCGAAAACTCGGGCAAGGCGAGCTCGCTCTTTGGGGGATGCAGCCTTTCCCAACTCTCTCCACTCATTCCGACTAAGAACATTACTTGCCTTTTTGGGTGAAGGAGACTTTTTGGGCGAAGGACTTGGAGATTTTCTTTTACAACGAAATAAGCAACCAGCCATATGTTATACCTAGATAAAAAGGGGAAACCTAGGTAGAGTAGAAAATGGCTCACCGTATCCAGAAGTTGATTGACAAGGTGAATGCGCTCAAGGCGGACCTGAAGGATGCGAATGCGGAGCTCAAGGCGGAGCTGGAGGACACCAACCTGTACAAGGCGATTCTGAACGCCACCATGGAGCAATCTACGGACGCTGTGAAGGTTCCGGAGAAGGCTGCAGCTGCCCAGGCTTTCAAGGTGACTCTGGCAGTCTATACCAAGAAGGACGAGGCGGGCACCGAGTAAAAGTTTCGTGTCTTGTCGCCACTTAGAGTCTAAACGTCTATACTAAATAACAAAAAAAATGTCCCCTAACGTATCTCTCGAGTTTGACGCGGATGATATGTTGGTTGCCACCAACGAAAATGGAACAAAATTCAAATGGTCTTATTCAGATTTCGAGAACTTTCTGAATGAGAACATAACACCATCCATGTATGAATTTATGGCTGGTTTCGTATTTGAAAATATATCAAAGGATGCTCTACGGGAGCTCGAGGCGGAGGACTATACCCCTGGTCATCTTGAGGAGACGGCAGTCACCGCTTATTTTGATATCCCTGCCCTTGAGCGCCAGGAGATGCATGTGCAGATGCTTGAGAATCTGAATGCGGAACTCAAGGTGACTGAGGAGAAGGAGGCGGCTTCTATGAACTGGCTGATTGACGATGAAAAACACCCTTTTGATATCACGAGTCCCATCTACGTGGAGATGTGCAATTTTGTGCGCAGTTTGGTGGAAAAGTTCAAGAAGAAGAGGGATGACCTTGAGAACCAGATTCATGAAGAGGAGCAGTGGCGAGGGGGGTGGGAGGAGGGTGCATCACAGTGTGGAGACGGACCGATGTATGACCCAGAGGGGGAGATTTAGGCGCGCGCGCGAGTAACACGTGGTGTAATCATAGCAGCTCTTTCATTCATTTTTCGTTTCAATTCGCGTCTCCTCTTGTTTTGTACAATACTCCTGTTCTTCAAATAAAGAATCATAGGCTGAAGCCCCTGGGAGTTCACAGACTTGCCGTTTGTGTTAAATCCAAACCCTTCGTACCAACTTACGAGTGTGTTCCTCACTCCCATGTTATTGATCGGAAGTCTCTTATGTCCCACCATTGAAGACTTTTGAACAACCGCCTTGAGTGTTATAGAATTTCTGTTATTTGTTTTAGCGTTTTCAATTATCTTTTTCATAAGCCGTCCCCCGGACCCCTTGAGACCTCCCAAGATGTCCAGATAGCGAGTTCCAGGTTCTGGTTTGTTATTATTAAGTAGAGCAAATGCGTAAAGGTTTCCAGAATTCCTATTTGTCATGGCGTACTTGATAGGGTTCTTATTCACTCGATTATTATAGTATCCGAGTTGAACGCCCCCCGAACCACCGCGGTAAGGCTGCAAGATGTTAATCATGCGTTTCGAGTTTCCGGAACGTGCGCGATTCAGAACTGCCTTTGCGTTATTGTTCTTTTTGAAGTTGGTCTTACTTCTATTGAGTACGGGATAAGTCTGTGCTGGGTGGGTGTTAAACTGTCCTACGAGGTTCGCCAGGTTATTGCGCTTGTAGAATGGAAGGTACTTGCTAACGGTATTAAATGCGGCACGATAGTTTCCTCGTGCAATTTTGTTCTTATAATTTGTCTTTACATTATTGGGTACTTGCTCAACGCCATGAACTATGTGACTTGAATATGCATTGAACATCGCCCTGGAAAATCCAGTGTTATTCGTCATTTACTATACGCTGAGGAAAGTTTCTTGAACTGACTTAGAGCCTAGTGCCGTATAATGAGTAAAATGTATTGGCAACTCTTCCAGATTATGTTTTGGACTTTCGCCCCCATCGTCCCCGTCAACCCCAAGATTCGTCGTCAGGATGTTTCCAAGAACTCATGGATCATTGAGTGTTCGGGATTCGAGTCCGTTTCTCAAATTATCAAGCAGCTTTACAAGGACAACAAGACGACTATTTACAGGACCTATCAGCAAGCTCAGAGGTTCTGGACCGAGACTGTAGCTGCGCAACAGTTGAAGAATGCTTAAGAATCTGGACCCCAGAAATTAGCCAGTGAGGGGATGTATCTCGTTTTTGAATTTTGAATCAAAATTGGTTTGGAGGGGGGAGGGGCTGATGCCTGAACGCCGGCATCCTCAGTCTTTTTAATTTTCTTTTTTATTGATAATTTTGCAACTAAAAATCCAAAAATTGAGCCAACTAAAAAGTGATCCATTTTATAAAAACAACCTTTGAGTCTCTAAGTCGCAAACACGGGTTAGAGACTCGACTCGTAATCGAAACAAGTGACAAGA
>CAINFV010000147.1 GCA_903848235.1 Chlamydiia bacterium | reverse complement strand
GGGAGAACATGGTGCGCATGACCATGAACAAACGGGGCATGAGAAAGAACCTCAGGATGTATCCCAGAATTGAGCATGGATTTTGCCTTGACTCGATCCTTCAATTTATATATATAATCTGTATTCAACGCCATGAAAAACAACAACGTGAATGATGCCTACGAAGACATTCTAAAGCTGTGGACTGATGATGTTAAGACAGCAAATTCCTTTATCGATATTGTTCATAAACTCTGGTATGACAAATCCATTGAACTGATCCTTTACCGCCGTCAGCTCATCGACAGAGGGGCCAGTTCCGTGCTCTCAAAACACTCATATGCCCAGAATCTTGTAAAAAAGCCTCTCACGATTCATGATTCTCTGATGCTGGCAAAGGCCATACTGGAGCTGGATGTGGCTCCTGCCCGCATTGATATCGGCAGGCTCAACACAGAATGGCTCGCTGAAAAGGAGCAATACAATAACGACCCCAATGCCTTCGTCCTTGCCAAGCTTGGTCACTTTATTGGGGTAAAGCCCAGGAGTGATCATTATCAGGATGTAGTATTGTATGGCTTTGGACGTATCGGCAGGATCCTGGCCAGAGAGCTAGTCAACCAGGCAGGAAACGGGTCGCAGCTCAGGCTTCGCGCTATAGTCACGCGCTCGAACGCCCCTGAAGAAATCAGAAAAAGGGCGTCTCTATTTCGCCATGATTCCGTGTTCGGGCACTTTGATGGTATCGCTGTCGAAGACGTCGAAAAAAAGACGTTTTATGTCAACGGTCACCTGATACATATGCTGGCAGCCAAAAGTCCCGAAGAGATGGATTATGAGGCTTACGGCATTAAAGATGCGATGCTGATTGATAACACCGGAGCCATGCGTGAGAGGGCCGGCCTCAGCAGGCATCTCAAAGCAAAAGGCATCAGCAGGGTGTTGCTCACGGCGCCCGGGAAAGGCGATATAACGAACATTGTTTACGGTGTTAATCAGGAATCCTGCAACCTCAACATCGAAGAGGAGCAGATCTTTTCTGCTGCCTCCTGTACAACCAATGCCGTGGTTCCGGTACTCTCTGTTGTGGAACGCGAACTGGGAATTGTAAGGGGGCATATTGAAACTATCCATTCCTACACCAATGATCAGAACCTTCTTGACAATTTTCATAAAAAATCGCGCCGCGGACGGTCTGCGCCGCTGAACATGGTGATCACTGAGACAGGGGCCGCTACCGCTTCCGTGAAGGCCATCCCCAGCCTTAAAGGAAAACTTACCGCCAGCTCTATCCGTGTGCCTACTCCTAATGTTTCGCTCGCCATTCTTTCATTGAATGTGAGCAGAGACATCGATAAGGACGGTGTGAACGAGATGATGAGAGCGGTCTCCCTGAAGGGCACACTGACTGAACAGATCCGCTTTTCAACCTCCAGCGAGTTGGTCTCCACTGATGTGATAGGCGATTCCTGCGCCTGCGTCTACGACTCCGCTGCAACACAAGTGTCAGAAGACAAAAGAAACGTGGTCATCTATGTCT
>CAINFV010000146.1 GCA_903848235.1 Chlamydiia bacterium | reverse complement strand
TTTTTGGGGTCCATTATAGGTACGTATCGGAAGGAGGGTTTTTAATATAATATAAGTTTTTCAGATTCTCTAATGTTTTAGGCGCTTTCCTTTCATGTTCGTATCTGAGAAGAGAAGGCCATTTTAAGCTAAAAATGGCGAAACAAGCCGAAAGGCAGTCTTGAAGAGAGATTTTAACGTTTCCTGCAAAATGTCTCAGCTCGTGAATTTTAGAAAACTCATGAACGAGGGTCTTAACAAAGGTGTCCGCACAAAGCGTTTTTTCTGATATTTTTGGCACAAATCCTCATCGCATAGAAATTTTTCAACGATGGAAAAAGTCTACGAAAAATAGCGATTTTTGCACTCAGAGGAAATGATTAGCGGGAATCGCTGAGATATGTCCATATTTTATCGAGCAGTTACTAGCCCTGTGCCTAATCACCGAATACGCTGACTTTTTCACTGAGAAATTGTATCCTCTCTTATACGAGGCTTTTGCAAAAGCCTCATACGATTTACCTTTTTACAAGATGTACAGTGTATGAGAGAGCTTCCTTCAGCATATATAGCACGTGACGTAGAAAAGAAATGGCCTGAGATATGGAACAAAAGCGGCGTTTTTCATGCCAACCCCGCATCGAACAAGCCTCCCTTCTGCGTGATGATGCCGCCGCCGAATGTCACAGGCACCCTTCATATGGGCCACGCCCTCGACACCACGCTCCAGGATATCCTCGTTCGCTGGAAAAAGATGTCCGGCTTTGAAACCCTCTGGATGCCAGGGACGGACCATGCTGGAATTGCCACCCAAACCGTCGTCGAACGCCATCTGCTGAAAACAACCGGCAAACATCGTCTAGAATTTTCTCGTGAGGAGTTTCTCGGCCATATCTGGGATTGGAAACAAAAAAGCCAGGATCGAATTCTCAGTCAAGTTCGTGCTATAGGCGCCTGCTGCGACTGGAAGCGCCTGCGATTTACCATGGATGAGCAGTGCTCGAAAAGCGTCCGACATATGTTTAAAAAGCTCTTCGACCATGGGCTGATATATCGAGGAAACTACCTGGTCAACTGGGATCCTGTTACTGGCACAGCACTTGCCGATGATGAGGTAGAATACGAAGACCGACAAGGGTTTCTATGGACCATCCGCTACCCTATCGTCGGTGAGAACACCTGTATCTTCGTCGCTACGACGCGCCCTGAGACCATGCTCGGCGACACCGCCGTCGCTGTCCACCCTCACGACACACGCTACCACCATCTTATTGGCAAGGAGGTAGATCATCCGATCACCGGGAGGCGCATCCCCATCGTCGCCGATGAATTTGTCGATCCGCAATTTGGCACTGGCGTTGTGAAAATCACCCCAGCCCATGACCCATGCGACTATCAGCTGGCACAACGGCGCGGCCTGCCAATGATCAACATCCTCACAAAAGATGGGAAGATCAACGAAGAGGGCGGACGCTTTGTAGGAATGACAGTCCTCGAGGCCCGAGATGCCGTTGTCAAAGAGCTACGATCACTTGGCGTCCTCGAAAAGATCGAACCCCATCAAAATCGCGTTGGCGTCTCATATCGTTCCAAGGCCACCATTGAGCCGATGCTGTCACAGCAATGGTTTGTCAGGCTAAGCGCCTTCAAAGAGGCGCTCACCGACTACGTTGTCACGAAAAAAGTCGCGCTCTCTCCTGCTTCATGGGAGTCCACCTACTTTCAATGGATCGACAATCTTCGTGACTGGTGCATCAGCCGGCAGCTCTGGTGGGGCCACCGCATTCCTGTCTGGTATCGCATCGACAACCCTGAAATCCTCGTCTGCCATGAAGGGGAAGGAGAGCCTGAAGAGGTAAAAAAAGACCCTCACCTATGGATACAAGACCCCGATGTCCTTGACACATGGTTTTCAGCTGGCATATGGCCAATGTCAACTCTTGGCTGGCCTGAAAACACCCCAGAGATGGCAAAGTTTTTTCCAACGAGCACCCTCATTACCGGCCACGACATCCTCTTCTTCTGGGTAGCGAGGATGATCATGATGAGCCATTTTGCCCTCGGCAAACAACCTTTCTACGAGACGTTTCTCCACGGCCTTATCTACGGAAAATCCTATTGGAGAGAAGACGAGAAGGTTGGCGTTGTCTATGTCACCCCAGAAGAGAAAAAAGAGTATGACCTTGGGAAGACGCCAGTTCCGTCAGACGTCAAGTCCCGCTGGGAAAAGATGTCTAAGTCTAAGGGAAATGTCATAGACCCTATGGAGATCATCGACGAATATGGTGCTGATGCCATGCGCCTTGCCCTCGCCGCTGTGACTACCGATGCGAGTATCATTGAGCTCGACCGTCGGCGGTTTGAGGAGTATCAACACTTTATCAATAAAGTATGGAATGGCGCTCGCTTTGTCCTGAGCAAGCTTTTTTCAGAAGAAGCTCCTGAAGCCTCGCTGACAAAAGAAGATCTGTACGCCTGCACCCTCGATGACCTCTCTTTAGAAGATCAATGGATCCTCTCACGGTTTTCGAAGACAACAGCGAAGATCGTCCAGTCCCTTGAAAAATATGCCTTCGATAAAGCAACGACTGCTGTCTATGAGTTTTTCTGGAATGAGTTCTGCGCCTTTTATATAGAGATGTCAAAGTCTGCCTTTTCATCGTCAGCGCCAAAAACCCTTCGCACAACGAAGCAAGCGCTCTGCCTCGTCCTTCTCCTGGACACCATTAAGCTACTCCATCCCTTTGCTCCTTATATCACCGACGAGCTGTTTGTGATTCTCAAAGAGCACTTTGGCATGCTTCAGCCTCAGATGTGCCACTCACCCCGAATTCGCGATGCTCTTGAAAGCTTACAAAGAGAGGTCCTCTGCCAGACATCCTATCCTACACCGCAAGCTGCTGATGAGTCACAACAGGTAGAAGAGCAGTTTATGCAGCTCCAACAGGTGCTGCTGACCGTCAGAGCCATTCGCGGTGAGATGAAGATTTCTCCTGGCACTGCCTGCGACCTGTATGTCATTGGCTCTGTACCTTCTGCAACACAAAAGCTCATCTCTGATAATGAACGACTTCTGCGTTCTCTTGTAAAGATGAATACTGTTGCCTATGTCACAACAGCTCCTGCGACCATACAGCTTGCCAGCCGAGCGCCGATAAACGACCTCGAACTCTTCGTTCCTCTACCAACGGAGATGCGTGAACAGGAGACGCTTCGGTTGAAAAAGGCTCTTGAAAAGGCTCGAGCATCTGCTGAAAAAACACAAGCGCAGTACGACAAGCTGTCTGTCAGCGGCAAGGCGCCTGCTGAGGTAATCGAAAAGCTCCAGATTTCGATCGACCAACAGCGGCGTGATCGCGAGGTGATGGAGCAGCAGCTCAGCCTTCTACAGGGAATGTGACGTCAGAAAAAGGCGGGTTAACCCGCCTTTGCACAATTTTTGGACCTATCTTCGGCGAGAAGCTTTCCACAGCTAAATGAATTTCTCAGGAAGGGTAAAAATACTTATCTCTTCGAAATTCATTACGCTGTAGGTTGCTTCTCCCTCGAATATGGGTCCAAAAATTGTGCAATGGCGGATTTAAAAACCCATAGCGAAAATCCATCAATTATGCATAATCAAAAAAGACAGAGAGAGAACCATTGTTAAACCAAATTAGCAAATAGGTCCCATAATGATATCAAAAGACGCATCTCCTGCCGCTCCATACCCTACTCTTCCTGGCGCACCCCAGCAGCCAGTTTCCTTCTCCGCACTGCCTTCTCGCGCGCAAGCGCAGATTTTCCAGCTAGTACTCCAAAAAGAGACCCCTCGTCAGTTGCGATCACTCTTAGGAAGCCATGTCGTCAATGTCGTCGTGCCAAAAGCATGTGAAGATGGCATGGAAGTCTCTCCTCAAGAAGAAGCCGCGGCAACGCAGCTACTCCAAGGGTATGAGCGAAGAATCATCGCGGCAATCGCCGCTCGCTTTTTTCAGCCAGCAGAGGTAGGAGATGCTGCAGTAGCTAGCTACTTACGTCGCTTTACAACTCCTGGTGCTCGAACAGACCGAGAGTCGCTCTTAAACTTCTTCACCCAGGCGCTGATGGCCCGTGGGTTCCCGATTCTAGGCGGCAAGAGCACGGTCCAATCAGCGGTTATCGCCGATGAGACCCTGGAAGCTGCGCTAAAAGATCTACACGCAACAGCCCCGCATAACCTCCATAATATACTCCTCATTTTCAACCCACAGCGGCTGGAGCTCATAGAGGCTATAGAGGGATTCCATCAGGCTGTCGCTACCCTCTCCTTGCCACAACTGACACAGCTTGCACAGCAGCTCTTCGGCAATATACCAAGCCCAAATGGCCGCGTGCAATCTCTTGCCCTTCAGTGGGCAACTCTGCAATCTAAAGCAGGAACGTCAACGGCACGTGAGATGAAAAAGCAGCTAACAAGCCTTCTGAAAAGCCATGGGATCTCTCTACAGATTCCTAAGCAAGAAAAAGACGAATTACCCGCTTCAGAGCCAGCGCACAAAAAGCAGCGTACTGATTTTGAAGGGACTGCAAAATTAGAAGCATTCATGAGAAAGGAGCCCCCCTCGATGGAAGAAACTCTAAAAATCGGGAATGTCCTCTCCAGGATGATGGTGCAGGACATCGTCCCGCCTCTGCTTCCTGAAATCGTTGACCTTGCCAAGGTTCTTTTTAGCGCTATCCCCGCAGCACAGCTAAACCACCCTGAGCTATGGGGGGCGCAGCTGTCCAGCACAGAGCTCATTACAAGGGCACAACAACACGTAGAAGAGTATATTTCGAAGTTCGCCCCACCAGAACGTGAAGAGCGAAGAGCAGCGCTTGAGTTTATGACAGACTATCTTCGCACTATGCTCCCCTCCTTCTTCCCTATCCTCAACATGGCGCCAGCCCTTATTCCTTTCCTCATACCCACGGTTCAGGCACATCTTGTTGACAACCTTGACACCAGAATCTTCCCAGCTCTGCGCGAACAATGCCCAACAGTCTTCCACAACCTTCTTGTAAACATCATTGATCCAAGCCACAAGACCTTCATGGACTCTCTTGCAGAGTTCCAGATAGATCTCTTCAAGCTCACGCCTGCCGACCGTCGGCGATTTGTCGCTTGCCTTGAGGGAAAAGAAGACGGGGGGCCTGCTAGTGCAGCGATCGAGGCCCTGCTTGAAAGGTGGACCACCCTTGAAAGTCTCGACCAAGAAGGAGTCCTGCGGGCTGCCTTCATAGCGCAACAGCAATAGTACGCGCTGCTTCCTTACGAAGAAAAGAGGTGCTCTTTTGCAAAAAAGAGCACCTCTTTTCTTCTCTTCGTTAGATTACATACTCATCGAGCTGAAAAAAGACCCTATGATCGACGGTCTGGGGGCGACAGCTCCTCCGCATTTTTCTATCACACTCTTGCTCTGTTCGAGCAAGGAGCTGATCCTCGCCTTCAACGCACCCGTCTGATCATCAGCCTGAAAGATCTCTCGCGCACAACGGTTCCATGTTTCCTCAAGAATACGTATCTCCCGTGCAATCTTCGTCAGGTCTTCTTGTGACAGCCACAGCAGCAGATCATACATGCCCCTGGCAAGAGGCGCCCGCAGCTCGTTAGGGATAAATCCTCTATGAGCCGAAGACGCCAGGCATGACGATGCAGAGCGCTTCTGCGCGATCATCGTCAGAACCGTCTGCCATAAGGAAAGTCCGAACAGCTTCTCGCATTTTTTATGCCGAATGGCCACGCCTCCGAAAAACGGGCGGCACGACTCAATCAGCAGCGCGTCGAGTGCTGAGAAGTCAATAACCTCATATTCACTCTTACCGATTGCATATGAAGAGGTTCTGAGGGCAGGGATAAGGCGTGCAGAATCTTTCGACAGAGGGTGGGCAGAGAGGATATCCTGGACGCCTTGCACAATTGCCACACACCGGTCTATCGACTCTCCTTCGATACAGAGAAAGCCTGGGGCCCCTAGCTCGAGAGCGACCTTGGCAATCCATGGGAAGAGAATGCTATTGGGAAGCTGGCCATCAATGGCTAGGCGAAGCCCTACCTTCTTGCCAATCTCCTTCATCTGCTGTGCTAGATAGCCCCACGATTCAATGTGGAGAGCCCCTGATACGGACGGAATCTCACACGAAGCATCCAGAATAAGCCAATCTGCCACCTGCTTGAGGCGATGCAGATGAGCTTTTTCTTCTGCACCAATCTTCCCACTCAACCCGACCTCTATAAAGGAAAAGACCCCGCTCTCTCTCCACGCCTTGCACATCCCCGATAGCGTCTCATACGAAAACACCTCCCCTTCCTGTGGGAGCCGGCTATCGGTATGCCACGCCGCTCTCCCCTCCCGCACCTCTTTGCGGCACGAAGCAGGGGCATGTTCTGACAGTTCAGCGGAAGGATCGGGAACGACGACAGTAAGGCTATCGGTGAGGGCATATTGAGTCCCAGGAAGGGACTGCATCAGGCAAAGAGGCATATAGTGTCATGTCCTTGTGGGATGTAGACAGCAGTATAGTTGCTGCGGAAGCTTCAAGAAAGCAAGATTTTGTCAACTCTTACACAGGGGACCCTGACCTGCTTGGGTATTTACCGGATAAAGCTTGAAGATCCTTCTCGATACTAGCCACCTCGAGAGCATGCCTATCTATCGAAGCACTCAATAATTCTGGCTCAGTAGTACGACCGACGTCATAAGCAGGAACAAAAGAATGAGATCCAAAACTTGCACCAAGCCTTGCCTTCTTGGCAATATTTACTAACCTATTTGAAAGCTCTTCGATTTTTTCTCGATCCGTTTTAGTTTGATCTCCAAGAGGGATACGTTTTTTGATTCCCTCGCAGCTTCTTCCTGCTATATCGATTCGCTTGCGGAAGTCAACGATCTTTTTCGAGACAGTGTTCACTCTCTCCAGAACAGCTGTCTTCTTTTCCAAGAGAAGGGCTTTGATTTCTGGATCGAGCTCGTTTTTCTTTCTACTTCCCTGTACAGACGGACCTTCCAAGATTTGTAGCGCTTCACACCCAAGGCAAAATTCTGTTAAAGCCAATTCTGACAAACCGTTGCGACGTTTATCTTCAACAGTAAAAAGCTCAGTATCAAAAAACTTTTGGATCAACTTCAGCTGGGCTCCATGTTTTTTTATCAAGGAACCTACCCTTGCCACATGTTCGAAATATGCGTGTCTGTCTTCTCGACTTAAACTCAAAAAATCTTTTAGATTTATACCGGGGATCATCTTTGATAAATTACACGCCGTCGCCTTACCAAGCAACTCCCTTACCCTTCCTTCCCAAGCCCCCCAGATGGAAACAATAAAAGCCTCTTCGTCTTTTTTCAAAGCATTGAGATCACGTTCGGCCTGTAAAATTTTCTCTTCAAATAGTTTCAGGTCAGAGGGTGGACCAGAAAGTACCCTCCCCAAAGACTGTCGCGCCTCGTCAGCATGGGCCATCAGGACTTTGCAACCAGCTGTCGCTCGCTCGTCCTCGAGCATAGCAGCCAGGCTATCTAGACGCTCACGGATGTCTGCAAATGCAGGCTCGAGCTTTTGCCCTCTCAGGAGAAGTACTTGCCGACTCTCTTCTATTTTTAGCGCAGCATCTAGAGCCTGAGGGATGCATTGCCTCGACAACCCAATACCCTCCTCTGTCAGCTCGCGTACTGTTTTGGATTTGACAGGAGCATCAAGATTTTCGAGAAAACTATCGACATCTGCTTTTGCTTTTTCAAACACTGTCTGTGCCACAGGTCCTTGATGTGAAGCTCCCCAGGCTTTCACACTCTCCGCTAACCTCACAGTTTTCTCTCGAAGGTCGCTCAGTCTTGCTTCATCTTGGGTAATTTTAATGCCAACTCGTTGTAATTCTTCTGTGTCTGCGGCTAATTCTTTCTCATCTCGGGCTTGTTCCTGAAGGCCACGAAGGGAGGTTTTCAGGGATTCATCAGAACCGGCCTTCTCGGCCCTCTCTTTGACGGCCGTCGCCTGCCGTACAATACTCATACGGCTCCCTTCAGCGAATTTCCCTACCATTGCCTCCAGACCACTGACAACACGCCCTTGCTCTTGAAGTGTTGCCTTCCAAGACTCAAGAGCCCCCGAGGCTCTTTGTATTTCATCAGCCGACATCAACCGAGCAAGCCTAGTCGGAATTATTTTCACAGCTTGGGGCTCTCTCTGCACTGATTCCCCGAAATCACGGGGAAGAGCATCATAACCAATTCTCTGGGCTCGCTGTTTGAGAGATTCAATACTCGCAAGCAATGCGGCATGTTGTCGTTGCACCTCTTGGAATGATGTACTTACGACGAACATCTGTTCACGCGCCTTAACTTGTGCCTCTAGATCTTTTATCTGCTGATTACATCTCTTCAGCGATTCCTCAGCTTCAGCGACGGTTTCCTGAGAAGAAGGTTTTTCACCCGAAATCGGTCTTCTACCATTAGCGATTTCTTGTCGAATGTCTTTAATTTGTTTACGAAGTGGATCAGCTTGGCCCAATACGACAGTGCTACTCCCTAACGCATCAACCCTTGCCTCAATTTCAGTAAGAGTTCCTTCAACTATACTTAACTGTGCGAGAACAGCTTGTTGCTGCCTCAGCAATGCTTCACGACTCTTTTCACGCTGCGTATCAAGCACCGCATTACGGCTCTTTACCAGTTTAGCCAACGCCTCAAATTCTACCTCACAATCCGCGAGTACTTTATTGGCTGGCTCGGCAGGCGCCCTTTCTTCTTCTAGCCGCGCTTCCCCTCCCCCTCCTGACGGGTGTAAATATCTTCGTCGTAGACCAGAAGCTCGAGGCCGCGTTTCTTGGACAACAGGGGTGGGTGACAACGCATGTTGAATTCTTTTTCGAGCCGCAGCACATCTTGAGGCTAATACTGAACTTACACCCTCTCCAGCCACTCCGTCTGTTTTTTCTCTTTCTTCAAGCGCCGTGATGGATGCCTTCAGACGATCACCCTCAACATTAGCCGATTGTAGTCCCCTTAAAACTTCTGCCTCAGCAGTCCTCAGTCTTCTCGCAAGATCTTCATCCATTTCCGTAAAGACTACCCCTTGGGCTTCTAATCCTCGCTCAATTTCGCCAAGTTCGCTCTCATCTCGCGCTACATCTAATAACTTCGCTTCATCCAAAGTGCCACGGCGGCCATATATCGATTGAAGTCGACTCTCTAGGCCCCCTAGCGCTCGTTGAGCTTCTGAAAGTTTATCAAGAAATTCCCCTAAAGTCCGCTGATACCCCATGGTAAAACGCCGAGCATTTAGCGTACTTAATGCTACTTCATATCTCTGCCCAACCTGCGTCCATCTCGCATTTAGCGCTTTCCTTTCCTGCCCAAGAACCTCCGAAAGCCTCTCCACTCCTTCTTGACTCGATTTAACACGAGCTTCCAACGCCCCGGCCTGTTTTTCCACCTCTCCTACATTTTCAGTCGACAGATGAGCTAAAGAGCTTTCCGTTGTATCGAATTCTGCTCGCAATAACGAAATTTCACTCAATACACTCTCAGCATCCTTGCTTCCAAGCCTTGATGCTAATGACCTCAGGAGCGCTGCCCTCTTCTCCAGCCCCTTGATATCCTCGCCTAGACGACCGACCCTAGCTTTAACAGCTTCAACTTTCAAGCCACGACTCTTGGTCGCCGCTTCCAATTCTTCGCTCTTCGCTTTGATCGCTGCTGCTTGATCGGCCAGCCTTTCCTCAAGACTCGCAAGCGCTGACGCGATGTCATCCATACCTTGCAAAGACATTTGCGAAGTATCCAGCGTAAAGGACACTTCAATCGCGCCATCAGGACGGAGCTCCGACACGTTCAGTGATTGTGCTCGTCTGTTAACCGCCTGGACTTCGGCTAAAAGATCTTTTTGTCTCTGCTCAATAGTCGCAACGCGATTAGAAACTTCGGATCTTCTTTGTTGAAGCGTTAGTTTTTCCTCAGACGCCTTCCCTAGACTCTCATCGGCTAAAAGTGCCTTTCGTCTCTGTTCCAGGGTTGCAAGGTCTTTAAATCCTTCTAATTTACCTTCAAAAATCCTTAGACTCTCCTCGGCGATTTCAACTCTTCGTGTAAAATCCTTAATAAAACTATCTGCATCATAATCAATTGGCCCTAATGGCTCTGCGGGAAGAGAGACCTCCCCAAACTGCTGCCTTAACGATTGATACTCTTTTATCAGTTCTTGAGGAACTTCAGCCCCTAAGGCCGTAATTCGATCCTTAACGTCATTTAATCGAATGGCATTGTGCAAAACATCATCAGAAACCATGACTTTGATAAGAAACTGTCTCTGAAGATCCTTTTTGAAATCAGGCCTGTCATCGATAAATTTACATACATTCCACGACAGCATGCGCTCTGCCAAATCTGGACCTGTTGCCATGTCTTGCAATTTCTGAAAAAGCCCTGCTTCGATCGAATATTCGTCAACAAAGCTGCCAATCGCCCCAGGATCCCCCTTGAGTTTCTTCTGCGCATACGACTCAACTAAGCGTTGATAATAATTTGCGTATTCAACAATCTGTTCTTTTTCCTTAGGAGAGACAAGCCCGCCTTTCATGTCCTGTAGAGACCTATTGAAGAGATCCAGCAATACAGAAAGATTTTTTTCAAAATTGTAGTCATTTTTTCCCCGCCACCAGATAATAATGCCTTTGAAAAATGAGATCTTTTCAAACTTCAGCCCTTCAGCAGCTTGATGTCGAAGGAATATTTTCCCAGCTTTCATGTCAGCTTCTGACACACCCTTGCTTTCAATATCACGGAATATTGTCAAAAGTTGATTCGTAGCGAGCCTCGGGCTATACTCTACCGACGCCATATCCTACCCCCTTTCACTGAAGACCTGTAAAATTTTTCAATCAAATTATCTTATATCAAGTCAGACTACTCCTGTAAACAGATTGGATCATAACTCCCCTCTTGTGAGGAATATCCATGTATGGTTTCATGGCCATGTACTTTTTTAAACGATGGTCAGAATGTTCCCTACCTGCAGAAAAGAAGCAACCCCCATACCAACTCCCGGTGAGATACGGACGGCGTTGCCCGCGACACCTCAGGACGTGCTTCGAGTCCAGCACTGGCGAGAGACCATCGTCAACATTTTGTCAAAAAATGACCCTCGTCGCCTTGTCATCATCGGCCCGTGCGCTGTACAGCGCGCCGACGCTACTCTAGAATACGCTGAACGCCTGTGCTCATTAGCCAAGCAGATGGCAGACCAGTTCTTCATAGTGATGCGAGGGTATGTTGAAAAATCTCGCTCTTCGACGAACTGGAAGGGGTTTTTATACAGTCCTCATGGTATTGAGTCGTTGCAGCAGGGACTTGTGGAGACAAGAAGCCTCTTCTTAAAGCTCATCCGCGCAGGAGTCCCTGTAGCCATGGAGTTCTTAGAACCGATGGCAGCAGACTATATCTCCGACCTCGTCTCATGGGGGTGCATCGGAGCGAGGACCGTCCAGTCTCCCGTCCACAGAGAGCTTGCCTCTCGGCTCCCCATGCCTGTGGGCATGAAAAACACCACCGAAGGCTCCATGGATGTCGCTGTACAAGCAGTAGCAGCAGCAGGAATGGGGCAGCTCTCGTTTGGCATTACCGATGATGGAAGAGTCTGCCAGGTCAGAACTGCCGGAAACCCTCATGCCCATCTTGTGCTTCGCGGTGGCCTCTTCGGCCCGAATTACCGAACGCCGCAGATCCAAAAAGCAGCGGATCTATTACGTCACCTTGAGCTTTCTGATGCCATTGTGGTAGACTGTTCACACGGAAATAGTCAAAGAAAATGGGAACGCCAGCCAGAAATCTTCCTCGAAGTGCTGCAAAGCTCCTTGTCCTGCACACAATCTCCAGTGCGAGGATTGATGGTGGAAAGCTTTCTTCTCGACGGGACTCAAGAGAAGCTGCTGAAAGAGGCAAAAACTGAACAGGATATACGCGCGGCTCAGTACGGAGCCTCTCCTGTCGACGGATGCCTTGGCTGGGATGCCACCGTTGAGCTGCTAACCACCGCCCATGAGCGATGCTGCCAAATAAAAGAGTCTTTCTGTTGAGGTGTGTTGTGAGATCTTTTTTCTTTCTTCTGGGTTGCTTGTTTCTGACTTCATGTTCTGCGCCTCACGTCACAGCACGCACGTTCTACACCAGCCGCAAAGACTTAGCATCATACATCCTTGACACCCCCGATCCCGAGAAGACAACCATAGGCCTCGGACAGGTCATCTGGGTGCGTTGGGCAGCCCCTCGAGCTGCAAATGGCGTCGTCATTGACGCCACCCTCCGTTTTACGGGCGGCTCAGAGAAAAATACCGTCTACCCTGTTGATTCAATCGGTGGATGGCTGATGATCGAAATTCCTGCCGAAGAACGGAAAGAACGAGGAGATCTCCTCAGCTACAAGATCCTTCTCCGGCGTAATGATGAAACCATTGCCAAGACGCAACATAAGCTCTGGGTCGAAAAGATTGAAATCAAAGACGAATAAAACTTATAATTACTAAAGTAACTTTCTTCACACGCATCAATAATAATTAGAGAATCAACATGTATACCGATAGGTTTATTCGATCTGTTAATGCCGATATTTTCCATTCAAGAAATCCTGAAGAAACCGAAATCCCTACCGAGCGAGAAATCGCTTATAGAGACCTCCTCTCATACGCAATGTTAGGCTTCACACATACAGAAGCTCTACATCGAAGCGTGTTTTCTCCCACACCACCTAGGACATCCTTGTTTGAAACCTTCCCAGAATATCGGGCCCCAGCCCCAGTCAGAGAAGTCAAGCTTGTCTCTGCATCTCCAACAAAGATATTAAGCGGCCCAGGAATGGACGATACCCTCGGGCAACCTTCTCGTTTAGCGACTGCTTTAGGGACAGATACCTTTGCCATCGCTACTGGAAACAAAGTGTTTAACGTCAAATTTTCAGCTAATGGGCCATATACTGTTCGAGAGTTGTACGATACTCTCTCTGCTTCATCCATCGCACACGTCACAGTAATCGATTTGGGAACCCTTTCCATGATTGCTGCAGACACAGAAGGACGGATTTATCATCTACAGCCAGGCGGTGTTGCTCCTATCATTCAGTCAGGTGATGCCCAAAATCCAATCACCGGCCTATTTACGCGTGACGCTTCAACGTTTGTGTTCGGAAATCAAGAGGGCGGCATTACCTTGGCTGACCTTCGAAACAAAACTATAAAAGCGCTGGCAATAGGCCAACATGCGACATGTCATGCCCTCTTGCCACAACGCTCATTGCTGGCCGCAGGTTCCGAGGACGAGCTTACTATTTTTGACATTCGCGCCGCTTCCCGTCCAATGACCAGAATCCCTATTCATGCACCAGTAACAGCTCTTGCATGGCACACAAATTCCATCGCACGAACTCTTTTTGCAGCCTACGGAGGTAAGACCCCAACCTTTGCAGCGCATTCATCAGACGGCGGGCCGGCTCCCCTTTGTGTTGTAAAAACATACGGTGTCGTCCACTCAATCCTCTGTCAGGACAATGAAGCGACTCTTATAACGCCACGAGAACATGCCGATGGAAAATGTGCGGTCTTATGGAGATACAGCAACTCGGATACCCCAGGTCTTGTATGCACCCAGATTGGCGGGTTTCCCAAAGGAACGAAACCCTCCTGCAGTGTATTCGAAAAGGATCTTCGCTCGTTCATCGTCGCCTTCCCAGAAGACCAGTTTTTTGCACAGTGGGATCTCTTCAATCCCCCCAAAAAACCGTAAAGGGAAACGTTGCGATTTCCAAAGGGCAGGAGTCAAGTTTAAATAATCTAGACTCCTTATAGGCATGCCTTCCACACATCAGAGCGCTCGCAATCCTCATGACCTTTGAAGGCAATGCCAGCGAGGAAAACAGCACACAGGAGAATACGTCCTGCGGTCTGCGGTATCACTCCTCCGGCTACCATGCTCCACGATGCCTCTGGGGCATTTTCTATCAATAGCAAGCCCACCTGAAGAGGGATCTGCGCTATTCCTGCAAAAAGCTGAGGAAGGAAGGGAAGTGGAAACAGAAGAACGGCGAGGAGGACGGCAGGCATAGCCAATGAAAAAAGAGCGGGAATGAGAAGGTTATAGACAAGCCCTAGGAGGGAAAAGTCCTGCAAGAACGCCAGCTGGTATGGGCAGACAACGAAAAAGACAGGGATGAGCAGTGAAAGCGCTGGCATAAACCATCCGAGCATCAGAAGGACTACCTGATCAGCTGCTGTGCAGTCAACGATATCGTGCAGCTGGCGCACAGGAAAAATCGTCCGCAGGTAGGACAGAACAGGGCGAGAGAAAAATAAGATCGCCGCTGTAGCAAGAAAACTCAGCTGAAAGCCAATTCCCGTGAGCGTTGATGGGTCATAGAACACAGAGGCGATAAGACCAACGCCAAGGCAGTTTATGCCCGAGGATCGCCGGTTCAGACAGATGCCTCCTAACGCCACCATAGCAGCACACCATGCCCTGAGGACGGATGGAAGAGGGCCGATGATGAGCAGATAGGTCGTTAGACAGACCATTGCAACAACGGCGCGAGAAATAGGCGCCAGCCCCTGGCATAAGAACACCGTCAGAGCCGCTACAATACCAAAATGAAATCCCGAGACGGCGAGCACATGCTCAACACCGGCCCGATGCATCGCTTGCTGCAAAAGAGGGTCTTTAAACAGCCCAAAGGTCAATCCTCCTGCAACTTGGCGGATCTCGTGATCAGGGAATAACCGTACGAATATTTTCTCCAACACCCTTCTGATCTTCACCCGATATTCTACAAAAGACATTGTCTTTCGAGGGGCAAGCAGCTCCTTGCCAAATGATGGCCGAAGACGCACCATGAGGCGATCATCGACCTGAAGAGAGGCGTTCAGCTGATATAGATTTCCACCGACAAGAGGGCAGGGAGAAGCAACGGTAATGGGTAACGTGACACCTCTTATGAGTGTAGTACCCTCAGGAGAGTAGAAGCTGTGCACCATCAGCATCAGCTTCCATAACTGACGGCCATGGATAGTGACAAGATGACGATCGACAACCTCGGCATTGAGCATTCCGTGTTTTTTTAGAGGCTCCGTAGGTATCTGCACGCGAAGGCTGGTGACAGACAGAGCAACACCTATCAGACAAAGGGCCCACACAATCCGCCAATAGGGAAACAGAAGAACTATGAACGGAAGGAGGAGAAGGTCGTACAGAGAAAGAAGATGGAGGTTGAGAGAACAAGAGCCGCCAAGAAAAAAAGCCGTGCCTACAAACAAAGCAGGATGACGCGTCCAAAACGCGTCTATCCTGCAAAGAAAATCTCTCACAGCGCTTACGAAGGCGTTGATGGCTCTTTATCAGAAGAAGGCTGCGTCTGCGCCCCCTCTCCCCAAGAAAGTCCTATCTCATCCTCGAGAGGAGCGGGAGTTGCCTTATAAATGTTTTCCTCTTGTGGCCGGAAGTGAGGCTCATCATGCGTTTTGCCCTCTTCATCCCCTTGAAGGCGCAGAGGGACGATAGGAGCATCGTCATCATCTGGCTCTCCTCTTGGCATTTCCTCAGGCTCTCGAATATAAAAAGCTCCTTCATACTCCTTATTACGTCGAAGACGCTCAAGGTCATCACGAATCAACGTTGTAGGAGGAGGGATGACAGAAGAAAGGATAGGAGCGGCAGGAGGCTCTCTGGTGACTTCTACCGTCGATGGCGACCCGGCAAAAGGAGAGGTAGGCTCTAGCACTGGAGAAGGCCCTGCCTGGGCTGAGTCTGACTTTGCAGCGACCCCTCGCCCTTCTTCAGGAAGCCCCTCTTCACGTCCACCACGACGGCGCCTCTGCCCACGACGGCGTTCTCGACGGCGATCATGGCGTACTTCGGTAACTGGAGCTGCTGAAGAAGCGGCTTCCGGCAGCTCTTCTTCAGAGGAAAACTCTTCTGGCTCAACCAAAGGTACAGGAGGCTCTTTTACAGGAGGAGGCGTCTCTCGCTTTTCTACCTCTCGGTGCGGTTTTGATGGCTCTCGATGAGCAGGCAACCTGACAAAGCCTTCTACCGACGCTGCCTTTAAAGCAACGCGAGTCTCACGAACTTCTAGCACCTCATAGTCAGATGCAGGGACCATAAAAGCCCGAGGGCGCTCTAAGTTTCGAAAGAAGCAGTTCGCCCCAAAAGAAACAACTTCAAGAGCCTCCACCATATATTCTTCTTGCCCCGGGACCTTGCTATTTCGTACCGAGATACGATAGCCATCCTTAGCCGTGATAACAGTTTCAACAATAGGTTCTCGTGTATAATCCACTCTATTTCAGATCCTTGTCTAAAGAGAATTTTTCAATATCGACAGGTCTTTAGGCCATTGAAGGTTTGCGGTCTGATCATATCGATGTCGCTTCGAGAACAAAAGGCCTGCATGCCCCATTTCACGATGAGAATCCAGCACTCTTTCTCGAACGTTCGACAACAGATGTATACCAAAACACGATGATGAATTTGTTTTTCCCTCTCTCAACATCCGATCGGCAACACGATCCATTCGTATTGACGGCAACCACCGTGTCAAGAAAGACAGAAAGACAAATTCAGATGTGAACATTTTTTGTAGAAAGCACAAGAGAGTCATAACAGACGCTCAACACCCCTTCATCAATTCTAAAGCCCAGCGTACAACTTATACTGCCAAGGAAGAACACACTGTGACTGGAGAGCATCTAGCTCACCATGACAAGAACCCCAAAGGTCCTTGCGGTGAAGCGTACACTCCCAATGGAGTGACAGCTTTCCCAGTCAGAGTCCTAACATTTCCTTAGCAGGAAAGAAAGAAGCACATCGCTTTTCCAACAACCATTATGTGCTATGCGATGACTTCTCTCCAATCTACAAGAAAAAAAATCTAGCAAATACCTCGTTCTCCCCCTAAAGACACTCCTACATCGAAAATCCTCATTCCACAAGGAAAGAGGCAACGGAGGAATCCGCTCCATGCATCAATGATGAACACTGTTGCATGGAGAAAAGGGAGACGCGATGTGCCACGTATTTTATTTCTTAGGTTCTCGGGAAATCATGTATCCCACGAGATCTGCCACTCGTTCAGAATAGCCAAGCTCATTGTCATACCAAGAAATGAGCTTGAAAAACGTAGAATTCAAACCAATACCGGCTCCTGCATCAAAGATAGAGGAATGAAGATCTCCGATAAAATCGGAGGAGACAACCTCTTCATCGGTATAGCCTAAAATCCCCTTCATACTGCCATCAGAAGCTTCTTTCATAGCAGCACAGATGGAAGAGTAGTCTGTCGGCTTTGACAGCCGTACTGTGAGGTCGACAGCAGAGACGCATGGCACAGGGATGCGAAATGCCATACCAGTGAGTTTTCCTTTCAGCTCGGGAAGACACAACGTAACAGCTTTTGCCGCGCCTGTTGACGCGGGGATGATATTTTGACTAGCACCGCGACCACCACGGAAGTCCTTTTTCGACGGGCCGTCGACAGTAGGCTGTGATGCGGTAAGAGCATGGACCGTCGTCATCAACCCCTCTTCGATACCAAAATTATCGAGAAGGACTTTGCACAATGGAGCAAGGCAATTTGTCGTACACGAAGCGTTCGAGACGATAGTATCTGTCTCTGGGTTGTACTTCGTATTGTTGACTCCCATGACAAACGTCGGAACATCACCTTTAGCAGGAGCGGTAATAATAACCCGTTTTGCACCGGCAGCTAGATGCTTAGCAGCGCCTTCAACAGCCGTAAACAACCCTGTCGACTCAATCACATAGTCCACGCCGAGTTCTTTATACGGCATAAGAGCAGGATCGCGCTGGCCAAAGACACGAATAGCCTTCCCATCGATCACAATCGAGTCAATTGTTGACGTCACTTCGCCGGGATATCGACGATGAGTTGAGTCATGTTTAAAGAGATAGGCGAGATTATCGGGAGGAACGATGTCGTTTACAGAGACAACCTCTACATCCTTTCGCTTTAGAAGACACCGAAGGACCAAGCGTCCGATTCTCCCGAAACCATTGATGGCAATTTTGACGGTCATACCATGATACTCCTACAATGTTATGTCGAACCAAACATCCCCTCTAATCGTTTAAATATCAGAGACTTATGGTTCAGAAAATTTTTTTACAGCTTTATACAAAAAACATAATTCGTATAGAAAATTACACCATACTGTATTTGAGCTGTTTCAGGAAAGCCCCGAGAAAAAATGAGTGGAAAATGACAGGAGATATTTTTTTAAAGAAAGCAGAATGTGGTGCAAGACCACATTCTGCTAGCAGATTTACGCTGAGAGGTACTCTATGGAACAGACAGATCCCTGGTCTCCAACGCGAGCTTCTGAATGGCGCGTGATACGAGTATATCCACCATTGCGCTCTTGAAAACGGGGCCCAAGAATATCAAACAACTTTTCTATGACTTTACGATCAATGTTATACGAAGAAGTATTGCCATCTTTCGCAGCTCTTCGTTCTTTTGGCGTTAAGGCGTTATAGCGAATCATCAAATCACCAACAGCCCGTCGACGACTTGCCAGAGTGTTTTGCTTGGCTAATGTCACCATTTGGTCAGCAAAACGACGCAGCTCTTTCGCTTTCGGCACAGTAGTCACGATCTTTTCGTGATAGATCAACGATTTTAACATATTGGCAAACAAACACCGTCGATGTGAACTCGTCCGGCTTAGCTTTGCTCTTCTCTTTGCGTGTCTCATAATCTTCCTACATTCAGAGAGAAACTATTTATTTTTTCTCTTTCTTAGTCTTGCGTTCCTCGATAATCTCACGAATGCGATCTTTTACATTATCGCAGGTAATTCCAAACCGAGACAAATCCATCCCTAGGTTTAGACCCATATCCATGAGCTTCGCTTTGATCTCGTTCAATGATTTCTTCCCGAAATTGCGAAACTCGAGCATCTTCTTCTCAGGGATACAGACGAGCTCAGCAATAGTGTCAATATTGGCACTCGAGAGGCAATTCGTAGAACGAACAGACAACTCAATCTCGTCAATGCGCAGCGTCAACTTCTCTAACAGCCGATCATCGTCACCTGAGTCACTATTCGGTTGCTCAAATAACAACTCATGCTCTTGAATCTGATTAAAGACATCAAGGCTTCGCATAAGGATCTGAGCCGAAAATGACAACGCTTCAGTTGGCGACAGACGTCCATCAGTCGTGACGTCAAGGACCAACCGATCGTAATCAGTATCCTGACCAACACGAGTGTTTTCAATCGCATAGTTCGCTAACACAATAGGCGAAAAAGCGGTATCAAGAATGATCTCTCCGTCCATACGATTCGAAATCACATGACGTTCAGCACAGACATAGCCTCGGCCAAAACCAACACGGAAATCAATCTGACGCTTCATCGGCTTTGTCACCGTGAACAGGACAAGCTCCGGATTAACAACATCAAAAGGCGATTGCTTCATCACCTCTCCAAGTGTCACCGCTACTTTACCGCCACGTTGATCCAAAAGCTCTTGCGTTACATCAACCACCGACGTCACGAACCGAATATCACGGCTGACATTCGTTTCATCGCTCGGAAGACGACGAAGCAAAGCACCTTTAATGTTCAGAACAATATTGGTAATGTCCTCGACAATACCTTCTACGGCCATGAACTCATGGGGAACACCTTCCAGACGGAAGGAGATAATCCCAGGTGTCTCCAAGGACGAAAGAAGCACGCGACGCAATGCATTACCTACACTATGCCCAAAAACGCGCTCAAAAGGCTCAATAATAAACTTCGCATAGGTAGGGGTCGCAGTAGACTCCTCAACCTTGATTCGACGAGGTCTTTCCTGCGCGCCGAATTTCACCAGCATGTACACAACTCCTGATCGAAAGGTTTTGTTCGACGTATACCCAAAGAACTGTCTTCAAATGGATATATAGACAAAAAACCCACTAAACTCTTCTACGTTTTCTAGCACGGCATCCGTTATGGGGTACGGGTGTCGTATCGCGAATTGCAGTGACGGTTAATCCAGCACTCATCAATCCACGAACTGCTGGCTCACGACCAGCTCCAGGACCTTTTAAATTCACTTCAACTTCTTTCATCCCTTGAGCAACTGCGATCTTCCCAGCATCCTGGGCAGCAACGGTTGCAGCAAAGGCTGATGACTTACGCGATCCGGAATATCCGGATTTTCCAGCCGACGACCAAGCAATTACACGACCCATCGGGTCGGAAATAGCAATAATCGTATTGTTGAACGAAGCTTTCACATGCGCCACCCCAATCGGGACATTGCGCACAACCTTCTTTCTCGTCGCTTTCTTTTGCGGAACAGGTTGCTTAGTCGTATTCAACGGAGATCTCCTTCTACCACACAATTATTGCTGAGGTGCACGTTTCTTACCGGCGACCGTCTTACGAGGTCCCTTTCTGGTACGAGCATTCGTTCTAGTTCTTTGTCCACGAACTGGCAAACCAGCTTTGTGGCGTGATCCACGATAGCAGTGAATGTTAATCAAACGCTTAATGTTATTCTGCACTTGACGACGCAGGTCACCCTCGATCGTAAATTCAGATTGCAGAAGATGTGTAATCTTGGCTACTTCGTCAGCAGATAACTGATGAGCGCGCATACCAGGATTCAATTTCAGTCGTTCGATAATCTGAAGCGCCAGGGTAGGCCCAATGCCATAAAGATATCTAAGGCTCACTTCCAACCGCTTGTTGTCTGGAATGTCAACGCCTACAATTCGAACCATCGTTCTCTCCTGAAGATTAAGAAGATCCTAAGGATCCTATCAAAAAATCGCATTTGAATCAAATGTTCATCTCATCACCGCCGTTTGAGAGCACATCGCTATCGAAACTTTGGACGACGCATAAACCCTTCATAACGACGCATTATAAGATGAGAATCAACCTGTTTCATCGTATCAAGCACAACACCGACAAGAATCAGCAAAGCAGTTCCACCAAAAAAATAACTAATCGATGGGGAAACTCCCATCACCTTCCCAATAATCGATGGGAGGATCGCCAAGGCAGCGAGGGAACAAGCACCAATCAGCGTTATGCGATGCATCGTTTCCTCTAAATATTCCTGAGTATGCTTCCCTTGGCGTACACCAGGGATAAAAGCACCATTCTTTTTCATCTCTGAAGCAATCTGATCCGGATGAAACTGAGTTGCAGTCCAAAAATAAGTAAAAAAGAGAATGAGCAATACATACAGCAACAAATACATCGAAGATCCTGGCGACAAAGAGTCCGCAACAACCCCCATCCAATTTCCAGCCCCAATAAACTGACCTAGTGTCGCTGGAAACATCAACAGCGATGATGCAAAAATGACAGGCACAACACCCGCATAGTTGACTTTCAGAGGCAGATACGAACTGCCAACACCTTGAACTTCACGCATTCCTATTACTCGACGAGCATACTGAAGAGGGACCTTCCGTTGACCCTGAATAATATAGATCGTGGCAATCGTCACCCCTACAAACAATCCAAGCAAGACAAGTACCGAAAATAGCGAAAGCTGGCCGGCCCCTGGGCTATCGAGATTTAACTGTTGAATAATCAACCCAATCGTTGAGGGAAGCTGCGAGAGAATACCTGTCGCAATGATAAGACTCATTCCATTCCCAATACCCTTTTCTGTCACCTGCTCACCAATCCACATCAAGAAACAGGTCCCTGTTGTCATCGTGGTGATCATAATCATGTAAAACAACCACGGCACATCAAACATTCGCACTGCTAAAAGATCAGAGGAAACAATCCCAGGATTGGACTGGTTCATCTGAAGCGCAAAACGAGCAAAAAGCGCTGATTGGATAAAAGCCAACATCAACGTTCCAATCCGTGTCCAACGAGTAATCTTCCGACGGCCATACTCAGGATTTTCACGAACTTCTCGCTGTATGCTCGGGATCAACGCCACCAGCAATTGGAAGATGATGGAAGCAGAAATATATGGTACCACCCCAAGAGCGAAGATCGTCATCTGGGAGAAAGCTCCACCGCTGAATATATCAATCAGCTGAAAAAGATTCTGTCCACCACCAGTGGCATGACGAAAATAACTCAGTGCTACCTCGCCGTCAATACCAGGAACGGGAATAAACCCTCCGATACGGAAAACGAGAAGCATGAATAGCGTGAACTGAATCTTTTTCATCAGTTCACTATTCTGAAATATGCGCGTTATGGTTTCGTTCATAAGTTAGATGGATGCCGCCGGGTTAAAGACAGCTTCAGACGATGATACATGGGATTCCAGCGCGTTCCAACTTTTCTTTCGCACTGGCAGAAATCGCATTCGCTTCGATAGTTACCTTTTTCGTAAGCTCGCCAAAACCTAAAATTTTGAGCCCAAAGGTAGTTCCTTTCAGAATTCCTTTTTCACGAAGTGCAAGGAGATCGACCTTATCACCATCGTTAAAAAGATTCTCAATATCACCAAGATTGATCGAGTCAAGACGCTTCAGAAAGCGACCACGGGTAAACCCTCTTTCTGGAGTCTTTCGATACAATGGCAACTGTCCACCTTCATACCGAGCTCGGGATTTCCATCCAGCGCGTGAACCAGCACCTTTGTGACCGCGACCACTAGTCTTACCTAATTTAGAACCTATACCACGACCACGTCGTTTTCGTGCTTTATAGGGCCGTGACGTATTTTTTAGTTCATTGAGCTTCATGGGTCACACCTCTTGCCGCAAGAATCGCCTCACGCGACATCAAAGAGGAGAGCGCTCTAAAAATCGCTCTCACTTGATTCACGGGATTATTCGATCCATAAATCTTCGCTACAACATTAACAATTCCAGCAAAGGAAAGCACAGCACGTATCTTCGAACCAGCAATGACACCAGTCCCTTCAGGAGCTGGACGCATTATAAGAGTAACACCATCCCATTTTTCAGTTACGTCATGAGGAATCGTAGACCCCTCCATGCATACTGTAATCATGTTCTTCTTCGCAGCATCTCCACCTTTACGAATGGCATCCGTCAACTCGTTCGCTTTTGCAAAACCATACCCTACTCGACCCTTCCCATCGCCAACAAGAATCAAGGCAGAGAAGGACATTTTCTTCCCACCCTTTACCGTCTTAGAACAACGGTTGATGAAAAGCACTTTTTCCATCAGACCCGAATCCGAGCCTTCTCGCCTTCCGCCATCAGAACCTTTTGCCATCGTACACGCCCCGCATTTCCATCACTTACGCTATCCGCTTAGCACTGCAACCCTTGCTGCCGCGCCGCATTCGCCAATTCAGCTAAAATACCGTGGTACTTAAACGGACCACGATCAAATATGACTTGAGTAATCCCAAGTTCTTTCGCTTTCTGGGCGATCTGTTCACCGACCAATTTTGCTGAAGCTTTGGACTTCTTTGCTAACTCTGTTCCCTGCGCAGCCTTGCCACCAGTTTGTGCTGATGCAAGAGTCGTACCAGTCACGTCATCAATCAGCTGCACGTACAGCTGCGTATTTGACTTCACAACACACATACGCGGTCTCTTTGCAGAACCTCTCAAATGTGCACGAACGCGCAACGCACGTCGCGATTGCATACTTAAGGCTTTTTTGTTTCCGATCTTCATCGCGCTCTACCTTCCAACCACTCTACAAGAATCATCAAGCTGCACAAAACAGCCTTAATCTCTCAAAATAACTTTTATGCAGCTTTCTTAGCTGTCTTTGCAGCCTTACCGGCCTTCCTTCGGACGTATTCGCCAACATAGCGAATACCTTTGCCTTGGTAGGGCTCTGGTGGCCGTTTTCCGCGAATTTCAGCGGCGAACTGGCCTACAGCCTGTTTATCGATCCCACTTACAGAAATCTGAGTATTCTTCTCGACCTTCACGTGAATACCATGAGGTATTTCAAGTTTCGATGGGTGAGACAATCCGACTTGGACGTCAATGACAGAACCTTGCACTGCAGCACGATATCCGACACCGATCATCTCTAGTTTCTTCTCAAACCCAGTACTCGTTCCAATAACCATATTCTGGATCAAGGAGAAGTACAGACCATGAAGTCGACTCAATTCTCGTGATGAATCATCAGGTACAACACGAAGGATATTCCCTTCCAATATTACCTGAATTCCACCTTCAATTTTCAACGTCAGAGTACCTTTCGGCCCTTTGACAGTAACAATTTCACTTGCTACTCCGACCTCAACTCCCGTAGGAAGAGTAATCGGCATCTTACCTTTTCGTGACACGGATTTCTAGTCTCCCACTCTTACCAGACGTAACACAACACTTCACCACCGACACCCTTTTCACGGGCGCTTTTCCCAGACATAACGCCTTGCGGAGTTGACATCACAGTAAGACCAAGTCCATTCATGACACTTGGAATCTTCTTGGCTCCAACATAACGACGGCATCCAGGCGAGGAAACTCGACGAAGTCCACGAATAATAGGAGCCCTTTTTACGCCGTACTTCAAAAAGACGCGCATTTGGGGGAAACCATCATCCGTTCGAACGAGAATATGCTCAATAAAATTCGCGTTCTTCAGAACCTCAGCAATATGCTGCACCGTCTTGTTCCAACGAATATCGGCATACCGTAACTTGGCATCCGAAGCATTGCGAACTCGTGTTAAAAAATCGGCGATTGGATCACTCTGACTCATCAGTTATACTCCACACAATCTCATGATGCCCAACCGGAAACGACTACGGGCAGATCTTTAAAAGGAATCCCAAGCAAACGCAACAGCTCAACACACTCGTCGTCTGTATTAGCGCTTGTTACAAACGTTATATTCATCCCTTGAGGACGCTTCACCAAGTCAAGGTTTAACTCAGGAAAGATCAACTGATCTTCAAGGCCCAAGGAAAAACTCCCACGGCCATCACATTTTACTGAGAAACCATGAAAGTCGCGAATCCTCGGTGCAGCTATATTACAAAAACGATGTAAAAAATCATACATCCGTTTGCCGCGCATCGTCACTTTTAACCCGACAATTTGACCTTTTCGCAACTTAAAGTTGGAAATGGCTTTCTTCGCCTTCGTCAAAACTGGTTTCTGCCCTGAAATCTCAGAGAGCTCACGGGTAAGATCTTGAATAGCATTCTTATCTTTTGCCGCTTCTGCAATCCCCATGCTTATCACGATCTTTTGCAGGGATGGCACCATCATTGGATTCTCATAGCCAAACTTCTCTAAAAGAGCTGGTTTGACTTCATCATTGTACCGCTTCTTCAGCCTTGACATCTCGCAAGATCCTTACTTCTTTGACCGTTTCATCGAACGCCACAGCACCGGCTGGCCATCCTTCATATAGACAAGCTCTCGCTCGCCTTGATCATTCGTTCTCATCTTCAATTTCAAGGGATGCCCCTCTTCATCACACGCACGTACATTGGAAAGATGGATTGGACTTTCTACGTCAATCCGTCCTCCTTGTGGGTGTGTCTGAGAGCGTTTAATGTGGCGCTTGTGCATATTGACACCGCCAACAATAACACGATTCCCCAAACAAGCTTCAACCGTTCCTTTCTGGCCTCTCGCATTACCTGCGATAACAACCACTCGGTCGCCTTTGCGTACTTTTTTCGAACCTAATTCCTGACCGTCCATCATGACGTCCTCTTATACGACCTAAATAACCTCTGGTGCCAAAGAACCGATCTTTACATACCCACGATCACGAACTTCTCGAGCAATAGGCCCAAAAATACGTGTCCCGCGAGGGGTTCCTTTGTCATCAATGAGCACGCAACTATTTGAATCAAAACGGAGATATCCATCTTTACGTCGGATATACTTTTTTGTCCGTACTACGACAGCGCGAACTACTTCGCCCTTCTTCACACTGCCATCTGGCTCAGCTTCTTTCACACTGCAAATGATCACGTCGCCAACACCAGCATAACGGCGCTTCGATCCACCGAGGACCTTAAAGCACTTAACTCTCTTGGCACCCGTGTTGTCGGCAACCTTCAGTTGCGTTTCCTGTTGAATCATGGCTCCATCCCAACACTTACTCTAAAATCTACGGCGTACGTTCTACAAATTTATCTCAGCATTCTGAGACAAACTAGAAACGACTCTCCAGCGTTTCAATTTCGAAATAGGGCGAGTCTCCATGATCATCACTTCATCGCCTTCTTTCAAGGTACCTGAGTCATCGTGGGCATAACACTTCGATGTTCGCAGAATAACTTTCCCGTATTTCGCATGCGCAACCGAACGGCTGACACGTACGACAACAGTGTTCTTCATTTTACTCGAAACTACGACGCCCTTACGGAGCTTTCGCTCGCCACGCACACCTTCCTGAATCATATCACCTTAACTCACGTCCGATCGTTTTTATAAGAGAGGCTCACGCAACGACTGTTGAAGCTCTCGCTCACGAATAATCGTTAGGATACGAGCGATCTCTTTTCGCATCTGTCGGATCATCGCATCCTGCTTTTTTTCGCCACTTGTCACAAGTATACTTCGCGCCATAAACATGGAGCGCTCAAGCTCTTTTTTCTTCTCAAGGAGCTCAACATCTGTTTTTACTCTCAGCTCAGAGGCTGTTACTTCGCCTTTCACTGCTTTTGGCCCCCTTAGACTCTCTCAATTCTTTCTACGAATCTCGTCTTTAACCCAAGCTTAGCAGCTGCTCGTCGCAACGCATCTTGTGCTAACTCACGAGGCACATTACCCACCTCAAACAACACGCGTCCTGGTTTTACAGGCGCTACATAGTGGTCAACGCTACCCTTTCCCTTTCCCATTCGCGTTTCTGCTGGCTTCTTTGTCACTGGCTTATGAGGGAAAATGCGAATCCAAACCTTTCCTCGGCGGCTGAAAAAACGGGTAATGGCTACTCGACAGGCTTCAATCTGTTGCGCAGTGATATATCCACGCTCAATTACCTGAATTCCATACTCGCCAAAATCGATGAATGTTCCGCCTTTACTTAATCCGGTGAGATGTCCTTTTCGACACTTCCTAAACTTTGATTTCTTCGGCATCAAGGTCATTGAATTCAAGCTCCCGCTGCTGCTGTCGTGGCACCAGCGACATCAGAGACTATCTCAGACGCTGGCTTCCGGCGAACAGTACTATATTCACCACGGTTGATCCACACTTTGACACCAATCGACCCATAGGTCGTTTCGGCTCGTCCATACGCAAAGTCAATGTCTTGGCGCATAGTTTGAAGAGGAATCACACCATCTTTATACCATTCTCGTCGTGCAAGCTCAGCACCACCAAGACGTCCCGTACATTGTACACGGACTCCAGGAGCTCCCGCTTCACGAACACTCTGGATAGCTTTTTTCAAAGCGCGACGGAATGGTATTCTCCGTTCAAGCTGCTTTGCAATGCCATCTGCCACAAGTTTTGCGTCGAGATCAGGGCGTTTAATTTCTTCAACTTCAATCCATATCTCTTTGCCAGTCAGCTTTGCCAACTCACCACGGAGAATATCGATCTCACTACCCTTCTTACCGATCACCAACCCAGGCCTTGCGGTGTGGATTACAATCTCAATTTTATCGCTCATCCGCCGAATCGTAATCGATGACGTACCTACACAGCATGCTTTTGCCATGAGAAATTTTCGAATTTTTTCGTCCTCGAAAACCAGCGTTCCAAACTCTTGCTTGTTCGCATACCAGCGAGATTTCCACTGGCGGTTCATGATGAGGCGGAATCCAACAGGATTCGTCTTCTGTCCCATTCGTGCTCCTTACGACGCAGCGACTACAACCGTAAAATGACTCATTCGTTTCAAGAAGGGGTGACGGCTTCCACGACTTCGCGGTTTCGACCGCTTCAACCGTGGGCCTTCATCCACACGAACTTCCTTAACGACTAATTTTTCTCGACGTATATCACCTTGCGACTCCGCATTAGCTGTCGCACTACGCAACGTCTTTACCAACAAACGCCCAGCTTTCAACCCACAAAACTGAAGTTGAAGCTCAGCAGCCTCTACCGTAAGACCCCGGATCAACCCAGCCGCTAACCGAGCCTTGCGAGGACTGATACGGATGTATTTTGTTACAGCAGTGTATCGTTCCATCGCTTCCTACCCTGACTTCTTGAGTGGATGTCCTTTAAATTGGCGCGTCGGCACAAACTCACCGAGGCGATGACCAACCATGTTCTCTGTAACATATACAGGCATGTGCTTCTTTCCATTGTGCACTTCGATAGTGCTCCCAATCATCTCCGGAATAATCATCGATCGACGCGACCACGTCTTTATCGTACGCTTATCCTTCGAGATACTTAATCCCTGCACCTTTTTCAAAAGGTGATGGTCCACAAAGGGCCCTTTCTTTAGCGATCTGGCCATGGTTACTTAATCCTGCGATCCTTAATGATAAAGCGACTCGATACCTTACGCTTTGAGCGTGTACGATATCCCTTGGTCTGCATAGCCCACGGTGTTTGTGGAATATAGCCATTATGTTTCCCTTCGCCACCACCATGTGGGTGATCGACTGGGTTCATGGCCGTTCCACGAACTGTAGGACGGATTCCCATCCACCGCTTCCTGCCGGCTTTGCCTTCATCACGGACGTTATGCTCAGCATTTGAGACAACGCCAAATGTAGCCCGGCACTCTTCCCTAACCAGACGCATCTCTCCAGATGGCATGCGCAACGTTGCAAACCCGTTATTTCGTCCCATCAATTGCGCAGAAAGACCTGCAGATCGTGCTAACTTCGCTCCACCCTTTGGCCTCAGCTCAACATTATGGATGACAGAACCAATCGGCATCATTTTCAGCTGTGAGCAGCATCCACATGTAAACAAAGGATTCTCATCACTTGATATGACAACGTCACCAGCTTTAAGTCCCTCAGGAGCAATAATATATCTTTTTTCACCGTCACAATAGTTCAGCAACGCAATAAAAGATGATCGGTTTGGATCATACTCTATGGAGCCAACTGTCGCTTTGATATCAAGCTTATCACGCTTGAAATCAATAATCCGATAAAAGCGCTTATGGCCACCACCACGATGTCGACAGGTAATATGACCATTGTTATTACGGCCATTGGTCCTCTTTTTAGGACTCAGCAATGACTTCGTTGGTCGCACTGTCGCACGTGTTTTTCCAATACGCGTCAGTTGATCATTCGTCGGAAGGAGTAATCTTCTCGTTCCTGGAGTAACCGGTCGAAACTTCTTCATCATACTATCATTCGTCTCCCCTCAGATGCCCTATCACTCAATCACATTTCCAACAGCGAGCGTCACAATCGCTTTCTTGAATCCCTGCTTTACACCAGGATTCATTCGCCCCCGCTTGTTGCGCATCTTCGGCTTCACCGTAATCGTATTCACAGCAATCACCTTGACATTTTTCTCTGCGTACATCGCTTCGATAGCTTCAGCAATCTGTGGTTTATTCGCGTTACTATCCACTAAGAAGGTATACTTCGGTGTCTCGCAGCGCGATACACTTCGATTACTCGTTGCATCCTTCAACTTCTCAAGAACGGCGGCTTTCTCTGTCAGATACCGTTTCTTAATAATCTTATACGGACTGTACATTGTCATTCTCTCTGCCTTCAACTCTTCCCTCAAATCAGCCACTGCTCAAGTTCGGTCAGCGCTGCTTCCGTGACGACCATGGCATGAGCCACAGCAACAGCGTATCCATCAACATCCTTCACAAGCGAAAACTCAACTTGAGGAATGTTACGCGCACTTTTCTTCACGATATCGTGCTGATCTGAACCAATACTCAACAGAAGCTTCTGATCTTCAACACCAAGTTCGATATAGGCACCTTCACCTAACATCAAGACTCGACGTTTGAAACCACACCTATCTAATAAGTTCTTCACAATCTTCGTTTTAGGAGCTTCCATGCTCAGAGAGTCTACAACGACCATACTCCCATCACGAATCTTTTCGGCAATAAGCGCTCGAATGGCAGCTTTCCGTTCTTTTTGGTTCACACGTAGGTGAAAATCTGGTTTTGGCTTTGGTCCAAAGACTCGCCCGCCACCTCTATATTGTGGGGCTACTAATGAACCTTGACGTGATCTACCTTGGCCCTTTTGAGGATGAGGCTTCTTCGTCGAGTGTTTCATCTCGCCACGAGTTTTCGTACACGCCGTCCACTGACGGGCATTCGCTCTCAGCGCAACAATATAGTCTTTTACAAGTTGTGAATTTGCTCGAGCTTCAGCCAACAGATCGTTGACTTCCACCGAACCAATTTCTTCGCCTTGCAAATTGTATTTCTTAAGTGACGTTCCCACGCCTTCCCCCGGCAACCTTATTTCTTCATTGCGTCGCTGACGACAACAATACTATTCTTTGCTCCCGGAACTGCGCCTTCTACAAGCACTATTCCCTTGTCAGCGTCAAGAGCAACGACTCTGAGACTTTGAACTGTAACCTTTTCATCACCCATGTGACTTGGCCTTGGTCCACCTGGCAAACATCTTCCTGGTGATGATCTCATACCAGTTGATCCTGCATGACGGTGGAAGCCGGAACCGTGAGCAGCTGGCCCACCAGAAAACCCATACTTCTTCATCACGCCTTGATAGCCTTTTCCCTTTGAAGTTCCGGTCACGTCGAGAAACTTCGCACCTTCAAATAGAGAAACATTCAGCTCCTGACCCAATTGATATTGAGTCGAATCTTCTACCCTCATCTCATGGAGATGGCGGCAAGGAGCGACTGCAGCTTTTTTATAGTGGCCCAGTAGAGGCTTTGAAAGACGCTTTTCAATGGTGCGTGGATCGCGCGTTACAATCTTCAGTGTCGCTAATTGAATGGCTTCGTAGCCATCTTTTGCGCGGTTTTTCAACTGCGCCACCACATTCGGCTCGATGTGTATGAGTGTGCATGCGACGGGCCTACCGTCTTGATCATACACTCGTACCATTCCGCATTTTTTCCCGATCAAACTTCGAACCATGCTACACCTCGAACTCCACTTCCATACTTTACTGGAGTAAACTTTAGCTCAACTTCTCCCCCTGTTTGTACTTTCCAGGAGGCCTTTTCTCTCACGAAAACCAATGCGTCGTTAGAAATATGAAGAGCTGGTATGGACAGGCTAACAAATCTCTCACATTTTTCACAAATCAAAACAGCAAATTTTCAGCGGTATTGCAGAAAATCTTTCCTCTCAAAAAACTTCTGTCGTTGTTGACTCGCTTTACTTAGGCAAGACTTCTTTTTGAAATGACTTTTTTTTCTTTTTTATTTCTATGACTGATCCGTTACGCACTGTCCTTCTACGCAAAAACATCGAAATATCCGCATCATTTTGAAGATCCACACATTCAAGAACTTGTTTTGGCTTTGCCATGTCGTCCAACACCACTACCTTTGCTTCTTTTACAGCCCCGGTCACGTACACGGTTGTTGTTCCGCCATAAGGAATAACGACAATTTCACCATTGTTCATTCGGCGTTGTCCATCGAGATTGGTTGGCTCCGCCCCATCTAGGAGTTCTATGCGCGTCAACACATCGTCAAGTGTCGCGCCAAGAGGCAGCATCACATCCGTTTCTCGCGCAGCCCCTACCACATGAACTCTAATCGTCTCTCCCACTCCAACTGATATGTTTCTTCCTTGTATGACAACAAACAGCCCAAGGCCCGCAAGAAGCCCGGATAGAAGGCAGGCTGTATGCCGCTCGTAAGATCTCAACTGTGAGGTTTGATTTTTCATTGCTGCGATCATCGCAAAATTTGTTATATATAAACGATCCTTCGTAGACGATCATCTACTTCGAGTTTTTTGCGCAACTCTTCTACGAAATTCATTTTTTATACCGCTAACAGTTGAAAGTTGGATAGATGCCGAAGAAAAAGTCCGCAGATTCGATCGGCAAAAACAGACTCGGCACTAGAATTAGGGGTTGTTTTTACCGACTCGAAGATGCGGACTTTTTCGATGGTAGGTACGCGACTTTCAACTGAAAGCGGTATATACTGCTTCCAATTGAAACTCGAAGTTTTTTGCCGCGTTAAAGCCTCGATCATTCAGCCATCAAAAAACGTCCAATAGCACACTATGGGGTGTTTTTTGATGGTCAAATCTCGAACCTTTTCCGCGACAAAAAACCTCAACTTTCAACTGGAAGCGGTATATATAAAAAAAAAGGCCAGGCAATTTCTTGCCTGGCCTCCAATGGCATCTTCAGAGCATTTATTGCTGACTTCTCAACTATTCATCAACAAAGATACTGTCATTTATCCCTCCGCCAATAAGATCGCTCCAATTATTGACGTCTTAGACTGGCGCTGTTTCACCCTCTAATACCGCTGGAACACCCACTGATGCTGCTGCCGCTTCAATTGGTGCTGCGACACGCATCTCGACAGCTGATGCTGCCTCTGGCGTTTCTGCTGCTCCTGCGGTCCCTAGTTCTATTTCTTCTTCTGTGGCAGCAGCTGCTGACTCCCTTTCTTCTACTGCTGCTTCAGTAGCAATCTCCGTCGCTGGTGCGGCTTGTTCTTCAGCACGTTCGGCATCGAAATTCCCTGCGAGAGCTACTTCTAATGCATCATCATCAATTTCGTCCTCTTCTAGTGACTCGACAACGGTGGCTGGCGTAGATATTTGGCTGCTCGAGAGGGAGCTCAACTCACTTTCTTCTTGAAGAAGTAGTTTTGGCGCTTCTTCAATCCAATATGTCTTCTTGAAAAACTTCATTAGAGACAGCGTAGACCCGATAGCCAGAGAAGCTGTAACAAAGAGGATATGGACCCCTGGGACATTAAAGAGCACTGCTGCAGCAATCTTTACTGTATCAGACGCAACGTCAAGCACATGATCGAGAAACAAGCTTATTTTAAGCTTTTTGTCCGTGAAATAACCATCACGACGGATTTCACTGACAATCAGCCTGACGGTGTCAGCTATGCTCAGCAATGCACCGGTGATACAGGAGACATCACCAATTCCTTTCAGGATGTTGAATTCATTGCCCCACGTTACAATCTGAGCGGTAGAGTCTTTTACCCAGGCACCAAGAATATTGATCATCGCGAGCCACTTTGCAGTTGAGGCAAAGTCGCCAATCAAATAGGCACATTTACTGGCAATCTTTAAAAGATCTGGAAAATTTTCGCTGAAGGGCTTTTCCCAACCAGCTTTTCCTGAAACAAGATCTGAAATCCTACCGATAAAGCCCCGTGCAGATACGAAATCTGTAATATGGGAAAAAGCCTCTGAAATATGCCTTAAGGGCATAATCTCTACAAATGGCTTGAAGATATCGTTGATCCTTTGGACAAGCTTCATAAAGTCCGATAATGGATCAACGTTAGCAAGCACATTTTTTGGCCCATCTACTAACCAGTTACCACCAGCTTGAGCAATTCTTCCTGCTTCCAAAGCGCCATTGGCTACATTTCCTAAAACACACATAAAAAAAACCTCCATTTTTATCTAGAAAATGCCCTTTTGGATAGCTACCGTATGTACATTGACTATCCTCGGCATCTAATAACACACACTCTCACGCACCATTTTCGCATTCCTACTTTAAGAACTGATAATGATGTGTCCTGTAGACTCTTGAAAAACGTTCAGTTCGGGCTCATTACAATACTGTCTTTTAAAAAACCTTGCTAAGGAAAGAGTAGAACCTACTGCCAGAGATACAAGAGACATCACAGCAGGTACTCCCGGAATGTTTGAAAGGACAGAAGCAGCAATACTTGAAACATCGTATGCGATGTCGATAAGGCGATCCGCTAGCTTACTCATGTTCAGTCGGCCATTTTTGAAATAGTCCTCCAACACGGTCTCTTTGACGATCAGCCTGATGGTATCAGCGATGCTGAGCAAGGCCCCTGTGATACACGAGACATCCCCTATCCCATCCAAGATATTGAATTTCTTTCCCCATGTCACAATCTGAGCCGTTGACGTCTTGACCCATTCTCCTAAAACGTGGATGGACGAAAGCCAACTCGCAAGAGCACCGAGGTCTCCAATGAGAAAAACTAGTTTGCTAGCAACCTTCAATAAATCAGGAAAGTGAGCTGAAAACGGCGTATCCCATGCTGCCGTTCCTGAAATTAAATCATGGAAGCTGCCAATAAAATTCCGAGCATCCACAAATTCCGTGATAGCTGTCGCTGCATGAGCAAATTGTTTGAGAGGGATAATCTGAATAATCGGCTCAAAGATTGCGTGAATTCTCTGCGCAAGTTTTAAGAGATCTGTTGTTGCATCAACATCTGCAAAAAGTTGCCTTGGCCCATCTGTCAGCCATGTGCCAACGTTCTGCGCCATTTTTGCCAAGGCCCACACTCCACCGGTTTGACTTATCTCTGCTGACATACGTCCCTCACTTTTGATATGTTTATTCGCCTTCTACAGAGGCTTTTGCAAAACGAGCCGCCGCGAGCAGAGCGCGCCAGCTAGTTTTGCAAATGCCTCTACAAACCAGGTCATGGATGGACATCCAGCCTCAAACATTTGCGAAAACTCTAAATCAGCTCTATTGAAGAGCACGCGTGTGCAACTCCCCATCTTTTTTCCCAAGCCCACCATTCGTTTCGAAGCAAAAATAAGGCAGCAAATAGGTTTCAAGCATCTTTCTCATAAAGGCGCGTCGGGGATTATTAGGATGAACTCAAATTATCGCTAGCTTTTTTGTCATACATATTCGGTATGACAAAATTTACTTCAGAAAACTGAGGAAAAATTTGGGGGAACCCCTAGACTGCTATCACCTTTGCACTCAAAAGATCAAGAGCGGAAGCAACTTGGAATTTATAGAAAAAGAAGGTGACGCAATGGAATGCCACGAAGAAAGGCGGCAGAATCCATAGAAGCCTTCCCCTCAAGCTGAACGTGATCGAAAACAAGCGTTCCATCTGGGGAACAGAGACCTAAAGCACCATTTTCTAACACAACCCAGCGTCGGTGTGGATCTGTTATAAAAGTGTCTACATGACTTTTTACGACCTTCAGCCGCATCTTTTGCTCACGATATTGTACCCAAAAAAAAGCCCCAGGATTGGGAGCAAAAGCCCTGACGCGGTCATGAAGTTTTTCAACATCTTGGTTTTGGTCAAGGACAAGGTCATCGGGAGTAATTTTTGGAGCAAATGTTGCCTCTTCATGGTGTTGAGGGATAAACTGTACTCGTCCTGCCTCCAGCAAATCTAACGTTTGCTCTGCTCCCTGTTTTGCTATCTCTAACAGCAGCTCAGTAAGCTCTCCTGAATTCGTGGCCGGTCCGACATCGCAGCCCATGCTCCAGACGATATCTCCGCTGTCCATCCCCTTCGTCAATCGAAAAATAGTAATCCCTGTTTTTGACGTGCCATCGAGCAATGCTCTTTGGATAGGAGCGGCTCCTCGATATGATGGCAATAGGCTTGCATGAATGTTATAGCAGCCTAGGCGCGGGACGGCAAGAAGATCTGCCTTAATAAGCTCACCATAGGCGACTACAAGAAACACATCGGGAGAAAAACTCTTTAGCTGCTCTTTGAATTCAGCCGTGGAGGCCTTCTCAGGCTGAAATAACAAAACTCCAGGAAGCAGTTTCTGCGCCATACTCTTAACAGGAGTTGGCTGGAGCGTGCGCCCTCGCCCCTTAGGAGCATCAGGCTTTGAAACAACAGCTACGACTTCATGATGCGTCTTCGTGACGACATATTCTAATATCGATGCAGCAAACTCTGGGGTACCAAAAAAAACAACTCTCACTCGCAAGCCTCTCCATTTTGGTCTTTTCTTCCCCGTCCTCCGTCAGCAATGATACCCCGTTTTGTAGAACGGCAAAACTCCACTAAACGCTGAATTTCAGGTGTAGACTCAATTTCACCCTCGATCTGCGCAAGTGCCTCCGTAACAGGCAATCCTGCCCGATAGAGGATTTTAAAGGCCTTTGCGAGTGCAATTCGAGATTGCAATGAGAACCCATGGCGTCGTAAGCCGACAAGGTTCACCCCACCAAGGCGATACGGACTTCCTGCTCCAATAGTGTACGGAGGGACATCATGCGTCACACGGCTCATACCTCCGACCATAGCATGACGCCCTACCCGAGCAAATTGATGAATAGCAGAAAGACCTCCGATCACAGCTGCATCTTCAACTGTAACGTGTCCTGCCAGCGTTGCGTTATTCGCAAGAATTACCCCGTCTCCTAAGACGGAGTTATGCGCTACGTGACAATAGGCCATAATAAGACACTTATTCCCAATGCGAACGACTGTTCCCTCTCCACACGAGGCATTAATCGTGACATATTCACGAATCTCACAGCCAGCTCCCACCTCAACAAATGTCTTCTCCCCCTTAAATTTTAGATCCTGTGTTTTCGTCCCTAACACAGCTCCGGGCCAGATAACAGTCCCTTTTCCGATCGTTGTATTCCCATCAAGATAGACATGAGCTTTGATAACAACATCGTCTTCCAAAATCACATTCGAATGAACAATGGCATACGGCCCGATCACGACGTTTTCTCCAATCTGGGCGCCACGTTCTACAATAGCTGTAGGATGGATCTGTGACATATTCGAAGTTCCTTTTCAAATCTGATCTTTGTCGACAAGAGCAAAACTCATTTCCGCTTCAGCAACTAGTACATCATCTACATATGCTTCAGCAGCGACCTTCCCCCCTTTCGAACTTAGGTGCAGTACTGCTGCCTTTAATATCAACACATCACCAGGCTTCACTGGGCGACGAAACTTTGCATTATTAACACCGAGTAAAATCGCAACTTTCCCTCGATTATCCCGAAGGTGAACGAGAATCCCTCCTGTCTGCGCCAATGCCTCTAAAATAAGCACTCCGGGCATCAAAGGCGCCTCTGGGAAATGGCCTTGGAAAAAGGCCTCGTTGATCGTCAGGTTCTTTTTACCTACAATCGTCCCTTTTTCTAAATCAAGCTCTAGAATTTGATCGACAAAGAGAAATGGATACCGATGAGGAAGAATTTTTACGATCTTCTTCGTATCCAACATACTGGGTGATAAAGGCTGTTCTGGATTAGACATTATGCATTCTCCGATGAAAGATGTTGGTACAGCTTCTTGGCAAAAAGGCAGTTGGAAGCATGACCGGACCTTAATGATATGATATGCGCCGTAAAGGGAATTCCGACAAGACTCAAGTCTCCAATTAAATCGAGAACCTTATGCCGTACTGCTTCATCAGAAAAATGAAGCCCGCCTTTTGAAATAATAGCCCCTTCTTGAACCACGACAGCATTCTCAAGACTACCCCCTCGGATAAGTCCCCTATCCATCAATGCTGATAGTTCTTCGTATAACGCGAACGTCCGACATGAGGAAATCTGTTCGCGAAACCCTTCAGCAGACACATCAAAAGAAAAATACTGGCTGCCAAGAGGTGGAGAATTAGGATAATAGAGGGTATAGCTGATGCGATAGGTGTCAGAGGGAAGGGCGACCATATGAACATCATCCTGGCTCCACCAAACGGGCTTTTTCAACGCCATAATGGGGACATTCGCCGCCTGTTTAACACACCCAGCTTCGGTGAGCATCTCCACATAGACATCAGAACTACCATTTCCCGCAGGAGGTTCTATTCCAGAAATCTCTATGCAGATGTTATCAATTTCAAAGGCTCTTACTGCCGCAAGCACATGCTCAACAGTATGGACTTTAGCTTCCCCTACAGCGAGGGTCGTTCCACGCGCCGTCCCTGCGACATATTCAACAGTAGCAGGAATCACAGGCTGACCTGGAAGATCAACACGGCGAAAAAACATCCCTTCCCCTTCCTTTGCAGGAACAAAGCGAATCACAACCTCTTGCCCAGTGTGAATCCCAATTCCAGCAAACGACTGGGGAGACTGTATTGTTTGCTGATGTCGGAAACGACCCATTCAACCCTCAATTACGTGATAAAAGACTTGTTATCTTCAGATTAGGGTTGATCGTACGTGATTTGCCTTGATTTTCTCAACACACGAGGAAAATGTACATCAACTCCTTTTCCTTTGGCGTGAAAATTGACGGATCGGCAAAACTCTGGATGAGATTCTTTTTTTAACCCAGGTTGTATGTATGGCGTATGTGAAATCTGTCGATGATCGTACTTTTAGCGACATCGTAGCCGCTGGCACTGTCCTTGTTGACTTCTCTGCTGACTGGTGTGGTCCGTGTCGGATGCTAGCACCAATCCTCGAACTTCTGGCCCAACAAATGCAAGACACCGTCACCGTCATCAAGGTCGACGTCGACGAGTCTCAGTCAATTGCCATGCAGTACGACATCTCTTCTGTACCCACTCTCATCATCTTCAAAGATGGAGTGGTCAAACATCGCGTGGTAGGATTAAAAGACTTAGCAAGCTTGAAAAGGCTGATCGAGGAAGCATAAGTCCTAAGACTTGATGTGGAGGCCGCTATGCCTCCACATCACATCTGCTCTTCAGGAGAAGAGATTAGGTCTTCTCTGAAGACGCAGCATCATTATCGTCCCCATCATCATCAGAATCATCATCATCAAGGCCGCCATCTTCTTCGCTATCCGAGAAGTCGTCATCAGCCGTTGTGTCATCATCTTTTGGTGCTGGATCTACTTTCATCAATTCAATGTCGAAGATCAGCAGCGAGTTCGGAAGCAGCTGTCCTGACGTCCCATAGCCCAATTCTGGGTGGATGAAGATGCGTCGTTTTTCACCGATCTTCATGCCCATCACGCCTTGACGGAACCCAGGAATCGTATGACGAAGGTTAATAGAAATTGGCTCTTTGGATTCATAGGAGTTCCCAAAGGTAGTGCCATCCAAGTATTTTCCTGTATAGTGGAGCACTGGCATGGTCAACTCTGTGACTTCTTCACCTTTCCCTGGCTGGAGAACTTTAATTTGAAGCTTGTTTTTCTCAAGCTCAACAACACCAGGCTCTTTGGCATTCTTCACCAAAAATGCTTCAGCATCTTTGAGATTTTTCTCTGACATTTCCTGAAATGCTACTTCTTGTACCGACGCTATAGCCTCTTCATATTCTTGTTCGGTCATAGGGGCGGTTTTGCCAGATTTTGCATCGTTCATCCCCTTCATAACGCCTGCATAATCTAAACGTAGGATAGGGTTTTCGAGGCTCTTGTAGATAAAATGACCATAGGCTTCAGAAATGCGTGAGATATTTTCCTTAGAAAACACCTCTTCTTTCTTGGGTTTGGTGGTTTCTTTTTGTTGTGCTGGCGGCGTCTTTTCATCTGCTGACAAACCAGAAAAGACAACCGGAGCGATCATCAACCCTGCCAAACACCCAATTCGATGTAGACGATTCATCATATGACGCGAAAGCTCCTTGTATAAAGTAAAAAAATTTTTGGAGAGACTTTTTTTAAAGACTCTTCCTATATCTCTAACATAATTCCTAGCTCTTTGAGCTGTTCCCGGGAAACCTCAGATGGAGCCACCGTCATAAGATCGACAGCCCTCTGGTTTTTCGGGAAGGCCACCACATCACGTATGTTCTCAGTCCCTGTTAAAATCATCACAATACGATCCAATCCTAACGCCATGCCAATATGTGGCGGCGTCCCATACGTTAACGCTTCGACAAAAAATCCAAAACGTAATAATCGCTCTTCCTCTGTATACCCCAAAAGATGGAAGATACGGTCTTGCAATCGGCTGTCATGAATACGTTGAGAGCCCGATGAGAGTTCATATCCATTGAGTACTAAGTCATATCCAAGCGATCGTACGGAAAGAGGATCCTTTTCAAGGAAATCGATGTCGTCGAAATGCGGCGACGTAAACGGATGATTCTCAGACTCCAGTCTATGTTCCTCTTCATTCCAACTAAAAAGAGGAAAGTCGATGACCCAGAGGGGTTCATACCGAGAAGTATCGATCAAGTTATGATCTTTTGCAAGACGGCGTCGCAGTTGATCTAAAGCCTGCAACAGCCTCTTCTTAGGTCCAGCAAGGATGAACGAAAGGTCTCCATCAGCCATCGCAAATCTCTCAATCCATGCAGCATGATCCTGAGTGTCGATGAACTTCAGAATGCTCCCTTGGAGAACACCGTCCTGAAGCCGAAGCCAGGCAAGGCCTTTGAAGGAAAGCTGAGCAACAAGTTGCTGATATTCATCAATCCCCTTCCGGCTCAACGAAGCCCCGCCCTTTAGCGTCAGCCCCCGTATCTCTCCTTGGCCAGAAATGGCCTCTGAAAAGGCAGAAAAAGACGTTTTCTTCGCAAGGTCCGTTGCGTTCACCAGCTCCATGGCAAATCGAAGGTCGGGTTTATCTGACCCAAATCTATCCATGCATTCTCGATAGGTTACCTGGCGAAAGGGAGTTTTTAGCTCTACTCCCCGGCACTCACGAAAAACCCTTTGCAGGACTCGTTCCGCCACTGGAAACAGCTGCTCACGAGTAGCAAAGCTCATCTCAATATCAATCTGATGAAACTCCGGTTGTCGGTCAGCCCGCAAGTCTTCATCTCTACAACAGGTCGCTATCTGAAAATACCGATCTAAGCCTCCCATCATCAACAGCTGTTTATACATCTGAGGTGATTGGGGAAGAGCATAGAACTGCCCAGGATGTACCCTCGAAGGAACGAGATAGTCTCTAGACCCCTCTGGAGTCGCCTTGCTGAGGACCGGCGTCGTCACATCCGTAAACCCTTCCTCGCTTAACGCTGCCCTGGCGGCTTGCATAGTCTTATGACGGATAATGAGGTTGGGGATGATAGTCCCTTTGCGCATGTCCAGATAGCGATATTTTAACCTCAGCTCTTCATGGGGTTCTATTGTCACGTCAGCGATTGGAAATGGAGGGACAGCAGCTTCTGATAAAACGGAAAGCTTTTGAGCTCTCACCTCAACAAGCCCTGTAGGAATCTTCGCGTTCGGACTCTGGCGCATGACAACATCGCCTTCGATAGTCACCACGAACTCATTGCCTAAGTCCTTTGACTGCTCATACACGTCTTGCGGAGAATACTGAGGATCGAAAATAACCTGCGTTATCCCGTACCGATCTCGAAGATCAATGAAGACCATTGAGCCAAGATTTCGGCTTCTATGAACCCACCCTGAAAGAATGACATGCTGCCCATCATGTGTGGGGCGCACCTCACCACAGGTCATCGTACGAAAGACGGGTGCCATGAGATTCTTTACTCCTTACCATGTCGAGAGTTGAGGAAGTGAACGAGCACATCGAGCTCGTCCAATGCCACCTCAGTTTGAGAGCCATCTGCCAGATACTTTAGAGAACCTTTTCCTGTTTCTAATTCACGTTCTCCTAAAACGAGAAGCCATTTTCCACCTGCTTCTGCAGCAGCCGATATCGATTGTTTGATTTTCTTTCCTGAAAAATCAACGAGCGTACGGACGGATTTTTGGCGAAGGGCTTCTGCTAATAACAATGCTTTTGTCCGCGCCTTCTCATCAAGAGGGAGAATGACCAGCGTCAGCGACGGAGCTACCACGGTGTCGCCGACACCCTCTTTGAGGATGAGGTTGATAATTCGTTCCATGCCGCAGGCATATCCAATTGATGGAAGGTCGGGACCTCCGAGCTGTTTTAGGAGCCCATCATATCGTCCTCCCCCGCCTACCGTATTCTGCGAGCCGAGCTTTCCTGATGTTACCTCAAAGACCGTGCTCTGATAATAATCCAACCCTCTGACAAGCAGCGGAGAGACTTCAAATGGAATCTGAAGCGATGTCAAAAGCTCTTGGACACGTTGGAAATGAGCAGCATCAGCGGTGCTGAGGAAGTCGAGAATCGAAGGAGCCCCAGCAACGACCTCTTGATCTCCGTGGTCTTTCGAGTCCAGGATGCGAAGTGGGTTTTTATCAAACCGACGTTGGCTATCCTCAGACATAGCCGAAAAATGCCCTGAGAGGTATTTTATGAGAGCTTCACGAAATGTTGCGCGACATACAGGATCTCCAAGAGAATTGATGTAAGCTTTCAAGTGAGGAATCCCCAGTCGGTCATACAGCTGCATCATCATAGCGATCAGCTCAACATCTTGCTCGGGAGCTCCGACACCGAATACTTCAACGCCAAATTGATGAAACTGACGAAATCTGCCTGCCTGAGGTCTGTCATAGCGAAACATAGGGCCGATATAAAAATATCGTAGCGCGTGGACAGGCGTAAAGACCCCTTCTGCCACCAGGGCTCTGATGACAGATGCTGTTCCTTCCGGGCGAAGAGCTAGGTGGCGCCCACCCCGATCTTCGAAAATGTACATCTCCTTGGAAACAACATCTGTCTCATCACCAATGCTACGAAGAAAGAGCTCTGCGCGCTCGAACATCGGTGTTCGAATTTCCGAGAAGCCATAATCAGACGCCAGCTGTCTACATACGCCTTCAACATGCTGCCACAGGTGAACAGCTCTCCAGGGATCATTCGGAACGATGGGAAGAATGTCAAAGACCCCTGTTGGGGATGGAATAGCCATATATAAAATAGACCTTCTGTTCTTAACGTCCAAAAAAAAATTGCTGGGCCTTGCTGCTGGACACACTATTGAACGCGAGATAGGCAGCAATCTGGTTTTCAATTTAATCGGAGCTTCCTAGTTAAAAGCAACTGATCTAGGCGATCTTCAGCTTCTTTCAGCGAAATTATTTTGGGCCTAGCCCTCTCAAAACAACGCTCATCAAATCATCTGTGTCCACAAAACCCTTGACAAAGGAGATGAAATAAGGGAAAACATCATTTACTTTTTTTTCTGGGGGCACTCCATGAATTCTCTAAGAACCTTTGCTTTTTGTCTCATCTGCAGTGTTGCTGTATGCAAAGCTGAGGCTGTCGACCCACCATTTCTACAAAATGGTTCTTCCAATCAAAAAAACACGGTTCAAAAGGGTATTCTTCACAGAGGGCCCAAAGGACACGATGGACACAGAGGACACCGTGGCCAAGTAGGCGACACAGGGCCCCAGGGTCTCCGTGGCCGCCAAGGGAGAAGAGGGCATCGTGGAATTGAAGGGCTGACAGGGGCGACGGGAGCAACAGGGGCGACGGGAGCGATAGGGGCGACAGGGGCGACGGGAGCGACTGGGCCGACAGGGGCGACGGGGGCGACGGGGATGTCAGGAACTACAGGAACTACAGGAACTACAGGAACGACGGGAGCGACTGGATTAGATTTTGTCGCTGCATTTGGAAGTGCATCCTTAGTGGGCGGAAGGGCCTTTCCAACCACTATGAGCCTGCCCTACACCGTACCCATTGTATCCACGGACGAACCTACTCCACACAATATGACCTTTGATAACGGTAGCAAACAGTTTACGATTAACCTTGAGGGGGAATATGCCATCGATTACTTCCTGCAGGTTCTTCACAACACAGGCGTTACTGGACCAACAGGGCCTACGATTTTTGGGCCTCCAGTAACTATGGAAATTGTCTTTGGCACTACTGGCCCTACTGGCTCACTGCCCGACGTTGTTGATGATGAACTTGTGCCCACTCCCATCTTCGACTCTCCCTGGACTTCCCCTCCTCCCATATATCTGTCTTTTCCGTATACGGCAGTAAGCTCTGGGACACGGCATATCGTTCGACATCTTATTCCAAATACGACAGTTGGATTACAGATTACGCAACTTCCGGTGATGCAGTTGGGAACAGGTCCGACAGGTCCCCTTCCAACGTATTTGGATGCATATGACACAAATGCTCCCGAGAAGATCGTAGCCTATGTAGCCATTAACAAAATTAACTAGCGTTCACGACCAAAGAGGGAACCTTTCTCTTTGGTCGAGTCCAATAGTTTTTTCGTAAGAGACAGAAAATCGCATCACTCTGAGGGGACTGTCAACAACCCCTCCCTAAAGGGAGAGGCTTGAAAGGAGACTTTTAAGCCTTGGTTGACCAGACTTTAGTTGCCGAAAGGCAACTTACGTTGTATGTAGGCCAAAGACCGACGTCAGAATGCTTCCTTAGTTCTGACCTCTCGAAGTTTTGGTAGTAGACAAGCAATAGGGTAAGCACGAAACAGATCAGAACACGTGCCGATATACAACAGTGTCGAAGGGAGACGCCCCCTTGAGGGGCGCGTAACAAAAGGCCCGTAAGGGCGATTATTTTGAGAAATGAGATGGCCGTATTTGTGTTGGACAAGAAAGGCAAGGCGCTCATGCCATGCAGCGAAAAACGAGCAAGGCTGTTACTCGAACGCTTACAGTGTATCCTCGCAAAAACCAAAATGCCGCTCAAGGACGTCTCGGCAGTCAACAGCACCCGTTTGACGCTGTACAGCGCCCTCAAAGAAACAGGATTGCCAGTGGAGACAGGTACTGGTGGTAGAACAAAATGGAACCGTTCGCGACTGGCCATCCCCAAAACGCATGCCCTTGATGCAATATGTGTTGGGAATGTCGAATCTGTTACCAATTGGCAAATACCAGTATTGAAAATCAAGGCGATAGGACGTGGTTGTTATCAACGCACTCGACTGACAGCCTACGGGTTTCCACGCGGATATCTGCCGCGCACAAAGCAAGTCAAGGGATTCCAAACAGGTGATATAGCTAAAGCATTTGTACCGACCGGAAAAAAGGCTGGAACCTATGTTGGCCGTGTTGCAGTACGTTCCTCGGGCAATTTTAACATACAGACCCCACAAGGATTAATCCAGGGGATATCGCATCGTCATTGCAAAATTGTTCAGCGTGGTGATGGGTATGGTTTTCAACAGGTGGCGTTTATGGAGGATGTCTACAAAAACCCACAAAAGACAAGGTCGAGGAGACTTTATACGATTCCGTAAGGAGTCAAGTTTAACTGGACTCCTAAGGGCATTTTGTGAGGGGGAAACTCTCCCATTTTTAACAATTAACTAAGGAGCGAGGCTTCCTCCATGACCTAAAGGTCACGGTCTTTAGCCTCGTCGATTGATGAACCGACTCAAGACACTAGCTTTGTTCCTGACCTGCATTGCTTCAATGTGTCACATAGAAGCTGTAGATCCCCCGTTTATCGATGAAAAGGATCAATCGGACGTCGTGCCAAAATGGCATCGTGCTGTTGGGAGGAGAGGGGAAAAGGGGCACAGGGGAGAAACTGGGAAGAAGGGAAAAAGGGGAAAAAAGGGGCGGAAAGGTTTTAAGGGGCCTAACGGAGCCATAGGAGCCACAGGGCCTATGGGGGCGACCGGTTCTCTAGGGTCTACTGGGGCAACGATTACTGGAGCGACGGGGGCAACAGGTGCTACAGGGGTGACTGGGGCAACAGGGGCAACGGGGGCAACAGGGGCTACAGGGGCAACGGGGGCAACAGGGGCAACGGGAGCCGATGGCTCAGGAATAATAGCAGCGTTTGGAAGCGCCATCCTTCCTGGCCCTACAGGGGCGACAGCCGTTCAGATTTCGCCTGTCCCATTTATCGTCCCTCTTCAAATTGAGAACGAAGACTTCAACAACGTCTCGTTTAATGATACCCCCAACACCTTCACAATCAACATAGATGGCGTCTATGCTATAGATTACTTTGTTCAGATCCTATTTCCTCCAGGTGCAACCGCGCTTTCTGGCCCTCCGGCCACAATGGAGGTTTTCTTCTCCGGAACCAGTGCTCCAGCCGCAGTCGGCGATGAGCTCTTTCCCGTTCCAATCTTTGGGTCTCCTTGGACATCTCCTCCGACGCCGGCCAACTATACATATACCGCACTCAGCACTGGGACGAAGCATATCGTCCGCTCACTCACGAGTGGGAATTTAGTCAACCTGCAGATTCTCACACTTCCGACCGGTCTCCTAGGATATTTCAACGATTATGGGCAGCTTTCACCAGCTGTAAAAGTCACAGCCTACGTATCTATCCACAAAATCAACTGATGTGGAGTCTCTCTACATTATTCTCTGGCACGCGGATGGTGCCAGAGAATGTGAAAATGCTGTTATAAAACTGGCGGTCTTAGTTGAGATTGGACTGGAATGGGGGTTGCGTTCAACGAGGCCAAGAACGCCTTGAGGCTTTCCCCAAGAGCAGGTGATACAATAGGCTTTGGACAAAACGCTTCTTCTAGCTTTCCAATGCACACGCTAAACGACTGCATACACGACATGATCGAAGACAGCCGCCCCAGAAATTCGGCGAAGATCATCTGTACCACATTTTGAACCTTCAAGACCATCGCTTGAAATTTTTCAACAGCCTCGGTCAATGATCCACCTAACTGTCCAATTGTACTGCCCGAGAAGGGTGGCGGTGGGATAAGACCCTCGAGATTGATTACAAGAGCGGGCGATCCACCTACAGTAGAAGTGCTCATAAAAATTCCCTCATACTATTACTGATACGTAAAATACGTCTGATGTTAATCATCCGATCGAAATCACAAAACGATTAGCGCGATCTGTTGTGTCGCTCACATCGACGCCAGCGTTGCATCATTGTGCAACACCTTCGATCACGTTTCTACCAAACGGCTTCATTTGGCAGCAAGTTATTATAAGCCCATGCTCTGGATGATCTTTAGAGGCATTATTGAACTCAAGGTTTTATTTTCTTAATTGTATCTTTAGAAAACAAAAATGTATAAAGATTGTGCAAACTAACCTAAGCTCGACTTTGATAATTTTTTGAGCCCATCTTCGAGGGAAAAGCCTTCCACTGGACCTTAGCATTTTTTGAGACCGATTTCGCATTCGTTGTCTCTCAGACGATTGCATTTATCATAGATGGCCTGCCCAGGCCGATCTATGATAAATGCAATCGTCTGAGAGACAACCCTCTGCGAACTCGGTGCCCAAAAAATGCT
>CAINFV010000145.1 GCA_903848235.1 Chlamydiia bacterium | reverse complement strand
TGCCCAGGGAGAACCTCTCTCTGAGGACGATGAAGAACTCTTCAGCGAACTGCTGCTTCCTCCAACAGAGCCATTGCAAGGCCATGTTGCCTCACAATCCACCGTCGTTATAGAACAACCTCTGCCTGTTGTTGCACAATATGAGAAGGAACCGATTGCTTCTCCTGTCTCTACCAACCCTTCGCCACAACCCGAAAAACCCTTGCTCTCAAAGCAACAACAGACTGAATCTCCTCCAGAAATTTTACCCCCAGAACCGGCTTTACTCCCACAACAGTCCCCTTCTCCAGGCGTCTCTCCCATAAACGATGCGCCATGCCCCCCCCCTTCGACACTGGCCGAAGATGCGCCAGGAGACGAGAGTAATGCCCCAGCACCTGAACAGGACACACATCAACCCTCTCCTTCTCTTCCCATCAATCTTCCTGAAAAGCTCTCTCCTTCTGCAGCAGCCAGTCAGACGCCATCGATGAAAACGTCAGATACACGAAGGCAAAAACGGGATATGAATCTTCCAGCTTTTCACATGACTCTTCGAGAGAGAAAGGAGTCCACGAAGAAAAAACGGAAGTAGCTTTGAACCTAGATTCGACAGTTGAAATGGCATATCTGCGCTGACCTTTGGCCGTGGGCGCGTATTTTGAGAAAACTCGGCTCACTGATTAAGTGATGCCGAATTTCCTCAAAAACGCGCCGACAGCCAAATCTCAGCACATCTATGCCCTTTGAACTGCCGAATCTAGGTTCAATGAGACGTCTTCCACCGAGGATGAAATGTTCGAAAAACTTCTCGTATTTGAGATCGGGAGACATGGGTGTAGCGATCTGTGCTTGAGATATGGGCATGACCAAGAAGCTCTTGGATAACACGTAAATCAGCACCTGCGTCGAGCAGGTGCGTGGCATACGTATGACGGAAGGTATGAGGAGATACCCTCCTTTCAAGACCTATTTTTCGAACATACTCTCGCACCATCTTCCACACGCCAATCCTGTTAAGAGGCCGTCCTCTCTTTGTCACAAATAGATGAAGCTCGACGGCGCTATCAGATTTCTGACGCACATGGTTGAGATACGCGTCAACAGCAAGAAGTGCCTGACGTCCTATAGGTACAAGACGCTCCTTGCCGCCCTTCCCATGAACCTTCACAAGATCATCGGTCACATCGTAGATCGACAGAGAACAGAGCTCTGACACCCTTATGCCAGTGCCGTATAAAAGCTCCAGAATGGCACGATCTCGCATCCCCTCATCTGTAGAGCAGTCAGGAGCTTGAAGAAGACGATCCAGATCTTGATAACTGAGCACAGAAGGGATAGTCTCCCACACCTTCGGGCTCTCCAGGACAGCGCTATGATCGCACGATATATGGTTTTCTCTGAAGAGATAGCGAAGAAATACCTTTGCAGCGATCAGAGCTCTGACCTGTGAGGTAGTCTTTTTCCCAAGATTTTGCGCTTCGCGCAGAGCCTCCACAACAGCCTCTACGTCAGGAGGCCAAGGACGGCCTTCTCGAACACATAATGCATAGAGTTGATATA
>CAINFV010000144.1 GCA_903848235.1 Chlamydiia bacterium | reverse complement strand
CTCGCCAGCGTTGACTTCCCGCTGCCGCTCTCGCCGACAACGCCCACCGTCTCGCCATAGAGCCCCCGCAGGCTTACCTTGTGGACAGCGCGAACACGGCTCTTAGCAGTCTCAAAATCAACAGAAATACGCTCTAACTCAAAAAGAGGTGTCTTTCCGTCCATCATATTGCTGATGCCATGAGTGTGGGGTGACCGAGAATGGAGTCGAGGAGGGTCTTTGTGTAGTCGCACTGAGGATGATAAAAAATATTATCGACAGTGTTTGTTTCTAGCGTCCTTCCATTCCGGAGGATGACAACCCTGTTAGCGCAGCGGGCGACGATCCCAAGGTCATGGGTGATGAGGAGGATGCCAATGCCGTATTCTATTTTGAGATCCTGGAGTAGGTGAAGGATCTCCGCTTGAAGGGTGACGTCGAGCGCAGTTGTCGGCTCATCGGCGATGAGAAGCCGGGGTGAGTTCATCAGCGCCATGGCGATGAGAACACGCTGGCGCATGCCGCCGCTGAGCTGGTGGGGGAAGGAGAGCAGAGCAAGCTCTGGCTCGAGAAAGCCAACACGATGGAGGAGGAAGAGCGCTCGTTCTTTAGCAGAGGTCTTTTCTGTAGTGTCAAAGGGTGAGTATGCTTCGATGAGTTGTCGCCCGATAGTCATGATGGGGTTTAGCGCGTTGAGGGGAGACTGCGGGATATAGGCAAAGCTCTTGCCGCGAAGCTTTCGCAATGACGACTCTGAAAGGAGGAGGAGGTTTTGATCTCTGAGAAATATCTCTCCAGCGCTGACACGGATAGAGCGTGAGGGGGGAAGGCCCATAATACATTTTGCAATCATACTCTTGCCAGAGCCGGATTCCCCGACGAGAGCGACAATCTCATTTTCTTGAACGTCGAACGATGCTGAGTGGATCAGAGGCTGCCGCTCAGTGCGCACGGCGAGCTGACGTACAGAGAGGAGAGGTTGAATGTCCATTAAGGCTCATCTCCTATCAACCGTTGTTTTGGATCGTAGTGATCACGAAGGCTGTCTGACAGTAACATAATGCTAAAAATAAGGAGAGAAATAAAACTTGCTGGAAAGAGGAGCCTCCAGGGGTAAAAGCGCATTGCAGGGATGGCATCTCCTACCATAGAGCCAAGGCTTGCCGCTGGCGGCTGTATGCCAATTCCTAAAAAGCTTAAGAAAGCCTCTGTGAAAATAGCATGAGGCACTGACAGCATGCACGCTGCAATCATGGGGCCGATGATATTAGGGAGCATATGGGCAAAGAATAGCCGTGTAGGCCATACGCCGAGGGCATGTGCCGCCTGGATGTATTCTGCATGGCGTGCTTCTTTGACGAGGAGGCGGACGATCCGTGCCATCTGTATCCATCCGATGCATATCATAGAGACAATGATAGGGTAGAAGCCAGTGCCGACGAAGACTGATACTAAGATGACGACGAGCAGGTAGGGGAGGCTGTAGATCAGTTCTGCGATGCGCATCATGAGTTCTTCGAGCCGTTTGTTGGCAAATCCCGCTATTGTCCCCCACAGTGTGCCTATGAAAAGGTCAATGGATGCTGCTAAGACACCGATTGTCAGTGAAAATCGCATTCCTTGCAGTGTCCTGGCAAAGACATCACGGCCAAGCTCGTCGGTGCCAAACAGATGAGAAAAAGAGGGGGGTGTGTTTTTGTCGATCAGAGAGGTAGCCGCAGGTTCATAGGGGCATAGGAGGGATCCGAAGATGAAGAGGAAAAGGAGGAAGGCAAGGATAGCTGTGCCAAGTCTTACTTTTGAAAGATAGTTCATCGTGCGCACTCCTTCTGTGAGAGCCTGCTGTCGAACAGCACGGTGATGAGGTCTGTCACTGAGTGGACAAAGAAGAGGATGAGGCTGTAGAAGAGGGTGAGCCCTGCGATGACAGGGTAGTCTCTTGTCATTACACCATTGACAAACCACTGCCCGAGGCCTGGGATGCCAAAAACGCGCTCTACGACAAAACTTCCTACGAGGAGATTTGCCGTTGTAGGGCCTAGGTAGTGGATGATAGGGAGGATGGCATTGGGGATGACGTGGAAGAGAAGTACTTTCCATTCCGGCAGCCCTTTCATCCGAGCGATGATCACGTAATCCTTGGTAAGGGTGTCGAGGACGCTAGCTCGCATCATCCGTATGATGCCGCACGTGGGCCCTAGGCTTAAGGCAAGCGACGGAAGTATTGTATGGCTTATCGTTCCCCATCGTGCTACTGGGAAGAGGGGGATGTAGAGGGCGAAGAGCAGCTGCAGGGTAGCAGCGACAACGAAGCTAGGGACAGAGAAGCCGAGTGTAGAAACAACGGTGACACCAATATCGAGCCGTCCGTTGGCATGGAGTGCTGACAGAGATCCCAAGGCTATTCCTAGTGGAATGGCGATGAGGAGTGCCTGGCATCCTAAGTAAATAGAGATTGGAAAGCCGTTGCCGATGATACCCATGACAGTCTCTGATGGGTAGCGCATGGAGTTGCCAAGGTTCCCATGCAGCAGCTGCCCGAGGTAGCAGAAATACTGGTAGGGAATAGAGCGGTCAAGACCCCATTTATGGTGTATTGCCGCCATAACCTCTTCGGGGACTCCCTGCTCTTCGAGAAAGGGGTCTCCAGGGAGGATATGCATGACGAAGAAGCAGACGGTGATTAATGCAAGCAGCGACAGGCTTAGGTTTGCACATACACGAACCATCTTTCGTAGCATGGCATAGGAAACCCTTGGCTTTTCGATATCATGGCTGCACGATATCGAGGTGGCCAAGAGGGGAGACGGTAATTCCATCAACTGTTGCCTCTTTGACATAGTTAAAACTAGAGTGGTATAGGGGGATAACCGGCAATTCTTTGGCAAGAATCTCTTCGAGTTGCGAGAAATACTTCTGCCTGACGGCTGCGTCACGGTTTTTCAAGGAGTCTTCGAGTGCGGACTGATAGGAAAAAGACTCCCATCCTGTGTTGTTTGTCCCGTTTGACGAGCGTTCAAAAACAGAGTAGAACGTGTGAGGGTCAAAGTAATCTGCCACCCATGAGCCAAGGGCTAAGTCATATTCGAGTTGAGATACCTTGGCAAAGAGCTGCTTTGAATCACAGGGGTTGAGCACTAGGTTGATGCCTAACGCCTTTTTGATGTCTTGCTGCACTGCCATAGATACTTTTATCGACCTGTCTTCAGCTTGGAAAGAGAGGGTGATGGTCAACGATTCTGGTGTGCAGCCTTTTTCATCACAGTATGCTGTTACAAGGTCTTGAGCGCGCTGTTTGTCGATGGCCCCTTGTGGTATCGGTGATGTCAGAAGACATGATGGCACGAGGGTATACGCCGGCTGCTGCCCTCCTTGGAGGAGGTGTTGGACCATGGCAGGGCGGTCTATGACTAAAGAGAGTGCCTCGCGAAGGCGTTGGTCGCTGAGGAGTGGACGAGAGACATTCACCCGTATGAAACTAGTTGCTGCAGCGGGGCTGACGCAGAGCTTATGCTCTGCGGCGAGCATCGGAACGCTATCTATTGGCAGGGTTCCCATGGGAGATCCTGCCCAGTCAAGCTTATGAGCTTCTACCATGGCGACTGCTGTGGCATCATCGACAATGGCAAAGTCGACAACAGAAAAGGGAATGGGATGATTGGAGGCTGTGTAGTAAGGGTTTCTGATGAGGCGGACAGTATCCTGGGGTTTCCATGCTGATAGCATGTAAGGGCCGCTTGTCGGAAAGCCCGTGTTTTCTGCATACCTCTCTTTTCCCATGTCAAAGTTCTTTTGGACGGCAAGAAAGGCCGGTGTTGCAAGGAGTTGTTCGAAGAATGGGCATGCCATTTCGAGGTCTATCTCAAGCGTTCTGTCATCAGGCGCTATGATGCCGACCTCGTCGATCTCCATTTTATTATCATAGGCGGCTTTTGCATTGCGAATCCAAAACAGCTGGAAGGCATTAGGGCAGGCGCGTTGTTTTTCGAGCATGCTCTTCCATGTATAGACAAAGTCATGAGCTGTGATAGCGGTGTTGTCGGACCATGTGGCTTCTTTAAGCTTTACGGTGTATCTGAGGCCATCTTGTTGGTATTCGATAGACTCAGCTAAGTCCATGTTAGTCTTTCCGTCGGACGAGAGGCGGGTGAGGCCTGAGAACATCAGGCGTACAACGTCTATCGTCAATAAGTCACGTGCCTGGCGAGGATCGAGAGTTGCCGGGTCATGAGGAAGCGGCAGGCGAAGGCATGATACAGGTGGAGACGAAGTGTCCTTCTCGTTTTGTGTGCATGAAGAGGCGGTAATGGCTGTCATCGTGGTGATGAGGGCTGTAGAAATCAGCCTAGAAATGTGCATGGTGAAGTGCTCCAGCATTAAAGCTTCTCCTCATTTCTAAGGAAAGAAGGACAAAAAGACTAAATATTTCTTGTCAGAGTGACAATGGTGCTGGTCTCTTGCTATTTCTGGCAATGAGGAGTTTATCGAATGCAAAGGTCTAAATATTTTGAATTGAGGACAAAAATTTTGAAAACCACTAGGATACAGGAAACTGCTGAGGAGTGTCCGCATGGAACAAAAAACTAAACTGTTTGCTGGCATCATTTTTGCCGTCGTGATCATCCTTTCTTTCTTCTACTTTTTCAATCCCAAGCCCTACCAGCCACCGGCGACACCTGCTGTAATTCCTGTGGCACTCGTTGTCGAGGATTGGAGAGAGTTTCGATCTCCCACTGAGCGATTTACCGTTAGTTTGCCTACTCCGCCACAGAGAGCAATTGAATCCATTCCCATGCCATCTTCTGACGAGCGTATTCGATATGATATGGTACTCTCACAAGCGAAGACTGGCACCATTTGCATGGTGAATATCATTGACTATCCCTCTTCTGTTGATGTGTCAAATTCTGAAGCTGTTCTTACGACGGCCATCCAGGAGATTGTCTCTGGAAATCAAGCGAACCACCTTGTAAAAAGTGAGAAAACGATGTTTCAAGGGTTTCCAGCAATAAATTTTGTCATTGTCAATCAAGATGCGACCATCCATGGGATGGCGATTTTGAAAGGAAGCTCTCTTTTCATGCTGAGTGTCGCCGATCATGATCCTGCCGTCGTGGATGCTACTTTCAAGAAGTTGACAGACTCTTTTCAGCTCATTCAAGAAGCAGTGCCATCAAATCCGTAACGTTTTTCTATTCTTCAAGCCTGGGCATTGCATGCCTGGGCTTGAGTGCTCTTCCTTTTTTTGCTTCTTTCGACCACTTTTCATCCTTTTACGACACAATCGTAATGCCATTTTGTGTAGAATGTCATGTTTAGATCCTCATCCGAAGAGATGGGGGGTTAGTTTTTAGCGATAAGGAAATGCACAGATGAAGTCTTCACAGGGAATGGTGCTCGCATCAGGTAGAGAGAGAGCTGTTCTCTCCCGCCATCAATGGATTTTCTCAGGAGCTGTTCAGAGCATTGATCATTCAGCTCAGAATGGCGATTGTATCGATATTGTATCTTCGATAGGGGAGTTTCTCGGCATTGCTTTCCTGAATCGTACGTCGAGTATTGTCGGAAGGATGCTCAGCTTCGACAAAATATCTGTCGAAGAGGCGCTTCATGAAAATCTCCTCAAGGCTTTTGCCTTTCGCAAGAAGCTCTTTGGCGATCTGTCAGGGAAGATGTGCCGTCTTGTCAACGCTGAGGCAGACATGCTCTCCGGCCTTGTTGTCGACCTCTATGATACCACTGCTGTGATTCAGATATCATCGCTTGGCATGGAGAAGTACAAAGGGCTGATTCTCGATATTCTTAAGGCTGAGTTTCCTCTGACCTGGATCTTTGAAAAGTCGACAAGCCCGTCGCGAAAGAAAGAGGGGATGAAACTTGTTGAAGAGACACTGTGGGGAGTGGAGAAGAGCCGGATTATCGTCAATGAAGATGACTTGCAATTTTCAATTGCTATCAAGGGCGGGCAGAAAACAGGCTTTTTTATTGACCAGCGGGAGACACGCGACACTGTTCGCCGTCTAGCACCAGGGCGTAGAGTGCTTAACTGCTTTTCCTATTCAGGGGCGTTTTCCGTTGCCGCGCTCTCGTCAGGGGCTGCCTCATGCTGTTCTATCGACTCTTCAGAGCAAGCCCTTCTTCTCATCGCTGAGAATCTTGCCTTAAATGGCATGAGCGGCGACCCTCGACATACAAGTGTTTGTGCTGATGTCTTTTTATGGCTTGAAAGAGAGCCATTAGATTTTGACCTTATCGTCTTAGACCCGCCAGCCTTTGCGAAGAGAAAGCAGGATCTAGACGTTGCTATGAAAGGGTATCGCGAGATCAACCGTCGTGCATTGCAGAAGATGCCCTCGGGGTCATTTTTGCTAACCTGCTCTTGCAGCTACCACGTTCAGCCGACGGAGTTTATGGCGATGCTCAAACAGGCGGCGCTTCACTCCGGACGACGTGTCAGAGTGCTCTCAAACCATCGTCATGCCTGGGATCACCCAAGCAGCATCTATCATCCTGAAACGGATTACCTGAAGAGTGCGTTGCTCTATGTGGAATAGCGGCGTTGCCTCGTATTTCTGCCATTGGCTAGCCCGAGGTCTGAATAGCTGTACGCAAATAACCTCGTCGTCGTATACCATTTTATTTTACAGCATGTGTGGAGGATTTTCGTATGATTATCGTAGAAGTTGCCGGCCATCTAGGGTCGGATCCAGAGGTTCGTTTTACACCTTCGAATCAAAAGGTGACGTCGTTTCGTGTAGCGACAAATATCAAACGCGGTGACAAAGAGAAGACTGTATGGTGGAAAATCACCTGCTGGGGAGACCGCTTTGACAAACGGCTTGTGTATCTAAAAAAGGGTAGCGCTGTCATCGTTGTCGGGGAGCTTGGGATACCAGAGATCTACACCGACAAATCCGGAAATCAGCAGATCTCTCTTGAGATCACGGCAGAGATTGTGAACTTCAGCCCCTTTGGCAAGGGAACGAAATCGACATCTGAAGGGACAGCACAAGGCGCAGAGGCTGGTGAGATGGGGGCTCCCTCTATGGCACAGAGCCCTTCGTTCAAACAACCTATGGGTGTTATGCCAGGTGCTGGCCAGGCTAATTTTGCAGAAGATGACATTCCTTTTTAACCCATATGGTATTGATGAGATTCATTCCTTTTTCTTCTCCCGAACGGCGTCCGCATAGTGACGCCTGTGTTGTTCCTTTTTCGAGTGATGACACGGGGAAGATCATCCCGTTATTTGACGACGCTCCTCTGTTACGTGCTTGCCATCGTCTGCTGGAAACAAAGGACTTTCGAGCAAAAGTAGGGGATCTGGAGATCCTGTATCCTGAGCCAGTGGCAGAGCGGCGTCTTTTGGCCCTCGGATGCGGGGAGCATAAGATGATCACCTGTGATAGCTTGAAGACGAGTGTGGCAAAAGCAGTTTCTACGCTTATAAAGAGGAAGGTGACATCTCTATCTATTATCCCCCCAGTCCTTGATGGCATACCCCCAAAGATGGTTCTGGCGGCTTGCCTTCAGGGTGTCTACTTTGGGATCTATGAGTTTCGCGAGTATCGTACGCCAAAGAAAGATGAGGTCTTCTCTACCTTAAGCGAAGTGGCGATTCTCACACAGACGCCCCACCTCCTTGCGCAGATCGAAGGTGAAGAGCGAGCGGTCATGGAGGCTGTAGCCTTTGCGCGGAATTTGGTTAACAGAAATGCTGACGAGATAACGCCTGATGGGTTTGCCAATGCTGCGCGGCTTTTAGCTGATAAAGAGCTTCGCATCACCGTCCATGGCAAGGAGTGGATCGAACAAGAGCAGATGCACCTGCTGCTCGCTGTGGGACGTGGCGCGCGCTATGAGCCGCGCTTTGTCATTGCCGAGTGGAAGGGGGCTCCTAGCGATCCTGATACCACCGTTCTTATTGGCAAGGGGATTACCTTCGACACAGGAGGGCTTGATCTGAAGACGGCTGATAACATGCAAACGATGAAAGAGGATATGTCGGGAGCGGCTGCTGTCTTAGCAACCATGAAAGCAGTCCGTGACTTACGCCTTCCTCTGAATATCACTGCTGCCATTCCGTTATGCGAAAACAGCGTTGGGAAAGACGCCTATAAGCCTGGCGACGTTATCAAAGCTCGGTCTGGGAAGACAGTAGAAATCGGCAATACCGATGCTGAAGGACGTCTTATCCTCGCTGATGCCCTTGACTATGCCGTCCATGCACTTCTGCCATCGCGTATCATCGACGTAGCAACACTGACTGGCTCTGCGGCGGTGGCTCTTGGCAATGACATCTCAGCTCTCTTCTCAAACACTGACTCCCTTTCCTTCCTCCTCGAACGGGCATCACAGCATTCTGGGGATCCGCTATGGCGTATGCCTCTTTATCTACCGTATGAAAAACTTCTAGAGTCCGATATCGCTGACTGTAAGAATGTGGCATCACGTCTCGGTGGAGCCATCAATGCTGCTGTCTTTCTCAATGGCTTTGTCGGCACCACGCCATGGGCTCATCTTGACATCGCCGGAACGGCCTTTCTCAAGGACTCTTGTCGTTACTATGGAAAAGGTGCTACCGGTGTTCCAGTGCGCATGCTTGTCGCATTCCTGCAGACCCTGATTCCTGGTATCATTCCAGACGTAGAGCTCGAAGAAGCAACCTCTTGATAGGGGGGGGGCTGATGCCCCTCTTTATGGAACCGCTTTTACTTTGGGTTTTAGGGTTTTTCGCGACCTAGACATCTACTGAGAACGAGAGATGAAGGCTGAAGGAAAATAGGATGGTGTCTCCTTTCTGGATATAAGAGGCCTTCCTCCGATATACCACTGTGGTTGAAGATCGCTGCTCGGCCAGCACGTGCGACGTTAGCCATTGTCTCAGAATGATCGACAGGGCTGTCCTTTGGCGTTTCCACAGGATCTTCCATTTCAAGCTCTTGCATCTCTTCTCGTATTGGATCGGTAGATTGAGGAAGTTGGCTAGCAAGCCAGCTGTCGTCTTGCTGGTTCCTTCTCTTCGTTGGACGTCCATCATCTACATCAGCTCTTGGCGAACGAGCGCGGACCAGAGAGAAAGGGGTATCCTCTTTTTGCGGTGCGAAGGGGAAGGAGAATGATGGTGCCTGTCCGTATGAAAAGCTCCATTGGTGATTCATTGCAAAGCTGCGGGCCTGTGGTGCGTATGATGTTACTGTGAGGTGCTGTTCTGGCGTAGCGGTAAAAACCATTCCTTGCATTGATTCCGGAGCAAAGGGATTGAATGAGGGATTGAAGGGCTGCCCTCCAAAACCTGTGGAAAACCCAGCATAATCAGACATAGTTTCCTCTTTAGTTGTTTTGTTATTGATAATTATAGAAATGCTACAGAGTCTTGTTTTTAAAATCATTAATATTTTGTATTTTGTAATCTCTATTTATAAGGCTTGTTGTTGCGTAAACGTCGGCTAATGGAGGGGAGAGAAAATAAAGTTGAAAAGGACTGTTACATAATTCGCAAACGCGCTATGTCACATGTGCATGAGAGGGGTAATTTTACTCTGTACAAGTTTGTTGAATCAGAGAGCCTAAAAGAGCTTTATTGTGATTGAAGGGGGGGATTATGACTGAAAGTGCTGGTCCAATAGATCCATTAGTAGAGTGGTCGCGGATGAACGCTGAGTATGAAAAGAAAGGAGGGCTCCTGAAGTTTTTTTCGTGTCGTCCTCGTCTAAAGGTTGTAAAGGACGGGAGTGGAATATGTTTACTGCAGGCAGTGAAAAGCCCTGGCTTGTTCGCTAGGTTTCAAGATGCGTATAAGCTTGACCAGGTGGCAAAAGTGGTAGCCGACTCGTTTATGGCATCTCAGAAATCAGCCTCTTCATCTGATGCCCTGATTCCACTTTTAGGAGATCGTAAGGCCGCTTGGGAGGCCCTGCAGAAAAAAGTTGATCGCAATATCAAGAAAAAAAAGTGGGGTAGCGAAAATCCATTAACTGAAATTAAAGGAAAATTGGAGCTAGCAGAATCCAAATCAGCCAAAGTTGTTAAAAAATGTTATGATGGGATTCAAGGAGGGACTGTCGAGTTTAGCTCTGAATCCGATGGCGTGTTACAAAAATATCAAACGAATTACAAAGCGATTAAAAATTTAGCTTCCAGGCTCTCTTTGTATCAACGGGTCGTTGCCGCACTAGAAAAAAAAATAAGTGATTGTAAACCCTCTGAAGGTGAATCCAGTATGCTAACTTTTACAATTAAAGATTCTGGTCCTTTGCAGGAGTCTTCTTATGCGTTGTCTAAGGATGAAGTTCAGAAGCTGATCGGGTCTTTAAATGATGAAATTGCCGGTCAACAAAAAGCGCACCTCTGTCAACTTGATTTTGAAAAATGGAG
>CAINFV010000143.1 GCA_903848235.1 Chlamydiia bacterium | reverse complement strand
CAGCGATCATGCCGGTGAGCACATCTCCGGTGCCAGCTGTCGCCATGCCAGGATCCCCTTTTGGCATCACAAGAACTGGCTGCCCTGAAGAAAAGATAAACGTCGGGGCGCCTTTGACCACAATCGTACTCTGCGTCGTCGCTGCCAATGCCCGAAGCTGAAGGAGAAGAGCGTCATCGACAGACGGGATATGGCGATGCAACAGACGGCTGACCTCTCCTAAATGTGGTGTTAACACCATTCCTCGGACCTTCCACTCCTCTTGAGGAACCGTTGACAACCAGAACAGGCCATCGGCATCTATGACCGCAGGCATCGTCATATGCGGCCACAAAGCGCCGAGGCGGCCCATCACCTCAGGACTCCTCCCAAGGCCAGGCCCTACAAAGAGGCTATCTGCATGTGTCAGCCACGGAAGCCAGGCGTCAGCAGCTTCTGGAAGCAGTGTTTTCACAGCCTCACGAGGCAGCTGCCCTACATCAGACTTCAAGGTTTCCGAGAGCAGCATGCGCACATAGCCTGCACCAACAGTATAGGACGCTTCAGCAGCTAAAGAGGCCGCTCCCATCATCCCCAAAGAGCCCGCTATGCCAACGACAGCCCCTGCCTGAAACTTATTTTGCGTACGATGTCGACGCGGCAGCATATGGGTAATATCACTCGGTTCCAGAAGGCACAGATCGGCACGCTGATGTTCGAGCGGCAAGTCAGCGAGGAGCACACTGCCGCTATGTTCCCACCCCTGCCCTAAAAAACATCCTCTCTTCGGAAAATGACAGGCCAACGTGTAGTCGGCATACACAGCCTCTCCTGGCGCCTCACCCGTAGTAGGATCAATCCCTGATGGCACATCGATAGATACTACAAGGCCGCTTTGCGAATTCGCCCAGAGAATAGCTTTTTCGGAAGCAGCATCAGGCTTTCCCTTAAACCCCGCACCATAAATCCCATCGATGATGAGAAGCGGTCCGGGCAGCGATGGTACAGAAGGAAAATCAATGATGCTCCCTCCTTTATCAATATACGCCTGCTTGCGGCGATCTAACACAGAATGAGGAGAGGGAGGCGCTACCTGCCAGCTTATGCAGTTGATATTCTGACGAAGGAGAAGAGATAAGGCGGTATATCCATCGGCACCGTTATTCCCCTTTCCCGCAAGAAGGACGACAAGAGGCGGGCGATGGCTCTTCTGAAGAAGCCCCTGGATGCGGGCTGCAAGCTGGGCGCCAACGGCATCCATAAGGCTTTCTACCGTCTGCCCGGCAGAAAACGATCTCTCTTCTATCAGGCGCATCGTAGCGCTGTCGACAATAGGACGCATACCCTCTTCTCCTCGAATCTAAAGACGCTCTTCTTTCACATCACGCAGCATCAAGCGAGTCACCGCTTCTGTCGCAGATATGTTCCCTGTAAGGATATCAAAAACGGCTTCTGTGATCGGCATTTGAATGCCATGCTGATCCGCAAGCTCTTTGGCCGCCTCACAGGTATAGGCTCCTTCTACCACCATGCCGATTTTGTTTTCTGCTTCTTTACGAGAAAGCCCCGTACTCATCAGCTGTCCGAATTTGAAATTACGGCTCATAGGAGAAGAACAGGTAAGGTACAGATCGCCTAGCCCTGATAGCCCATACAGCGTTTGCGCTTGGCATGATTCTGCTACTGCCAGCTTTACCATCTCGTGAAGCCCGCGAGTGACTAACGCTGCCATAGCCCCTGTGCCAAGGCCTAGCCCTTCGGCGACGCCGCATGAGATGGCAATTACATTTTTCAAAGCCCCGCCATAGGCAACACCACGGACATCAACGTTCGGATATACTCGAAATACCTTCGATGTAAAAACGTTGATCACAGTGTCGCACACCTCGGGGCTAACCCCGCCGCAGACAACAGCTGTTGGAAGATGGCGCGCTACCTCAGCGGCGAAGCTCGGCCCAGAGAGCATTGCCACTTCGTTAACGCACGATGGCCCGAAGATACTGGTCACCACATCAGGGGTTATAAGGTGGGTTTTCTGCTCAATGCCCTTTGACGTTAACACCAAGGGTACTGGAAGTCTGGGGACGAGCGAATGCAGCTTCGTCAGCACAGCTCGTAATCCGCCAGTAGTCACAGACTCAACGATCAGATCGGCTTTTTCAATAGCTTCTTCAATTGTTGACACAAGCTGAATGGGAATCCCTCGGCATGAACGGAGCAAATGGGGATGATCATCTCCTCGACGAAGAGCCTCTAAGATGTGAGGTTCTATCGTCCATCCTGTCACCGCATGGCCATTGAGCGCTAAGTGACGTGCTAAACAAAATCCCCACATCCCAAGTCCTAGAACTGTTACCTTCATGTATACCTCATTATTTTGAAATCCTCTCCAATACCAAAAAGTAATAGAAGACGATACTGCCTAAGCGCACACAAAAAGTCACAACATCAGAATACAGGCCTTTGTAATAAACGATACGATTATCAAGAACTTTTTGCAAAGAATAACAAGAATCTTCTGAACTAGAGTTCCTAACATTTTTTACAAAAAACTAAAAAAGAGCCGATAGTACGTCTTTGCCTGGCCAGCCCCTTTGTCGTGACAAGACCTTTACACGAAAAGGTCTCCAAGACCATACTCACCCACAAATCATAAAGTCCAATCAGGAGGGATAGAGCACCTGTGGCGCAACAACGTACTATCAAGAACATTCTCCGCTTCCCCTTCAGCTCTTCGGCATGGTGTGCAGCTTTTGTTCCTGATGGCAACGGCATCCAATGGGCAGTCATTCAAGAAAGCTCAAAAGGGCCAGTGCTTCATGGCTATGGTTTCGCCACGTCGCCCGAAGAGGCATTGCACCATATCCGAGGGGTCGCTGCAGATACCATCTATCTGGCAAGCGTTCTGCCAAGCATTCACACTTTATGCAGACAGCTCTCTTTGCCGCCTCTTCAAGCCAAAGAAGTGCAGGCAGCCATCGTCGACACCCTCGAACAAACCGTCTCCATGGGAATCGGGGAGAGTGTCATTGCCTATGAATCCTATGCCAACGAAGATCGCTCACTGACGATCACAGCATATCTTGCCAAGCAGTCCTTTGTTCAAGAGCACCTCTCATACCTCAACACCCTGTCGATAGATCCAGAATGGACTATCCCAAAAGCAGCTTGCCTTGCAGCCTTTCTCTCACACTTTTCTTTCAACGGCTGGAACTATGGGATTGATATCGGCGCTGATGAGACAACGGCGGTCCTTATCTTCAACGGCACTGTCATAGAAAGCCGCTCTTTCGTAGGCGGAAGCGCCTCTTTTATTGCCCTCGACCAGCCATCGCCAGAGAATGACGAGCAGCTCCGCCACTTTTTGCAGCACCTCACAGAAGCTGTGCTGGCATACAAAGAACGGTATGGATTAGAGGCTGATATCCCCCTCACAGTGACAGGAAGCGTCCTCTCTTTCCAGCATGCAGACACCGTCATCGCAGAATTTGTCCGAGCCCCTCTCTCTGCCCTTCATGCCACCGCCGACAACACCCCTCTCCTCCAGTGTGCAGCAGCGGTGGGTGCTGCCTTCTTAACGCAGCCGAAGAATTCTGGCACGCCAATACCAACCTTCAGAATTAACGAATTTGCCTTCCCCCGTCCCCTACTACACTGGAAGAGGCCTCTTGTCGCCTTAGGACTTGGCTGCCTTGCTGCTGCCTTGGCAATTGTCTGGTACGGCGCCTCTCAATCGTCAATGATCATCGAAGAGATGCGCAATGATTGGAAGACGATCACCGCCGTTGCCCATACGACACCAGAAGAAGTATCTTTGCAAACAGCACAGACACTTGGCAGCATGGAGTCCTTATCTCCAGAACACCTTCTTGCCATGGGAAATTGGCTGCTTACAACGGTAGACCGCCAGACGTCGTATCCTCTCCACCCAGACATCCCTCGTATGACAGACACCATCTCCTGGCTATCTCTCCAGATAGCCGACATTGCGAAGGCGACCCCTCCATCGAACGAGAAATTTGAAATTCAAACTCTCCATTACCAGCTGGTCAAACATCCAACGAAAAACCATCCAAAAGAAAGATACCAAGTCCGAGTAGACATCGAGTTCCTTACCCCTTCCGTCGCTCTTGCCCGCGCCTTCCATGAGCGTCTTGTCAATAATAACACGTTAGTTGACAACACATCAGAGGTGAAGTGGACACCAAGCAACGGAAAATATCGAGCTAGTTTTTTCCTGAAAGATAAAACTCTTTACCCCCAGCAACAGCCGTGAAGCACTCCTTTGAACTCACTATCCCTCCACATCGCATCGTCATTTACAGTATCATTGGGTCCCTCCTTCCTGTCATTTGTGCCGTTGCCTGGACACAGTCTTCAATTGCATCAGCAGAAATTGACAGAGAGTCACTGCTCGCCATCGGGGAGCAGCTTCACAAGAAAAGCGGTGCCCACGAGAGAAATCGACAGATCATCCTGCGCTTTCGCGGGAAAGACCCCCTCTTCCTCCATCGACGCCTCGAGCCAATGCCATTCCTTGCCTCAGAAACGTCGATACTCCGCTCACGCCTCTCGCGAAGCGCTCTTCCGGAGGATGCCCAGCTGGACAAGCGCCTCCATGCGCTGTCGACAGAAAATGCATTAAGTTTTGTAGAAGGCTCTACAGATGTCGCAGCAAACTACAAAGAGACGATCGAAAATCAAAATAAAAGCGTCGAGCTCGAGACCCAAGATCTCATCAATGTGCTGACATCTCTTGATACTCCTGATGAGCAAGAAGATCCCATGACCCCCCATATGATTATTTCAGAGGTACGCATCGAAAGGAAGAAAGGCTTCTTCCAAGAAACATGGGGCCTTATTTTAAAAGTTATACGACGAGAATATTCATAATGAGATTGTTCTTCTTCATTGTCATCATGCTCTCTGCAGGATGCCAGCCTCAAAAACCGCCTCTAGACCCGTCAATACAGCCATTCACTGTCAAAGAACCTCTTGCCAGAGTGAATATCATTGACCACAGTGGCTTGTCAGAGACAATAACAAATAAAGAGCGCTTAAAAGAGCTCACAGAGAGGAATTTTCTCGCTCCCCAGCCATATCAAAAAGTAATGCGCATCTATGCTCATGACAAAGAAGGGTCTTCGAGGAGCAGCATCACCTCATACTATGAGAATGGGCAAGTAAGACAATACCTCGAATGCATCAATGGCAGGGCATGCGGCCTCTACCAAGAATGGCATCCTAATGGTCAGACAAAGCTCCTCTCCCATGTCCTCGCAGGGCAGGCGGATATCGATGAGAAGTCCTTTGCTACATGGTCGTTTGACGGCTTGTGCAAAGCATGGGATGACCAAGGATGTCTTACGGCAACATTTGCCTACCAACATGGAGCTCTCAACGGCTCATCGGAGACGTTTTATGTAACTGGAGAGCGGAGACGTGAGACGCCCTATGACAATGACGTGAAGGAAGGAAGGGAGATAACGTACAGCAAAACGGGTGCCATCCTCGAACAGATCTCCTACCATAATGACCTCCGACAGGGGGAGTGCTTTGGCAACTACAGCGACGGCAAGGAAGCATGGAGGGAAGAGTACCAAGAGGACTTCCTCGTCACAGCCACATACCTCCGACCGACCGGCGAGATCATCTCCTCAGTAGTAAACAGCGAGGGGATACGGTCTGTCTTCGAAGAAGACCATCTCATCAGCCAGGAAGAGATTCACAACGGTCACCCGGAAGGGTGGACAACGCTTTTCGAATATGACGGCACCGTAGAACGAAAATACCAGGTCAAAAACGGGAAGAAAAACGGTACTGAAATTCGATATTTTCTTGATAAAAACAACTCCACACCCAGGCTTGCATTAGAATGGCGTGACGGGATTCTCCACGGCACTGTCAAGACTTGGTATCAAAATGGCACCCTCGAAAGCCAGCGGGAGATATGCCAGAATGTGAAGCAAGGGCTGTCAATGGCATGGTATCCAGATGGGGGCACCATGCTCGTCGAAGAGTATGCTGATGACAAACTGGTCCGCGGTCGATATCACGGGAAAGGGGAGACATCCTCGCAGTCAACAGTCGAAAAGGGTACTGGCATCGCCACCATCTTCGACACCTCAGGATCTGTCATCGAAAAAATCCACTACGCAGATGGCAAACCTCAAGTCGAATAGCACAGGAAGAGGGGGGCTTTAACAGTTTCTTCTGTAGTTAATCATACCTGATCATATTTGGTCAGTATGACTAAGATTTTAAGCATCGGAAAAGCCCCCGACTTTTTTTTTAAGTCTCACCTCAAACGCTCCGTCGTTG
>CAINFV010000142.1 GCA_903848235.1 Chlamydiia bacterium | reverse complement strand
CTGACTTGGTGTATTGATAGATAACCTGATCCGTCTCGTATTCCCATGGCTCGCCACTAGCCAGAACTTTTTTGATCGAATCATCTGTGGTATCGAGGTAAAAGCTTCCCTGTTTAGGAACAACGCAAATCCTATACGTATCGAAAGGGAATGCCTGGATAAACGTATGATCTCCCGATAAACCAGCCAAGAGAGTCGTTTGTTTCTCACTCAACAGTGATAAACTCTCCGCACACGAACACAAGCAAAGTAAGCCAAGAAATGCAAAAGAAAAAAACCTCATTGTACCCTCCCAAGACCATGTTTAAAGGCCCTCACTGTACCGGACGACATGGCCAATCATAAGAAAACGCCGTCCAATAGTCGCTCAATGTTAGAAAAACCGTCTCGTAAAAATTGATTTAGACAAATGGCCACCCGTCAAAAAGCCTGAAGGCATAACCAACTAGGCGGCTATTGGCCCAAACTCCAGGTCTCTAGATACTAGCTGGTAAAATCTATGAGACTGTTTAACAATTCTTTCTCATCAACGACCATCACCCTGACTCCACTATCATTTTCCCCATACACTACGTACAACAACCATTCCCCGTTTTTTTCCATGCGCACTAGTCCTCCTGGAAAGACAACACGCATTGTCAAGCACCACGGGGGATACAAGGGAGCCCAGGGGATTGTGAACATCCCACGAGCTACGATGGGGTGGGGAGAGATTTTTTTTATTCGAAAAGGAGGGGTATTTTCGAATGTCACCGCACCCATGACATAGTATGTCACTTGATCAGAGTTAAATCGGCTATGAAAAAAAGCCAATTGTTCTTTTCCCAGAGAAATACAGGGTGTTCCACCACTGATCTGGCCCCATTTTCTCACCCACGGCACATCCCGGCATCTCTCTTCTGAAAAAGTCTCTTCAGTGATTCCCTGAATTGGAGATACAACCTTCCGCACATGCAGTGGGTCGTGAGTGTAAACAAGGTACAGATCCTCCGTCCCTTTATCATCTTTATGCAGGAGGGGAACCCAATTCTTCTCCATCTCCCTTGGGTGATAATCTAAATCAACAACACTGATGAAAGAGGGGGTATCCAGAGTGATTTGACATAGAGCGGTACAAGTCCGTATAGGATCCCAACACGTCACATCCGTGCAAGTAGCCCAGACCTTCCCGTCATGCCAAAACAATCGCGCATCTTCCAGAGTGCGACTGCTCGCAAGGAGAGTAGGCTCACCCACGACCTCAAAATTCTTATTGAGGCGTACCAGGCCCACGATGGATTTTTTGTCCTCCGGCCTGTACCGAAAGGAGAGGAGGAAGCCGTCGTCAAGAGGGACAATTGAAGGGTTGTATGCATACGGATACCCGGGAATCGTTATTGTAAAAAGATCGCGCACTATTTTTTCATCGTTACCCAGAGGAATGTCACTAATGGGCGACTCTGAGATAGTTTTTGGAGAACAACCGTGCGCCTCCTGACTGACAGCCTGATCAAAGGTTAGATATGACCTGCCCAGTGGGTCACTGAAATGCCCTCCGTTTGGTCCGGATCCGTACCCAGGTTTTTTATAAAGGCTCTCTACTATTCCCTGATCGGTAAAAGAAATTTGTGGCGAGGCGTTCTGTAATATATCGGATCTAATGAAAAATAAATTTACACCCATAGAGTCGGCATGGACGAGCGTATATCCTTTGGATTGTCCAAGCTTATTGAGTGAAAAAATGCTGGCTCCGAAATAATTCGAGCTGTCCCACATATATCTTGAGTTGTACTGGGCTACTTTATCTTCATTGGGTGGAAAGGTTCCATTATATTCAATGATGACGACTCTTGGCCGATAGTTTTTTATGGCATTCCAAACATAGAAGTCATTGTAATCAATGTCTATCGACAACAGGTCGAATTCATGAGGCACATCGTATTTTTCAAACAAATCATTGATGTTTTCTGCAGTAATAAATTCCATTCTGAGATTTGTGGAAAGATCCTCGTGAGAACCGTCCATCAATAATCCGTGCCAGCCGAAGTTTGTCCTGAGGTCACGTGTATTGCATTCTTCGCCAGTGTATGTCCAGAACTCGACAAAATACTTGTTTGTCGTCCCAATCGTATCGAATATTTTTCTTGTTACACCATCCTCTCCGTTTTGAGAGAAAATTTTCTTTTCAAAATTTGCTAGCGTAACCGTTTCGAACGGTGTGGGCGTGTTAGAAAAGATAGAACCATCATTGTCATTTTCAGAGGCCAGGGCGGGAGCAATGGAAGTGCAAAAGAGCATCAAACCGAAAATGGCTATAGACAAACGGGGGTTTCTCATAATCCTCTCCATAGAGCGCTGTTCCTTGGTAATCAGCAAAAAATTGTAGCCTATTGAGAATCAAAAATTTTACGTCATCCGCCATTTCCTACCCACTAAACACAGGCTAGGGCAACGCTTTTTTGTATTAAGGTACATTTCAGTCATTTTTTTAGCGAGCGTATTTCGAGGCGTATCAACGCAAAATAGGGCGTTGCCCATAAGATCAGCCACTTCACCTGATTTTCCTCCAGAAAGCAGTACCTCCGCCCTCCCCACTCCTGGGATGGCCGAAGCTTCGCCTGGGGCTGTTGGCAAGGCCCACAGCATAATGAGAAAATCTCGACGGCCGATATCATCTGCGATCAAGGCGAACCGCATAGAGCTGTATTGGCATGTTTGTAATCGGTCTTTGATAGTTATTTTTGCGGGTGTAACAACTTTCGCATATCCTCAGCACCCCAAGAAACCAATAGATTTTTTGGAGACATGTCTCTATCATCGTGTTCATGGACGCTTTATAGATCGGTTGCGATAGTGGATTGCGTCTTGCTTCCTCAGCATTTTGCTCGAGCAGAAAATAAACAAGAGCTGAGCTGGACTTTAGCATTTTTGGGCCCGAGTTCGCAGAGCGTTCTCTCTTTAGATGAATGAATTTATCATAGATCGTCCTGGTTTAGGCCATCTATGTTAACTGGACTTTAGCATTTTTTGGGCACCGAGTTCGCAGAGCGTTGTCTTTCAGACAATTGCATTTATCATAGATCGGCCTAGGCAGGCCATCTATGATAAATGCAAGAAGTATGAGAGACAACGAATGCGAAATCGGTCT
>CAINFV010000141.1 GCA_903848235.1 Chlamydiia bacterium | reverse complement strand
GTGTTCGAGGTGTAGCTCTTTGGGGATTCGGCAAAGACATCGGTTTACGTGTCCTAGCTGTGGAAGCTATCAGCACAGCGATCGCAATGCAGCGATCAACCTACTGAAGCTTGGCGAGTCTGCTGTCTCGCCAACGGCATTTGTCAACATGCCAATGGTAGCGGCCCTTGCAGCCAGCTACAAGCCCCTCCCTTTAGGGAGGGGTAGTTGACGCCATGGAATTGCTGGCTCAGTTTTATTTGTGGGGGTCTGGGACGGACCAAAATCTCATAGAAGGAAAGAAATGGCTCCTTAGGGCGGCAAAAGCGGGAAGCATTGTTGCAAAGGAAAGTATCGCTTGGAATTGCGCTAGAATTCCGGAATTGTTTATCGAATGTGCTCAAGAAGTGTTTCAGTGGGCAAAAGAGCTTGAAAGGAGAGAGCATCGCTACGGAGATATCTTCAAACTTCGTCTTAGTACCATTGAAGATGCCCGCATAAATGCCATCAGCGCTCTTCGAACGATGTACATGTATGGCATTGGAACGGAACAAGACATGAGGCAAGCGGTTAATCTTGCACGCACAAATCCTTCGTACGACGGAGACAGATTCTTAGATGGCCTAGAAGCTGGTAGTCCTTAAATTCGGGTTTTAAACTCGGGTTGCTACCTATCTTGCACTCTGAACTGCCAGATTGACCGATTTAGCACGCTTCGCTCCTCGGCCAAGTCGGAGACTTGGCCTTCGTCCGCGAATCGTGCTTCTCGGCCAATCTGGCGACGTTCAGAGCGCAAGATAGGTAGCATCCCGGGTTTTAACAGCGGTTTTCACTCTTTTTTCTGACAACTTGGGTCTTCAGTAGAAAAGGAGGCGGCTAGAAAACCTAGGGAGCTCTTGAGCTCCCCAGGTGTATGGGGGGAGGAGGTGAATGCCCCCCAATGTGTTACGGCCGCTGCATGTCGATATTACGACGGACCATATCGATTTGGCGTCGCAACATCTCGTCGCTTGATACTTTCGTTTCTATTGCCTTGCAGGCGTGAAGGATCGTTGAGTGTGTTTTCCCAAAAGAAGCGCCAATCATGACGAGTGACTCGTTGATCAATTCCTTCGCCAGGAACATAGCCACCTGCCGAGGAATCGCCACATCTTTCGTTCGAGAGTGGCCTTTGAGATCGTTGACACGTACCTGGAAGACAGAGGCTACGCTTTTTAAGATGGCGTCGACAGTAATCTTGTCTTTGGGGACGAGGTGGAACAGATCCCGGAGCGTCTGTTCGACAAAGTCTTCGTTGATAGAGGCATTCATCAGGCGGGAATGTGCGCTGAGTCTATTCAAGGCCCCTTCGAGTTGACGAATGTTGTGAATCATCTCTGCGATGCGAAAGGCAACATTGCTGGGAATTTGAAGCCCTTTTTGTTCTGCCTTGAATTGGAGAATGGCCACCCGTGTTTCAATATCCGGGACGCCGATATGGGCAACAAGCCCCCACTCCATGCGGGCGACCATCCGTTCTGAGAGCTTTAGCTGTGTTGGTGGCTTATCGCTGGTGATAACGATTTGCTTGTGCTGGTTGATAAGTGTTTCGAACGTGTTGGAGAACTCTTCTTCGAAGTTGATTCGGTTTTGGAGAAATTGGATATCGTCGACTAGCAAGACATCGACAGATGAGCGATAGTATCGTTTGAGTTTGTCGATAGACTTGCTTCGGAGGCTATCAACAATCTGGTTAATAAAAGCCTCTGTGGTGATGCACTGTACGCGAAGACGTTTATTATGTTCTCGTATGTGGTGCCCGATGCTGTGGAGCAGGTGGGTTTTGCCTAGCCCTACACCACCATGAAGGAAGAGGGGGTTATAGGCGTCTCCTGGGCGGTTGGCAACACCGATGGCGGCGGACTTGACAAACTGATTCGATCCACCTTCAATAAATGTCTGAAAGCGATAATTGCCATTTAATTGGGATTCAAAAGCGGCAGCTTCTTGCTCTTCTTTTGTATCGACGATTCTAATCGATGGGCTTGGAGCTACAAAGAAGGGCTTTGGCTTGCGATCTTGTTTTTCAATCACAAAGTCGATCGAAGGCTCCCCCTCTTCTGAGATGGGGAGGAAATTGGTCAACTCCTTCTTGAAGTTGCTCAAGAGGTATTCTTTGACGAAGATATTCGGAACTTTTAGAACAATCTTATCATCGGTGAAAGACGCAACTTGGATAGGGCTGAGCCAGTTGTGAAATGCCGAAAGCGATGTATGTGCTTTTGCGAATTCCAGAAATTGAGTCCACGCTTCGCATGGGCTACATGTTTGTTGCATCTCTACTCCTCCCTGTGTGCCCTGACGTGAGGGCATGAGCCGTTTTGTGATCCAGAGACTAGCAATCGGTTTTCAAACCCGGCAAGGGTTATTGTCCGTATGGCTCAAAGAAAAAATTATAAGCCGTTGATCATGAACGACTAAAGCTGTTCGAAAGATTGTGAATAACTCTTTTGTGCATCGGTTTCTCTGCAACCCTTTAATTTTCAACGACTTGCTGCCGATCTTCACAATCCCTTAACATCGCAATTGGTTCAAAGTAAAGGGGTTGCATTGTTGAAGATCGGACGATAAGTTTACAACAACGATGTGTGAAAAAAGGGAAAGATTCTGCTTCCCTTTTTTGGGTGAAATACCCATGGCAGATCATGCGGAACATTAAACTCGTGGCGTAGAAGAAAACGGCTTCAAACAATCGCTTCGATGATGTTTTTTGACAAAGATTACAGCACCGATGCCTCGTCAAGGAAGATCAGCCGGCTGTAGGGTCCTTCTGAGCGTATTGTCTTGATGGCATGGATGGGTGTTGGGGTGTCGAGGCCAGCTGCTGTCATGTGGAGAGAGTCGAGGTAGATGGTCACCCCCTCTTCTGCTGGAATAATAGTAGTTGTCGGCGAGCGCAGCTCTTCACGGAGCCGTTTGAGGGATTCGATGCGAATGTCGCCCTCGGAAAACCCTTGCTCTGCAATGACAGCAAGGCGTGTGGTCTCATTGTCGAGGATTTTTACCACTCCAGAGTAGCCAAGCGACACGGTGTTGGACGAGAGGCTTGCGATTTCTTCAAAAGAGGTCTCTCCGATGCCGAGGACAACCGTTTGGCAGGAGGAGAAAAAGGCATTTTGAGCCTCATTCCAAGGAGCTTGGGATAAAAAGCCCAATGAAGAGTGGCTATTTTCTTGAAGCGATCGTAGGCGGATCATCAATGGCGCTATATGGCCTTCGGATGGTGTTGTAGAGCCATAGTCGAGAGCGATCTTGTCATTGAGATCAAGGGTTTCAAAGGCGCTGATGTCGTGGAAGGTTTCGAGGCGGTGTACGGTAGACCTCTCCTGACGAAAGCTGGGGCGTAAGCTAGGTGCGCACCGCTCGAAAGCTGTTGGGTGGAGCCAGTATGAAATGACATGAGGTGAGAGCTGCCATTCTTTGAGCAGGCTGTTGATCTCTCTGTTAAATGTCCACAGACGGTCTAAGTCAAAAGAGGCTGTCTCATTGCCATCGGTGACGATGACATGGTCGATGTCCCAGATGTGCAGCCCTGCCTTGTGAAACCTCTCAAGGAAGAATCTTCCAGGGTTCACAACGATACCAAGGTTGCCAAGCTGAACCCAATAGCCTCCACACCGTACGATAGACTCGTTATTTTCCTTGAGAAGATGATGCAGAAGCTGTGAGGGGAGAAGGTCCTGAGGTGACTGCCGGCTGGTGTCTGACCAGCCATTGAGGACGACAAGGCGTGGAGTGACGCACGTCGACCGCTGGTGTTCAAGATAGCGGGAGAGGTTCGCTGTTTTCATCGCTGAGAAATGGCGCCTCTGGCGGTTGATGGCTTCGACAGATTGCGGGGAAACATCAGGCAATAAAGGTTCAATTGATGTGATGTCAACGAGTTGTGATGGCTCTTCCATATGACGCTTCCTTCCAGCTGTGTTGATCTTTTTCGACGGTTACAGCACAATACAGTATTGGTATACTGATCAAGAGAGAAAATGGAAACGACGAACTTTCTTCCCTATGCTCATCAGTCGATCGAGTCATCTGATATCGACGCTGTGACAGCCGCACTCAAGCACGAGGTGATCACCCGAGGCAGTCAGGTTGCTGCCTTCGAGCAAGAGGTTTGCCAGCGCGTTCACGCGTTGTATGGTGTTGCCTTTTGCAATGGTTCTACAGCATTGGCAGCAGCCTTTCAAGCAGCACATGTTGGTCCTCATGATAGGATTATCACCAGTCCCAATACCTTCATCGCTTCAGTGGCAGGTGGTGTCAGAGCAGGGGCGACGCTTCGCTGTGTTGACATTGACTCATATGGCAACATCGATCTCTCTCTTTTGGCAGAAGAGATCAATGTCCCGAAGTCTCGAGGAAGGGCTATCGTTGTGCCCGTTCACATTGCAGGTGTTGCTGTTGACTTAACACAACTCGATGATCTGATCTTCATGCCAGATACCGTGGTGATTGAAGATGCTGCCCATGCCTTAGGGTCTTCCTACCCTGATGGCACGCCCGTTGGCTGCTGTGCCTATAGTGACATGACCGTTTTGAGCTTTCATGCCATTAAAAATATCACCTGTGGCGAAGGCGGCATGGTGACGACCAATGATCCTCTCCTCTACCAGAGACTGAAAAAAATCAGAGATAGCGGAATCGAACGCACCCCTGTAACAGGTGCTGATGCAGGAGCGCCGTGGTATTATGAAGTCGATGAGTTGAGCTGTAACTTCCACATGACAGAGTTTCAAGCAGCTCTTGGCCGCTCGCAGCTGCAGCGCCTCGACACATTTTTTCAGAAGAAAGCGTCGCTGATCGCTTCCTATCGTCGGAAGTTAGCATCAACGCCCGCCGTCACTCTCCATCCTGAAGCTGTAGATCCACTGACCCACTATCACCTGTTTGAGGTGAACATTGAGTTTGAAGCGCTAGGGTTGACACGGTCTAAAGTCATGGAAGGACTCCATGCGCTGTCCATCGGTTCCCAATACCACTATGTCCCTCTCTACTGCCACCCAGCTCTTAAAGGAGCTCTTTCTCAGAAGCCACAGGATTTTCCTGCTATGGAAGAGCATTATAAAAAGTCGCTGTCGCTTCCCTTCTTCTCGTCGATGACAGAAGCAGATGTAGATCGTGTTGTCACGTCACTTCGCACGGTGCTGTTTCAGACGTGCTTAACATGATTTACGAATAGCACATCAGAAGGGCAGAGGCATTGCCGGCGATATATGGATCTTTGTCTTCCCGCAGAAGCTTTGCCAGACGAATCCCATCAGCAATTCTGCCAGCCATGAAAAAGGCTTTTGACAGGTTGAGAAGTGTAGGTCCATGGTCAGCATCTGACTGGAGAGCCTTGTCGAGATAGTGGATGGCTTTTTCAGGCCTTCCTGTCTGTACGTACAGAGCGCCGAGCATCTGGCAGTCATAGGCGCTATTGGGGTCGATGGCTACTAGTGCTTCAAAGAAGGGGATGGCAATATCATATTTGCCTTGGCGCACATAAGAAAACGCGGTATGACGCACCGCTTCTACATGGTCTATGGTCCATCCTAATGTCTTTAGCCAGTCTCTTCTTGCCATAGTACGTTATCCTTGTAAGAATTGGCCAATACGCCCGCCGATGAATCGAAGGAGAGCGTTGAGCTCTTTGATTTTTTTTATGCACCCCTTGATAGCCGCTTTCTCTTCCTCTTCTTCTTCAGAATCACATTCTACCAGATCCAGCTTTCGTTCTTCTTCGTCTTCTGCGTCGAAACGTCCAAAGATTGGCATGATACGATGAAAGGCAAATGAAGAGCGCCGCTGAGTGGAAAACTCCTTTGGAGGGAAGAAATATGCCCATGGAGCGACCGTTGTTCCAACGCCGAGGAGAAGATCTAGTTCTGAGAGTTTTGGATAGAGGTCAACGATCAGTGCTTGGGCAGGGATAGACGTTGCTTCTCTGAGGTGATACTGCTGCTGGATCTGCTCTACTAACTGCATTCGACGTGCATACTGAATGTAAATCCCGATGTCGAGATGGTCGATAGTGACGGCTGGCATCGTACAACTCCTAAGGTCAAACGTGATTGTCACCCCTCCTCATTCATAGAGAAGAAAGGAGGAGACAGAACAGGCAAGATTATGTCATCCTTCCCCATTATAGCATGAGAAAGTTGCGTAGGGAGAGAATTTTGCCCTTCAAACGATTTGTATATCACTGTGGAATTTAGGATAATGAAAATTTTGAAAAAAGGAACTGCAGATGAGTCATATACCTGTCCTTCTCGATGAGGTGATCGAACACCTAGCGCCGTGTCAGCTCAGCACTGTATTCGATGGGACATGCGGCGCTGGAGGTCATGCAAAAGCTATTCTCGAGGCACACCCAGAGATTGTTCAGTATACTGCCTGCGATCAGGATACAGAGGCTTTATGCTTATCGAAGGCGACGCTTGCCCCATTTCTTGCTAAGGTAGTCTTCTATCATAATAACTTTTCGAATCCTCCAGAAGACCCAAAACTGTTCGACGCTATTCTCCTCGACCTAGGAGTCTCGTCGATGCAGATAGACACTTCTAGCCGTGGTTTTAGCTTTGTCCGTGAAGGGCCGCTTGATATGAGGATGGATGTTGAAGGCCCTCTTTCTGCAGATGAGATTGTCAACCGGTGGGACAGAGCGTCTTTGGAGCGTCTGTTTCGAGAATATGGCGAAGAGCGGGGCGCTCGGAAAGCGGCGGATGCTATTGTCATGGCACGGGGGCGCCGTCCCTTTCGCACCACTCTTGATCTAGCGGAGGCGATAGCCCGTGTACTACCTCGAAGAGGGAGGATGCATCCAGCGACGAAGATCTTTCAAGCGCTGAGGATTGCTGTGAACCGAGAGTTAGAGGTGCTCAAAGAAGCCATTCCTCTGTTAGCGCAGCGGCTATCGCCAAAAGGGCGCTTTTTAGTGATCACCTTCCATAGCCTCGAAGATCGTATTGTCAAAGAATCGTTTCGCGATCTTGTAAAGGGCGGGAGTTATTCCCTTGTATTCAAAAAACCTCTTGCTCCTTCTCGTCGAGAAGTGGTACAGAATCCAAGATCAAGGAGCGCGAAGCTAAGGGCTATAGAAGCTCGGCCTCCAGAGGAAGAGTAAGATTCGTATCTCTTCTTTAGGCTATGCTCGCCGCTGCCCTCACAACTCGTGAATTGAGGTGTACAGATGTCGGCATCCGTTGATTCATCCCCAGGCGAATATGCAATTCGAGTGGTGGGCCCAGATCAATATATCGCTCAAAAGATGAACTTTTTGTGGAAGGCTCGTCGGTATTTGCATATTGATCAGTATATCGGGGCGCAGGATATCTGGAAGATCCATTCGACCATCACTTCTTTCTATGCAAAGCCTACTGATTCCGAACGCGAAACAGCTTTACAAGGTTTGAGAGAAACCTTGACAACAGTTGGTGGTTCTACAAAAGGTGAGTTCTCCGGGATGACGTATAGCCCTATTACTGCTCTCCAAAAACGGATTGATAGGGCTGTAGGGTTGATAGGGGGCGAGGAACAGATCACTCAGGATGTCGATGATGTGGCTGCGGCTTTGATGCACACAATTGCCTCAGCTAAAGAGGCGGTTAGTGGGGACGTTCTGCCTGCCCTCTTGCCGATCAAGGGCGAGATGAAGGGAAGAGTGGCAAATATTGTATCACAACAACTCATTCAATCAACTGCTCTCAAGATCAAGGAAGAACTGAAAAGGACACCAAGAGATCAGAAAACCTGCAACGAACTTCTTGTCAATCTTGGCCTGTATCTTGATAAT
>CAINFV010000140.1 GCA_903848235.1 Chlamydiia bacterium | reverse complement strand
TCAAGCCACTCCTTCCCACCTTCGTCAAAGTAGGGGACATCATCTACTGAGGTTGGAAGCGTTCCTTTATCCCGTACCTTCTGAAAAGACAAAAAAAGACTTACTAATTCGGAAAACTCTTCTCGGCTATAGTACGCAGGACCAACTGCAGTCGCCAGCTTTAGAAAAATATCGACGATCTCACATGGAGACATAAATATTCGCTGCAACTGTTCGGGAAAATCTCCATCAAATACTGAAAACCCTTTGATACGGCTCAGTATTTCTTTATCCAAAATAGTGACCCTTTCAAGGTCGTAGGCACGCTTTAAAATAGAGTCCCAAATCGCTTGAATTGGAGGAGATGCTCCCTCAAGTCCACTCACAACAGATTCGGATAACAACCCAATATATTCCTTCGTTAGCACTCGAGCTAGTGCAGCATGAGGAGCTTCTATTACCATCATTTTGCTTCTATCTCCTCAACAACTTTTCAATCAGCCCGTCTTCCGCAGGAGAATGGGCAGCCCCTGACTCAATCAACATTCGAATGAAGGGTTCATTTTGGGCCTCCATAGCAAGAGACAGGGGTGTTTCCCCTCGAGCATTTGCCGCGTTAACATCAGCACGATGGGGCAAAACAGCAAAAAATTGGAGATCATTGAGACGTATGGCCGCATGAATGACCGTCTCTTGTAACTTGGCCGCCAGAAGACGCTGTTCGGCATAGGTTTTCATAAGTGACCCTAGAGTATGATTATCTTTAGGTAATGCCTCCCAGCTATCAACGCTAATCTCTGCTCCGGCAGCAAGAAGCAGATGTACTAAGGGGATGTTCTCTTTTTGTACAGCAGATTGCAGCGGCGTCCCCACGTAGAACATTTTCTCTTCAAGCGGAGCTCCGTATTCAATGAGTAGAGCCGCCATTTCAACAAACCCTTCGCCAATGGCTATGTGTAAATATGTTCCGCTACGCGATGACCGTGCCTTGATGTCGACGGCATCTGTTTCGCGCAAAAGGTAGCGAGCCACTGATAATCGGTTTTCAGTGACAGCAAGTTCAAAAGCGGTCTTCCCCGAACTATTCTTCTGGGTAAAATCAATCCCGCAAGACCTAAGGTAATGTATAGTGCGCATCGCCCCATAGGAGGCTGCCAAATGAGCTGCTGTATTTCCGTCCCCAAATGGTGTCTTTACTAGTTCATCTCCATTTTTCTGGAGAACGGCTAACGCTTCTGGTGCATCGTGGACGAGGGCTGCTTTTGTCGACTCATATATCTGTTCCCCATCTTGGAAGATCCTGTATTTTTCAAAAAATTGCACCGCCTTCTTTGATGTTCCCATAGCGGCACTCTGAAGCGGAGTGACTCTACCGTCGGCCTCCTTTTCAGGGCTGCATCCACAGCGTAATAAGATTTTAAGTATTTCAGGCTTTCCCCTTTCTGCGGCGAGATGAAAGGGAGTTACTCCTGACATCCCAGGAAACCTTTCTCTGACACTCAAAGAGACTCTCACGGCTGCGACATTAATCGGGGCCCTTAATCCCCGTAGGTATGCAAAAATCTCAGGGCTATCCGATAACGCGGCATAATGGCCCACCCCCCATCCATTGTCATCTTTTTCTTTTAAAGAAACTTTGAAAGAGACTAACAGACGCATAAGCGGAATAGACCCCTGTCTAGCTGCTATATGAACCGGCCGGATGTTGCGCAACTTCGGCCTCTCAACGTCTGCCCCACTTTCAAGGAGAATTCTTGCTATGACAACATTGTCGTTTTCTAGGGCGATATGAAGAGGAGCCACCCTCCTGTCAAAGGCTATCTGGTTAATACATGCGCCGTGATCAAGTAAAAGACGCACAAAGAGAGGCATATCATTTAGAACAGCAAGCCCTAATGGAGTATGACATTTGGCCGTTCCTACATTAGCGTTTGCACCTGACTCGAGCAACACTTTCGCATGCTCATAATTTCCGTGTTCGATAGCAAGATGCAGAGGTGTCATTCCATTGCCATTTTCTACACTGCAATTTTTACAGTGAGCGAGAGCCTTCTGTAGTTGCTCGACGCTCTCATCTCCATTGTTTGCTGCACAGTAGTGTAGAACCGTCATTCCCTCTGCGTCCTTCAACAGAGGGTCAACCGTATTAAAATCAATAGGATCCCCTCCTATCGCCATCAGATGTGATAAGGCCAATCCCTTTAGATCACGCGCATGAGGATCTACTCCAGGAAGCGCCAAAAACGTATGGAGACAGACATCTCGAAATAAAGGGGTGGGAGACATGTGATATATGAGGTGGAGAAGAGGCATCACCCCGGAAGAAAATCGCATCGGAGCGTTGAGTGGAAGCTTCTCGATGAGTTTGAAAAACCCAACACCATCCTCGGTTTTGATTGCCTTCTCAACTTCCATCTTGTGAATACGAAGACGTTCTTCGTTCCCAGATAAAAGTTCACAGATATTCCAAAACCGATTTTCTAAACTAACGTCGACAGCCGTTGACCCAGCTAGTGACGGAACTCGAGGGCTCATTCCGGCTTTAAGAAGCTCTACAACGGCATCTTCATGCCCTGCCAGTGTAGCAATATGGAGCGCCGTCCTGCCATCTGGCAGGACATCCTTACACGATACCTTATACAGTTCTCGCAGATACTTTGAGGCGCCAATGCGAGCTGCAAATAAAAATGGTGTGTATCCTTCAGCACACCGATGATCAAGTTTTGCTCCCCTTTCGATCAGCAGAGCAAACACAGGGTAATTATCCGAGGCTATGGCCTCATATATCGCTGTCCTATTGGATTCATCTTTAACAGCTTCTATATCAAACTGCATATCGACAAGTTTTTTGATATCCTTGACAAAAGTGTCTTTTGTTATGCAGGTGAGGATGTTTGGTGGAAGTTTGATTTCGTACTTAATGTTGAGTAGGTATTTGATAGCATCTCTCCAGCCATATTCGAAAGCGTAATGAACTGCACTCTTGGACAATGCATCTTTCACCTGAAAGTCCGCTCCCCTTCGGCGCAATAGATCCATCATTTCCACATCACCCTGGATAGCCGCATAGTGCAGAGCCGTGCGCTGTAGATCGTCGACGATACATTTGGCGTCAAAGGTTTTGTATAAAAGTATATCGACGATCTCATGATCTCTTGACTGTACACAGGCGAGAAGAAGGTGTTTTCCATGAAATTGGAATCGAAGATCAACCTTTTCCTCAATCATATCCTTGACAATCATCTTAAAAACCTTACGACTTCCATGCATTGCAGCAATAGCTGCGATTGACAGCCCATCTTTTGTCATCTGCAGGAGATCTTTGGGCTTGCTTTCAAGAAATTTTGTCATCGTGCGAGTGCAGTCGAATTTTGCCCCGTAGTGAGCGCCCGTCCATCCTTGAGGATCGGTAAACTCAACAGCAGCTTTGTTGCGCTGCATAATTTGCACAGCGAGCAGGTTGCCAGATTGATACGCCTGGTAGTACACGCGCCCCAGTTCCCGCTCCGTAAATTTGCGAGAATGTAGATAGTGCTCAAAATAAATCGGATCCATAAAGTTTTCACATAAGAGCCGCAAATACTCTTCAGTAGGAGGCAGTGTCACATTAAATTTGATTAGGAAAAAAAGTGACGAAGATTGACGAAGTCTGAAAGCGAGGTCTAGAGCCGACTCTCCTCGAATATTTTTCTGATGAACAAGCTCTGGCACCTTTGAAGGATTATGTACTTTGCATGTAGCGAGTATCCACATAACAGCAGGTTGGTTATAGGCTCGAATCGCGGCCATAACCGGCGTTTCGTTATCATATCCATATATCACCACATCAGCTTTGTACCCCAAGGCCAGCTCAGTAAACACGATGTCGTCTCTCTCAACAGCCAAAAATAAAATGGTCTTTCCAGATCGCATCCGAATGTTGACATCTATTCCTGGTGCATCCAATAGCAGAGAGCAGATCATTGGCGTAGCCTTCATGAATGCCATATGAAGTGGAGCAAGGCCATCCCTTCGTTGTTGGTTGACGTTCGCCCCTTTTGCGATCAGAGCGTTAAAGATGGAGAGCATATTGGCTTCTATTGCAACGAAAAGAGGCGTTGTTCCGTCTTCGAGGGCAAGATCAACTTTTGTCTTTGTGTTTGCGATGAGCATTTGCGCCGCCTCTTCATACCCATGATGTACCGCACAGTATAGAGGCGTCATCCCATATACAGTCCTCGCGTTAGGATCGGCGCCCTTCTCTAGGAAAAGGGGTATATTATCCATACGATTATGCTGCACAGCCACATACAAAGGCGATGACCCATTTTTCGAAACCTCATTGAGAAGCTGAGGGTAGTAGTGGAGGAGAAAAGCGCAGTTTTCGCGCGACCCTGACTTTGCCGCATAGTGTAAGGGAGTGTAGCCGTCGTTATCTAGCAGACTAAAGTTCGCCTTCAGATCTACCAACCTTTGCATGAAAAGAGGTGTCGGGCAGCCTGCCGCTATGTGAGCAAGACTGGCCCCTTGGGAATCTTGACAGTTGAGATATTCAACGGAGATACACGCATTGAATTCCTCCATGTCCCCATCGGAAATAGCTTCAAAAAGCTGTGCGCGTCGTATAAAGGCCTCTTGATCCCCTTGCGGGACCAGTGGAAGTAGCCACGAATACTCGTCATCGCTGACCGTTGCCGCATCTGCAAGTCTCACCGAGAATGCATAGCCATCAACTTTGGCGTAAGACTCCAGATGAACGGGGCAAAACTGTTCTTCAGGCCGGTTTAAAAGGTCCAAGAAGCAACATTGGAGATGAGCTCCTCCATTCGGTATTGGCATAATGCTTCGAACCTGCATGTCCTGCCCACACCCACCAACAACGCGTTGAGTCATATCTCTTTCAGAGTCTGAGAGATCTTTGACACACCTGATGAAAGAATGAGCCTCATAGGCGGAAATAGCACGTGTTTTTACAAAGAATCCAAACGGATTGTCTGTGTTCTCCCGTGTCGCCTGCAACAATTTGGAAATGATAAGCACTTGCCCTTCTTCTTCATGACGGGCCTCTTCAAACTTCTTGAGTACTTCCTGCTTCTCCTTGATGAATGTACAGCACTTGGAAAGTGCGAAAAATTCATAATGCGATGGCTTTCTAATCACTTCACTTTTAGTCGCCTCAGCATTTCTAATAATTTCCTTCATGCGTAGTTCAGCATCCTGCAGCTTTTTTATTTCAAGCCTGAGCTCAGGAACCATTTTTTCCCGCTCCGGCATCTGAGCTATGGCTTCGCGCAGAGCTTCTTCCGCCCCCAGTATCCCCGCCTTTAGAAAAGATTCTATTGTGTTCTTTCGTTTATCCATATCCACCTTCTCTTCTGAAAGGAGGAAGGGCATCTTTGATTGTAAATATTCGTTGAAAGCCGGAAGAATGATGCCGAATATTTTTTCTGGAACAACTCCTGGTTTTTTTCCCCGGATATAATCACAGACGATAGCAAATTGATCCCGTGGAAGACGATCAAAGACGTCTGAAAAATCGATTTCAATTTGCTCGAACTTCAGTTTCCTGAGCGGAAGATGCGGGAATAGAGGAACACCTTCAGTCTTTTTAGAAACAGCCCATTCAAGAATTGGTATCTTCGAAGCTTTTTTTAGAGTTTTGAAATAGTATGAAAAAAAATTAATTATTTTGAGCTGCTCGAAGAGTTCTCGAAATACTGGCAACCGTGGCATGATCGTTTCAATTTGAAACTTCATGATATTATAAGCTCGAACAAGCCTTTCGTATCCCGAAGGGTTTTTCCCAAATTGACATCGATATTTATCAAGTTCTGCCTGATAGATAGCATCGGGTTCTATCGTATACAACACGTCGAAACCAGCGTCTATTTCGAAAAGTCTACCAGTTTTTTTAAAACTATTTTGTTTAGCTATGATACGAAACGAAGAGCGAAAGCCATCGTAATTTGAAAAACCAGTATGTTCTTTAGCACCAGAAGCTTCGTCTTTTGGACCCTCATTATACTCAAGCCTTTGAAGCAATTCCATTATAGAAAAATACTCGACTCCCGATGGCAAATGGCGTTTGCAATACTCTCTTATATCGATACAGTGAGGCATTAACACCGCTGTATCTTGAGTTTTTGTTGTCTGCCACTCATGGATAAAGGCTTCATCGAAGAAAGTTCCGTTCAAAAAACCTTTCATATGATAGTCGAGCATACTAATCACACGCCCAACCAGAGTATTTTGATAAACAGGGTGAATGACGGGGTATAGGTTGCTGTCCCCATTGAAGTGAAGACTGAAAAATGGAATCGAGTCATGGATATAGATGCCCACCGCCAGATCATGGATAATAGTCCGGAGATCCTCATCGCTAAAAGGCTGGGTATCCGTGACGGAAGGCATGAAGAAATAATGGCAGCGCTCTTCCATGTCTTCAAGAGAGTCAAAGAGGCCTTTTATAATGCCTACCTCATTACCGACACCGCCAATGCTGCCGCCGGAGGCACCACTTGCAGGAACAGGATTCTTAGGATGCGTCGCATTGTAGCTATCTGTGAGGCCGTTTTGTTGCAAGACCTCTTCAAAGGCATATGATGGATCCGTAAGTCTCTCGAGAAGCTCAAACCCCTCCCGTTGAAGGGCTTTGTATTCGAGAATGCGCTGGTTGGCCTCTTCGGGATTAAGAAACTTCCCCTTTCGGCCAGGTTCAGGATCTTCATATTTTTCGCCTTTTTTATTTTCTTTAATAGCTTTTTCAAGCTTTCCTATTCGGTCCTGGCACCCTAATGCGTTACCTAAGCAACCTCGTCGGAAGTCATCGACCTCCTGAATATGGTTGGCGCGTCTTCCATCTTTCATAAAAAAAGCTCTTCCATTCTTCTCCTCAACAGCCGCCTGTGCATGGGTATATGTTTTAGCACTGTCATGGTTTACATCAGGATCATCAGCAAGATGCTTCCTCATATTCTGAAAAGCAGAACGCATGTTTGACAGAGGAGAGTCTCTTCCGGCCGCAGCAAGGTATGGCCACACATATAGATCTCCACTTTCTTCAACATAGGCAAGCTGCCACATCCGCATACTTATCTTTTCAATACGTGCTAGCAAAACATCATCTGTGTCCGTTGCCCCGAGAGCATTATGAATTTTTTTACCAGAAATAATCCGTGTTTCGCCGCAGGAATTTACCATCGAGGCGATAAGTTTTGCCCCATACTTCCATAACCGCAACACACGTCCCTGCAAATCAGTGTAGGGAAGTGAAACAGAAACTAACGACTTTGAAAGCCTCTGCCCCTGCCCAGCCGTGGATACTTCCGACTTCAAATCGCCCTGATCCTGATGTAACCCCTCTTTACTACCAGAGTGTGCTACCAAAGAACGGCTTGTAGAACCGATCGTCATAAGAAAAACCTATAGTATAAAATATTTATATGAAGAAGTCCCCAGGGAGAGTCACCGAAACACCATTATCTCGCAGTTTGTCTAGCAACTCGCTCGAACGCCGTGATAATACCTTGCTATCTACCCAAAGTAATTTCAACTTAGGTAACATCAAAAGGGTTTCTGGGAGCTCTATGATGGAATTT
>CAINFV010000139.1 GCA_903848235.1 Chlamydiia bacterium | reverse complement strand
ATAGATGAAGAGTCGAATATAAAAACCCTGAGGATCCTTGGCGAGGGCTTAGGTGGTGAGATTGGGGCAGCAGTTGCTTTTGAGGTAAATGGGGAAGTCTTTGTCCCGATTCATGATCTCTCAGGTCATGTCAGGGCGTGCTTGAATATGGACGGAGAGGTTGTTGACAAGCTGGCGTATACGGCGTTTGGGTTAGAGAGTAGGACGGCGGAGATTACTCCGTGGACATTCTCTTCGAAGAGGCAGGATGCGAAAACAGGGTTTTTATATTTTGGTCGCCGGTTCTACGAGTCGTCTACAGCAACGTGGTTGACTCAGGATCCCTTAGGCCACAGCGCTGGCCCGAATTTGTATGCCTATGTCAAAAATAATCCACTGTCTTGTGTTGATATTTATGGACTTATTGAGACAGAAGATGACTGTAATGGAATAATTCAGCATTCATATGTTATTAGTGACAAAGGAATTTGGCGCGACGATCAGGTTGGACGAGAAAATGTTCCACACATTGAATTGACTCAAAACACTTGGACTCAGGTTTTTGAAAAGTATAGCTTCAGCAAATTCAATGTAAATGCACATACCAACGGGATATTGACAACGTGCCGTGAAGCCAGGGATAGGCAGGAAAGAATTTATTTAGAATTTAAAGAAAAGTATAATGACGCAATGGTCCTCTATAATCCTACCCATGGTTTTCTAGCTGATGCCTATGAGACACTTTGTAATATTTTAGGGATAGAGACCGAGGTGGTGAAAGACCTACGAGGTCAGTTTGAGTATGGAGTTGACAAATGTAAGGAAAATAATGTTGCTCTGTCGGCGGACGTGTGTGGGCACAGTCAAGGCGCTGCAATCAATGTAAACGTTTTTGACGTAGAGGACTTTGGTGCAAAAGGGACATACAGCAACGTTATAGAAAATATGGCGACGTTTGGCGGCATTTCTATTGATCCTCTGGCAGAAAATTATATTCAAAATGGCGATATCGTTCCATTTATGAACCCATTTAATTGGGATAAATTATCTTCAGAAAACGTTCATTTTGTTGATCGACATGACGATTCGTTACTCGATGCACATAATTTTGATGGGGAAGGTTATCACAGAGCGATGCAAGATTTTGTGCAACATACCATGGTGGAGGCTCGATGAGACAGTTCACGATTTTATTTTTTCTTATTTCCGCATTAACAATCTTCGTAAGTTGTTTGTACGGAATGTTTCCATCGCGACCACTCTTTGCCCGTGATGGTGTGAGAGAGGAGCTAAATGGCGAGATTCGTAAGGTTATCGTTACCCAAAATCGTGGTAAGTACGCCTTTGGGTTATTCCCGCCTAAACTATCAAACGGCGGGTTGACATATTTAATAAATTTTGACATTGCTATCAAAGGTCTGAAATGCAAGTCATTCGAAGAAGCTGAGCTTATCCACAAAGATATATATCGGGATTTGTTATATCAGATTAATTCGATACGATGTATTCGTCCGTTTCTCGCTGAGTTTCCATTAACACCAAATGCAGTATGTCTAAATTTATTTTTTTTTGATAAAAATAGGCAGAAACCTCAACCACCATACTTTTCAGCAATAATATGCCAAGACGGGCTTGTAAAGTTTGATCACGAAGCGGCTCTGGAGGATTTTAATGCCAATGATCGAACCTGTGGTCCAGGGTATAAAATCGTTAAACAGGTGCCCATTACTGAGGCGGATTGGCTGCAAGATTTCTTTTTATATTCGGTACCGAGAACAAAAGCTTCTTCGAAGGTAATAATCCCAACATATACCCGCTCTCCCCCAAATTTATTTCAAATTGGGGTAGCACTGTTTGAGTTTGAGAAGAGATTTTCTGAAAAAAATGACCTGTTCGTTGTTGCGACCGGGACTGTTGGTGAAACAAGAAAGGATGATCGGGCATTTGATTTTGCCCTTCGAGGAGACACTGGCAAGACTCTTGATCAAGCACGCAAATTGGCGGCGTCATGTTCTATAGAGCTGCTTGAGTTTGTCAGAAAAAATCAGATTTGTCTTGATTATTTGAAGGATCGTAGCACATGGAAATGTACAAAAGATCGTACATCATTTCCTGAACCACGTCATCTTGCTTTTCGCATCTCATTTTGGGATGAAAATGTTGATCGGCAGCCAGCACCGTATATCGCCGAAATCAGATTAATTGACGAGAAATTCAAATACTTCATCGCTGATGCAGGCCAGAGGCTCGTATTGGTCTATGAAGAAACGTTTGATGAGGCACAGGCTTTTTTAAAATCACTCATATCAGAGTAATTCGACCTATTTCTGATCTGCACAAAGGACACTCATAATTGTGAGCAACATAACAGTACAACCGCCTCTAGAAGCTCAAGAGAGCTCATACAGGAAAAACACACGGAGATTGGCTTTTGTCTGCACAGTCATCTACGTTGTTCTGTTTCCTTTCATCTTTTTTGTAGCCACGTTGTCAGGGTTGGTGTTTGACAAGCCCAACCTGAATGCTGCTTTGGGCCTTACGTTTATAGGCGCAGCGATCTGCGTACCGATATCTATACCGATAAGCATTTATTGTATTTGGTCTCGCTATTGTCGGGGTAGGTACAGAAAAGCCCGTTTCTCCTGTCTCATCCCACTTATAACCCTCGGGGTCGTTTATGCTTTTCTCGAAGTGCTATCAGCCATATTCCTAACCGCTATCTAGCCGAAGTTTGGTAGTTACGAAACGGTTTTGATGGGGATGGCTATCACAGAGCGATGCAAGATTTTGTACAACATACCATGGTGGAGGCTCGATGAACAAGCACGCACATTGGCGGCTTCATGTTCTATAGAGCTGCTTGAGTTTGTGAGGAAAAATCAGATTTGGCTTGATTATTTGAAGGACCGTAGCACATGGAAATGTACAAAAGATCGTACTTCATTTCCTGAACCACGCCATCATGCTTTTCGCATCTTATTTTGGGATGAAAATGTCGATCGGCAGCCAGCTCCGTATATCGCCGAATTCAGATTTATTGACGAGAAGTTCAAATACTACACCGCTGATGACGGTCAGAGACTCGCGTTAGTCTATGAAGAGTCATATGGCGATGGAAACGCAACGTCAATGGAGTGATGGAGCTATCCATAAATCAAACAACACGCCCGGTTTTCTTTAATCCTTAAGAGACGTACACTCTCATTGCTATTGTCCAGAGGAAATGGGTCTTAATAACTTCATTAAAGAGTTCTTCGTATGGCTGATGTTACAGAAGAGAGCCTTATTCACTTAGCAAAGCTGTGTCGTATCGGATGTTCGGAGAATGAGCGAGTCGCTCTTTTGAAAGACTTCCGACAGATTGTCGATTACGTAGAGCAGCTTTCCAAGGTGAACACCGACGGCGTAGAACCGTGCAGCTATGTCACTAAGGGGCATACACAGACTCCACGTCGTGATGACATTCCAGAAAACACTCTCGACAGAGAGCTGTTTTTAAAAGGCGCTCCGAGCTCCATTGCAGGGCTTGTTCGTGTTCCCACGATCTTGAAATCTAAAGAGGGGAAGGAAATCTAATGCACTCCCTATCAGCTGTAGAAATTCGAAAACGCTTTGTCAACGGGGATGTGTCGGCAACAGAAATTGCCAACCATTTTATCGACCGTATCCAAAGACTTGAACCGCAGGTGGGAGCCTTTCTCGAGGTATTTGAAGCTCCTATGCTCGAGCAGGCAGATCGCCTCGATGCAAAACGAAGAGGGAAAGAGCCGTTGGGACTACTCGCTGGCGTCCCTGTAGGTGTTAAGGATCTTCTCAATCTCAAGGGATATGCCACAACGTGTGGCTCGAAGATCTTAAAAAACTTTGTTTCCCCATTTGATGCTACGGCAGTGAGGCAGATTCGTGAAGCAGATGCCCTGTTCGTTGGCAAGCTGAACCTCGATGAGTTCGCTATGGGGTCATCAGGAGAGCATTCTGCCTATAAGGTCACTAAAAATCCCTGGGACTTGAGCCTCGTTCCTGGTGGATCTTCAGCAGGATCCGCAGCAGCTGTTGCTGCAGAAATGGCGGTCCTTTCGTTGGGCACTGATACTGGCGGCTCTATTCGGCTTCCAGCCTCTTTTTGTGGTATTTGCGGCTTTAAACCAACCTATGGAAGGGTATCTCGCTTTGGAGTTGTTGCACTAGCCTCTTCCTTTGATCAGGTAGGGCCTTTTGCATATCGCTGTGAAGATCTTGAAGCGATCATGCAGGTCATCGGGAAGCATTGTAAGAGAGACTCGACGAGCTTGCCAGATCCGGATTTTACTTCAGTCTCCTTTGCAGAGCGCTTTGGCACGTCGTTTCGAGTTGGCGTTCCATGGCAGTTTTTGGAAGGATTACCCAATGAATCTCGTGCTATCTTTGACAGAAGCCTTAGCCATCTGAAAGCGTTAGGTGGGACGGTGGTCGAAGTTGATCTATCGCTGCTCACCTCGTCTATTGCTGTTTATTATATTCTTATGACAGCGGAGACGTCGACGAACCTGGCTCGCTTTGATGGAATTCGCTATGGACTTCGGTCGAGTAAAGCCTCGACATTAGATGAGGTCTACGACCTATCTCGCGAGGAAGGATTTGGTGATGAGGTAAAGCGCCGTATTCTTCTTGGCACCTTCGTCCTATCTTCAGGGTACCAAGAGGCATATTATAAAAAGGCGCAAAAGGTCCGTCAGCTGATCATGAACCAATTTGAAACTGCCTTCCAAGGGTGTGATGTTGTGGCTACCCCTGTGAGTACAGGCGGCGCTTTTGCCTTTGGAGCAAAGAAAGACCCTCTATCGATGTATCTTGAGGATATCTATACCGTTGGCGCGAACCTTGCCGGGCTGCCAGCGTTAAGCATCCCAAGCGGACACCTTGCCGATGGCAGGCCGATTGGCTTGCAGCTGATGGCGCCGCAGCGTCATGATGCTGAGGTGTTAGCTGTAGGGCGGGCGTTCCAAGCTATTACCAACTACATACAAGAACGACCAACGATGAAGGGAGGAGCTCTATGACACAGAACAATGGATGGGAGCCAATCATTGGCCTTGAGATCCATGCCCAGCTGAACACAGCCTCGAAGCTCTTTTCTTCTGACTTTAACCGTTTTGGTGATGAGCCAAATGCCAATATCAGTGAGGTCAGCGTTGCTATTCCAGGCTCTCTTCCCGTCTTGAATCGCGCTGCTGTCAGGAAGGCGATACAATTTGGCCTTGCCATTCGTGGAAATGTCCAGCTGTGGAGCCGCTTTGACCGCAAATCGTACTTCTACCCAGACTGTCCTAGAAACTTTCAGATCACACAGTTTGACCATCCTATTGTCATCGGGGGCACTGTCATAGCGCTCGTCGATGGAGAGGAAAAGCAATTTGCCATTACTAAGGTGCAGCTCGAAGATGATGCTGGCATGCTCAAACACTTTTCAACTTTTGCGGGTGTTGACTTCAACAGGGCCGGTGTCCCTCTGATCGAAATTGTCTCTGAGCCGTGCATGCGCAGTGCAAAAGATGCTGTGGCATACGCGACAACCATTCGTTCTATCCTAGATTATCTTGATGCTTCTGACTGTAATATGGAAGAGGGCTCGTTGCGCTTTGATGTCAACGTCTCCGTTCGCAAGATTGGTGAGCCAGGGCTTCGGAATAGAATTGAGATTAAGAACATGAATTCGTTCTCAAATCTCGAACTAGCAATTGACCATGAGATAGAGCGTCAGATTGCCCTCTACGAAGCGGCTCCAAACAAAAAACCTGGTGAGGTCGTTGAGCAGTGTACCTACCGTTGGGATCCGGACCTCGGGGCGACAGTGCTCATGCGGACGAAAGAAGATGCTGAGGACTATCGGTACTTTCCAGAGCCTGATCTACTTCCATTGGTTCTCACGCAGCAGGAAGTCGAAAATGAAAAAACTCTTCTTCCGGAGCTTCCACTTGAAAAAGAGCGGCGCTATGCCCGAGAATATGGGCTGTCAGCCCAGCAGAGCTACTTTTTGACCTCTGACAAAAAGACAGCAACGTTCTTCGAAAATGCGCTGCAGACCTGTCTGCAACCAAAAATGGTTGCGAATTGGATTGCGGTAGAGTTTACGGGGCGGCTGAAAGAAAAGGGGATGACAATCTCAGAGAGTGGTCTTCGTCCGTCTGATATCGGAGAGCTTGTTCTGATGATTCAAGAAGGTGTTATTACCGGGAAGACAGCGAAGAGCGTTGCCGATGAGATGATGGCAAGTCCTGGTCTGTCTCCGCGTACTATCGTCGACAAAAACCCTAGCCTTCGCCCATTCCAAGATACGCAGCTGCTGGAGAAAATTGTAAGCGAAGTGGTGGAAGCAAATCCTCAGTCTGTCAAAGACTTCCTTGCTGGACGAGATCGTGCTTTTTCTTTTCTTGTCGGACAGGTGATGAAGAGGACACAAGGAAGTGCCCAACCAGAGCAAGTTAACAGCCTTTTGAAAGAATCGATAGCTCGACGTACGTAGGAGAGTGTGAGTCTCATGTCCTTTCGAAAAAGAGTGAAACAGTTTGTTTCAATGAAAATTGTCCGTTTTGTCCTTGTCATCGCTGTGATGTTAGGGGTGTTACAATGCATCCACCTATGGGAAGGCCGAGGGCAGGGGTTCCGTCTGCATAAGATCCAATCGACCCCGCCATTTGATGAGCGATGGGAGATTGCCTATACGGATGCCGACCTCGAGCTTGCTCGCAAGGCATTGGCGCAGCCCTACCACTATCTAGCGCATGGGTTTCAGGTCTATGCCTTTTGTAGTGAAGATAACCAGTATATCATAAAATTTTTCAGACATCAGCGGCTTCGCCTTCCAGATTTTGTCATGTCGATTCCTAGTATTCCGCTCTTCGATGAATGGCGGAAATCTCGTATACTAGCGCTCTCTCGACGTCAGGACTATCTGTTTCGAAGCTGCAAGACATCGTGGGATCTAGCGCGCCATGAAACAATACTGCTGATGGTCCATCTGAATACGACCGAAGGGATTTTCCCGACAATTCAACTTCACGACCTGCTTGGAAATACCTATTCAATCGAGCTCGACAAATATCAGTTCCTCCTTCAGAAAAAAGCTGTTCTCATCAAGCCGACGATTACTCAGCACATGAAAAAGGGGGATGTGCGCGAGGCAGAAAAATGTATAGATCGGATCTTTGCATTATTTCTCGACTGCGCAAAGAAGGGTATCGCAGATACCGATGGCGCTCTTATACGTAAGGATAACCTAGGTTTTTTCGAAGACCGTGCTATCTACATTGACGGTGGAAAGCTGATGAAACGTAATGGGCCGATCACCAAGAAAGGGTTTGTCAAAGACATCAAACGTCTTGGCCCTTTAGTCAAATGGCTTAAAGAACAGCATCCTCAGCTCATTCACCATTTTGAGAAAGCCCAGGAAAAAGCTATCAAAGCTATTGAGGAGCTTGTTGCTGCAAATGTTGCTCAGCCTGAGAATAAAGAAGGGCTTGCTCTTTCGGGCGAAACGGTTCAGGCATCCTGATAAATTAAGCCATTATGGGATAGTATGTTTGAAGTAGAAAAGACCTTTACCTTTGAAGCAGGGCATGTTTTACACCATCATGATGGTGTTTGCTCTAGGCCTCACGGTCATTCGTATGTGCTTAAAGTAGCAGTGCGAAAGGAGCATCTTCTAAGCACGGGGCCTCAACAGGGGATGGTGGTCGATTTTCATCAGATACGATCCGCGGTCAAGCCAATGTTGGATGAATTTTTTGATCACCATTGGCTTAATGACACCATAAAAACAGAGAGCCCTACGGCAGAATTCATTGCGAAATGGATTTTTGACTACTTGTACCCGCAAATAGAAGGACTATTTCGGGTGACAGTTTGTGAAACAGCAACGAGTAGTGCCTCATACACGAAAATCGAATAATACCCTATCCGCTATTGTTCAAATAATACCCACATAAGTTGAAGAATTTTCCTGTCAATCGTTGGCCTGCGATTGAGAATGATTTAGCCAGGCACGCGCGTGCTTCCTATTACCCATATGTGTCAAAAAATTGTCTTTGAAAGATTGTGAAAGGCTCTTCGAAGACAGTTTGCATGGCAAATGTCCGAACAAAGGCCTTTCCTCAACGAAATTTTGGCAAAAAATGCTAAATTTTTCCTGAACCACAGAGATCACAGAGACAAGAGAACACCACTATTGGGGCTGCCATAGAACTGAACGAGGATCAAAAGACACAGGAATCAACTGTAACTGAACCTTGTACAAAATCCAGTATAAAACAAAAATGTTCAAAGACGGCTCAGGTCGTATGATAATTTGATCTTTATCTGTGAGCTCTGAGATCTCTGTGGTAGAGTTTTTTATTACCTGCAGGGAGCTATATCACTTTTTTACCTCTATTCTTATGGGTAATAGGAGGCGAGTGCGTGCCCGTGCCTGGCTAAATCGTAACCGAGCACAGCCAAAAGCACGACAAGCTAATTTTTCATTCACGAAGGGTATACATCCTCCATTCTATAGACAAATCGGCGTGCTCAGACCATCAAAAAGGCATATCTATAAAAAAATTAAAAAACTAGGGCGTTTCCGTCGCTTGCAAGATACGAACTGTTTCTGATAACATACGTCGACTATATCAACATATTGGAGAACCGAATTAACATGACAAAAAAGACCCAGTATACATGGGAGGATACGAAAGTCGTAGACGATGTGGGCTACGCTGAGCAGGACGAACTCATGTTCCGTCAGCTGATTGATACCGCTTCCAAGGCTCCAGGAGAGGACAAACTGCTCTTTAATCCTGGGAAAATCCTTGTCGGTCGCATCGTTGAGATCACCAAAGATCATGTCGTCGTTGACGTGGGCCTGAAATCTGAGGGTGTCGTACCAATATCTGAGTTTTCTGATACAAGCCAGCTCGTCTTGGATGCTCAAGTAGAAGTGTATCTAGATCAGTCTGAAGATGAAAAGGGACAGATCGTTCTCTCTCGCGAAAAGGCGGAGAAACAGCGTCAGTGGGAATACATATTACAGCACTGCAAAGAGGGAAGCATCGTACGTGGGAAGATCATCCGCAAGGTCAAAGGCGGCCTGATGGTTGATATTGGCGTAGAGGCCTTTTTGCCTGGTTCACAAGTCGATAACAAGCGTATCAAGAACCTCGATGAATATCTCGATAAAGTCTACGAATTCAAAATCCTCAAGATCAACACAGACAGAAAAAATATCGTTGTTTCCCGACGCGAATTGCTAGAAGCAGAACGCATTTCGAAGAAAGCAGAACTGCTGGAAAACATCAAAGAAAACGACATTCGCTTCGGTACAGTAAAGAACATAACTGACTTCGGTGTCTTCCTTGACTTAAACGGCATCGATGGCTTGCTCCATATTACCGATATGACATGGAAGCGCATCCGTCATCCTTCTGAGATGGTCCAACTCGGACAAAAACTTGAAGTGATGATTTTAAGTGTCGATAAGGAAAAAGGGCGTGTTGCTCTGGGCTTAAAACAGCTCGGATCCAACCCATGGGACGATATTGAGAAAAAATACCCACCAGGGACACACGTTCATGGAAGGATCACCAATCTCTTGCCATACGGCGCGTTTATGGAGATTGAGTCCGGCATTGAAGGCCTGATCCATGTATCGGAAATGTCATGGGTAAAAAATATTGCTGATCCATCGGAAGTGGTATCCAAAGGGCAAGAGATGGACGCCGTTGTTCTGTCTGTCCAAAAGTCCGATGGGAAAATCTCCCTTGGCTTAAAACAGCTCGAACACAATCCATGGGACGACATTGAGCGAAAATATTCTGTTGGGACCAATGTGAAGGCTGAAGTGAAGAGCCTGACGAACTATGGTGCTTTCGTAGAACTTGAGCCAGGTGTTGAAGGCCTTATTCATATCTCCGATCTTTCATGGATCAAAAAGGTTTCCCATCCATCAGAGATGCTGAAGAAAGGTGATCTGGTAGAAGCGATTATCCTTTCCGTTGATAAGGACAACAAGAAGATCACTCTTGGTGTAAAGCAGCTGAGCGAAAACCCTTGGGAAAACATTGAGCGGACAATGCCTGTCGGTTCTGTTGTTCAAGGAAAGATCAGCAAGATTACGGCCTTCGGTGCTTTTGTAGAGCTTCCAAATGGAATTGAAGGGCTCATCCATGTGACAGAACTTTCAGATCAGCCGTTCGGGAAGATTGAAGATGTTGTGTCTCGCGGTGATGAAGTATCTGCAAAAGTGTTGAAACTTGATCCAGAGCATAAGAAGATTGCTCTCTCGATTAAAGAGTTTTTAGTTGAGAAGGGGCAGCTGAGCGGTGACGATATAGTCGTTCAAAGTGCGGACGCACGCCGGCAAAAAGAGAAGGCAACGAAAGAGAAATCTGAAGTTGCTATTGAAGAGTAACAACCGCGTCTGCATTTCTCTGAAAAGAGACTTTGTAGGGTTGTGGGGGCAAATCCCAGGTCGTCATGGCCTGGGATTTGACACATACGAGGGGGAAGATGTCTCCTTCGGAAAATAATTGAAGGACAGCCGTCCACTGGTATTAGGTTGATGGTGGTTTCTGTCAGGTGCTTTAAAACAAGGGTCTGGTTATTGCAGGTCCTTGCGTATTCTTGAGGGGTGAACTCGCCAAATGAACAAAGATTTAGTCGCCGTCTTCGAGTATCTCGAAAGGGAAAAGGGAATTAAGCGAGAAATTGTCGTTGAAGCTATACGGGAGTCTCTCGAAATCGCTGCTCAGAAGAGCGTTCATGGTGCTGAGAATGTTCACGTCCAAATTCATCCTCGGACAGGAGAGATAGAGGTCCATTGTGACAAGATTGTCGTCGAAAAGGTGACAAATCCTGTTCTGCAGATCTCCCATAAAGAAGCAGCGCAGTATGTTCCGGATTGCACTGTCGGACAGATCATTCACGTTCCTACAACACCGAAAGACTTTGGACGAGTGGCTGCACAAAAAGCACGCCAAATTATTTCTCAAAAGCTTCGTGGTGCAGAACGCGATGTCATCCAAGACGAGTATCGTCATCGTGTGAATACCCTAGTCTCAGGGACAGTAAAACGTGTCGGCCGCGGTGACTGTATTATTGTCGACTTAGGGAAAGTAGAAGGGGTCATGCCTCGAAGAAACTACTCGCCTCATGAGTCGTTTGACGTGGGACATAAGGTGTTGGCATTGCTCGCCGAGGTTCGCGATACAGAGACCGGTGGTGCTGAAGTGGTACTCTCTCGCACCAGCCCGGAGTTTGTACGTGCTCTCTTAGCGCAAGAAGTCCCGGAAGTCTCTGACGGCACTGTTATCATTGAACGTATGGTGCGAGAGCCAGGATACAGGACAAAATTGATCGTCCGCTCGCAAGACCCGAAGGTAGACCCTGTTGGTGCTTGTATTGGCGTCCGTGGCTCGAGGGTGAAAAACATCATCCGCGAACTGTCGGGAGAAAAACTAGATGTCATTCCTCATGTTGCAGAAGCTGAAGAACAGTTAGCACTCGCCCTGAACCCTGTGGTCATCCGCAAACTTGAAGTTTCTGAGGATGGGTTGACAGTCTCTATCGTCGTCGAAGATGAAGATTTCCCGACAACCATCGGCAAGAAGGGGATGAACGTTCGCCTTCTTGGACAGCTCATGGGCGTTCAGCTCAACGTTCAGAAAATGAATGACTACGTCAAGTTAAAGGCAATAGAACGAGCTTCTCTTGCGACCTCTGACGATGTAACGTTAGATCAGCCGTTGGCGGCTATTGAAGGGATACCGAGCATGATTCTTGATCAGCTCGTGGCGGAAGGATTTGCAACTCCTCGCTCTCTTCTCATGGCAGCCCCAGAAGCCATAGCAAAGGTTCCTGGTATTAGTATTGAAATGGCTGACAAGATCCTCGAACATATTCGCAAACAGAGGGCGTAGCGCCTTGGCAAAAAACCTGAAACTGCATATTAAGAATACCCAGCTTGCCGAAGCGATCAACCTCAGTGGGCTGAAAGCAAAGCTCAGTCGTAAGAAGGGCCAATCTCCTGAAGAAGAAGAGCTAAAGCCTTCTCTTGAGGCTGAGATAGTTTTTACTCCTGAAGAGGCACTGCCAGTCGCAGAAAGTACTGTCGCAGAAGAAATTCAACGGCAAGAGATCGTTCTGGAAAAACATGAAGAAGAGCCCCTCTTCGTCCCTGAAGAAGTTCCAGAAGCGGTCATCGAGCCAGAGAAGATTTTCTCGGATGTTGAAGTGGCGCCTCCTGTTGAAGAGCCTCTCCCTCTCGTCGTCGAAGAAAAGCGACAAGAAGAAGCGCCTCCGGTTTTTGTAGAAGAGCCTGTAGTTGTGGTACAGCCAAAAGCGGTGCCAATGCGTCAAGCTCCGCCTCCACCATTTCTTTCCGCTGCAAGAAATAATCCAGAGCAATTAGGGCCGGTATTTGGTCGCGAGCTTCCCGCCGCCCGTCCTCCCAGACGTGAATTCCCGGATACACGCGGCCCTGTGAAGCCCATTGTAAAGCCTCCCTATGAGCCTTTGCGTGACCGCCGGCCACCTCCTCCAAAAGCTGCGCCATTTCGAGAGGCTCCGAAAGGACCGCTGCCTCCTCATCAAGGGCCTCCAGCTGACAGGCCTTTTGAAGAGCGTCGACGTCCTCCACGTGCCGAAGGGCAGGCTCCTCCACGTACTGGCGCCAACTGGCCAGCAGCAGGGGAGACGTCTAAAGAAGATCGCCCGGTTCGTCGTTTCGAAGGAGAGGGTGTTAAAAAGCCGAAGCCTAAGGGTGTTGACACCAAGCCAAAAGGCCAAGATGCAAAGGCCAGTATCAAGCGTTCTGAAGGCCATGGCGCTGACTCTCGACTACGGCGCGGGATTGCCCTCGAAGAGGATGACGGGAGCGGATGGCGTAAGAAGCGTCCGTCAAAAGGATTTCGTATTCATGAGCAGCAGCCGGAAGTCACCCGGCCGACGAAAGTCTCTGTTCGCATTCCGATTTCCGTCAAAGATCTTGCTGTTGAGATGAAGTTGAAAGCGTCGCAATTGATCGCTTCGCTCTTCATGCATGGAACGGTTGTAACATTGAACGATCTGTTAACAGATGAGACGATGATGCAGCTGTTAGGTCATGAGGTCGGGTGTGAAGTTGAAATTGATACAAGTGAAGAAAAACGACTTCGAATCACCGACAAGACAATTTCTGATGAGATTCATGGAGAGGCGGTAGAAAATCTTATCCTCAGGCCTCCCGTTGTGACATTTATGGGTCACGTAGACCACGGTAAAACAAGCTTGATCGACGCCATTCGCAAGACACATCGTGCTGATGGTGAGGTTGGAGCTATTACCCAGCATATTGGTGCTTTTACGTGTACGACAGAGCAGGGGCAGATTGCTATCATCGATACCCCCGGTCATGAAGCTTTTACGGCGATGCGAGAGCGCGGCGCTGGGCTGACAGATATTGTGGTGCTTGTCATTGCAGGTGACGAGGGAATTAAAGAACAGACGATAGAAGCTCTTCAACAGGCGAAAGAGAGCAAGGCAACAATTATTGTCGCCATCAACAAATCTGATAGACCGAATTTTGACATAGAACGTGTATATCGTCAGCTGGCAGATCACGAGCTGTTACCAGAAGCGTGGGGTGGCCGTACGATAACTATTCCTTGCTCAGCGCTTACCCACGATGGGGTCAAAGATCTGTTGGAAATGGTCGCCCTTCAATCCGAAGTGCTGGAGCTGAAGGCAAACCCGAACGCACGTGCTCGAGGTACTGTCATCGAGTCTGAGATGAGCAAGGGGATTGGCGTTGTTGCCACGGTGTTAGTCCAAAACGGTACTCTCCACCCTGGAGACTGTCTCGTGTTTGGCTCTACCTGGGCTCGTATCAAAGCAATGCGCGATGACCTCGGTCGTGAGCTGGCACAAGCAGGACCTTCCACACCAGTGAGAATCAGCGGTCTTTCTGGATTGCCAGACGCCGGTGAAGAGTTTATTGTCGTCAAAAATGAAAAAGAAGCTCGTGATATTGCAGAAAGCCGTCATGAGGGATTGCGGCAGATAGCCTTCCAATCAAAACGTCGAGTCTCTCTCGAAAACATGATGGAAAAGGCCTCTGCAACAGCCGCTAAAAAAGTTCTCACAATCGTCCTTCGTGCTGACGTACAGGGTTCGCTAGAAGCGCTAAAGACAGCTCTTTTAAAGATCGAATCTGCCAAGGTGGAAGTCAATATCATCTTCTCTGGCGTTGGAGAGGTCTCAGAGTCGGATATTCAGCTTGCCACGACTTCTCATGCCACGATCATCGGGTTTCACACAGGGATCGAAGCCCATGCTGAGCCAATGGTCAAGGAGCTAGGTGTTTCTGTTCGCCTTCATGACATTATCTATCACGCACAAGATGATGTTCGAGAGCTGATGCGCAGCACCCTTGATAAGATCGCTGAGCAACAAGAGCGTGGCAAGGCAGAGGTAAAAGCTGTCTTTAAATCATCGCAGCTGGGGCTTATTGCCGGCTGTATGGTGCTCGATGGCTCTATCTCACGAAATTGCAGCATTAGAGTGCGACGTGGAGACGAAGTCTTGTGGAGCGGGCCAATATCCTCTTTGAAGCGTTTTAAAGATGACGTCAAAGAGGTCTCCAAGGGTATTGAGTGCGGTATCGTCCTCCGGGGTTTCTCTGGTTACCAAGAAGCCGATATCCTTGAAGCATATGAAGTTGTGTATCACGAGCAGGATTTGTAATGTATGAGGGAAAGGCTTGCCTTTTAGGTGAGCCTTCTCTGTATCCCTTCCTTGTGAAAGTCTGACTGGAAAATATTTGAGGTGTATGAGTACTCGACGTGTTTTTCGCCTAAATTCCCTCTTAAAAGAGGTCATTTCAGAAGTCCTGCGGAAAGATCTCCATCATATCGCTGGGAATATAGAATTTCTGACCATAACGTCTGTTGAGATTACCCCAGATCTCAGCTTTGCCAAGGTGTTTTTCAGCATTATCGGCGACCAGAAAATAAAAGAGGCCGCCTGCCGTATGTTGAATAACATCGCAGGTCAAATTGCTCATGTTACCTCGAGAAAAATTCGCATTCGCACGTTCCCTAAGCTTCGTTTTTATATCGACGAGGGTCTTGAAAAGCAGCTTCGCATCTGCGAGATTTTAGCAAGAGTTGCCCCTAAAACAGAGGATACTTCTGAAGAACATCCTGATGAAGATCTGTCGTAAGGTATTTTCTTGGTATGATTGGTGCTGCGCCAGAAGGCCTTCTGTTACTCGATAAGCCCTCTTCGAAAACCTCCTTTACAATGGTTGCTATTCTTCGTAAGAAGACCGGGCAGCAAAAGATTGGCCATGCAGGGACGTTAGACCCTTTTGCCACCGGCCTCCTCGTCATGCTGCTGGGAAGACGATGGACACGAACATCCGGTGTTTTCCTCAACCACGACAAAGAATATGAAGCCACTCTTCGCCTCGGAGTTGAGACAGATACCTACGATTGTGATGGCCAAGTAACGGCCACTGCGGATATAGCTCCTACTGATGCCGATATCGTGCAGGTGCTGCAGGGGTTTCAAGGGGAGTATCTGCAGACACCGCCCATGTACTCAGCAAAGAAGGTTGGCGGGAAGCGGCTGTATGACCTGGCTCGAAAGGGTGTCGTCATCCATCGAGAACAACAGGCATGTCATCTTACGACAACGCTTATCTCCTACTGCTATCCTGATCTTAAGATCCATGTGAAATGCTCCAAAGGGACTTATGTGCGTGCCTTGGCTCATGATATTGGAGAGCGCCTTGGCTGTTATGCGCATGTGTCCGAGTTGCGGAGAACACGGTCAGGGCCTTTTACCATTGATGCTGCTGTAACGCTTCCGGATCTTGACCTGATGAGTCGAGAGGAGATTCAAAACCATCTGTTCTTGCCTGACGGCTTATGAAATACCAACGAGGGCTTACCCATCATCGCCTGTCGGACTCTCCTGTCATCATCGCATTAGGAGCTTTTGATGGCGTCCATTGTGGCCATCAGTATCT
>CAINFV010000138.1 GCA_903848235.1 Chlamydiia bacterium | reverse complement strand
TGCTTGAAAACCTTTTGATAGCAACGCTTATCAATATTCAAGAGGAAGCCGATGAAATGCCTCCCACTGGCATTCCACAACACCTCGAAGACCCTCAACTACTCACCTCATAAATGGAGACGCTATGCCCGAAAAATTAATGATGAAGAGGCTTGTGAAGACTCTTTCAGAATTTGGGCTTCAAATAACGACGAGCAACGATGAAGAAAAGCTTCCCTACGAAGCATGTATCGTTGACTTTGGCATGGATGAAAAGGAGCGGCCTGTCGCTCTCCAAATTTTGCACTACTCTCAGGATATTATCTCAGCTATTCAAGAGACAGAGGAAGAACCTAATCCTACTAATTTAAGCATCCTCTCTTTTGTCATGACAATCCCCGTAGAGATCCCTCTGAAGACAATAGGAGAAGTCATGCGCCTGATCTGCCTTGCCAACAAATCGCTGCCCCTTGGCTCTCTAAACTGTAGTGAAATTGAGAAATCTGTCTATTTTACCTACAGCATCCCCATATTTAATGAGCTTCCCAGCGAATTAACACTGCTCACCATCCTCCAAACAGCACTCTTTGTAAAGGATACGTTTCTTTCTACAATAGACGAGGTTGCCTTAGGATCGACGAGTGTACATAAAATTCTCGAAGACAATGATCTTACCCCACAGCTAGTTGAAAGCGTAAAACATCGAAAAAAACATGATGCATCACGAAGATGATCGGACAAAAAGTTGCGATGTTGACACGCGGCGAATACGAAATTTCTTTGGCCATATTTCATTGTGGGAATAGACAAAAAAATTGCTGACGCCTAGAATCCCGCACACATTGAAACCCAGATAGGTAGTAACCTGGGTTACGATGTTAGCATCTAAAACAGCAAAGCTTTTTGGTGAAATTTTTATGTCACCTTTGGTTTCGAGAGCAATTATTGCCGTTGGTTTCCTTGGTCTCGCAAGTATCTACCAAGCCTCATTTATGACTTTTGGGTGGAATTTTTGCGGTTCTGTAGCCGTTATTGGCCTGTTCGGCCTGTTGGCCGTACAAGCTGTCAGGCTTACCATTCGTCTGTGGTCTGCCGTCAACACGTTAAACGCCTTGATTTCAACAGTACTTGGTTTTGGGGCAGCAGCGTTCATTACCATCTGCTCACAAGAAATTTTTGCGCAGAGTGTTCTTCCTCATGAACTGTCTTCAGTGATTCGTTTTCTTCTCCCTTTCACGCTGTCTGTTATCTCTTTTGGAAGCCTAAAGGCATTTCCTTTTTTCCAATCAGAAGAAACGAGTCTTCATTCCTCAGACCTTTCTGATGAAAGTGCGTCACAAGGCCCTAGAAAGTTTATCCCCGATCAATCCGTTCTCGAAGATGGGCGTGTCGTAGACCTAGCAAGGACCGGGCTTTTCGATGGACAGATTGTCGTACCATCGTTTCTTCCCCGCGAGCTCAAAGTACAGTCAGAGGCTGGTGATGAACTCAACAGGACAAAAGCGCGCAAGGCGCTCGACGCCTTACGACGGTTAGAGTCTCTCCCACGAATCGGAATTCAATTCAGAGATGTTCTTGTCCCTGAAACGATTGAACTGAATGATAAAATCGTCCATTCAGCAAAAAGCCTCAATGCGTTGCTGCTGACCAACGAAACATCTCCTTTCCGCACTGAAGCAGAACAGAATATGTACCTTGCCATTGATACAATCGCCAATTCACTGCGTCCTCCGATACCAAAAGGCGAAGTGCTCTCTATCAAAATCCAACGCCTTGGTAAAGAACCCAAACAGGGCATTGGGTACCTCGACGACGGGACGATGGTTGTGGTAAACGGTGGTGGAGACTTTTTGGGAAAAAGTGTTCGAACTCAAGTCTTATCGCAAAAATACTCCTCTTCTGGGAAAATTGTTTTTTGCAATGTCCGAGAAGACGACATGGATGATCGCTCACTGATGATGCCGTACGGACTATGCGAGACAAATTATACCCAAACAAGTTGAAGATCGGGTTTGCCTGTGATACGTGGCATTGGATGCGATTGTATTGAAATTGACCGATTTCGTTTAGCTATGAGCCGTAGCGGAATGCCGCTTCTCAGTCGCCTTTTTACACCCGGCGAAATCTCCTATTGCAACGGCAATAAAGACCCTGTCTTTTCGTTTGCAGGTCGGTTTTCAGCAAAAGAAGCTTTAGCAAAGGCGCTGGGAGTTGGAATCGGGGCCTCTCTATCATGGCACGACATGGAAATTGTCAACGACAATCGCGGTAAGCCGTCTGTCCTCTGGAATCCAGAAATCCAAAAACGGTTTGCGATACAGAAGGCCCACCTCTCTATCAGCCATTCGCATACGATTGCCATCGCATACGCCCTCATTGAAACAACAGACTGATGTGTGCACGTCGTAATTGGAAAGTTGCCTTTACTATACCTCTTCTTGAATAAGAAGAGGTATAGTCGCCAAAGCTTGCATTTTTTAGACGTGCTGTATCGCGCATAGTCCACTATGTGCGACTTCGTAAAGTCCAGGTAAAGCCAATTCACTATTTCTTAAGTTTTTTGTGAACGCTTTCCTCCCCTTCTTTGTTAACAGTCGCAACAGAAAACTTTTTCCATGAATGTCGTCTCTGCATGTGGGTCTTGTATGTCAGTTCTTTTCGAAATGGAATTGTGGCGACGACTTTTGATTTTTTATAGATACGGTATGCCGTAACCTTGGTGGACAGACTTTTCTTCCACCGAGCTCTCAAAATATATTTATGACTGCTATTGTGGTGACGCTTCGTCACTTTTCCGCGAGGGTGTCGAGGAGGCAGAAGGGTGGACTGAGCATAGGTGAACCGGTCATTGGCGGTAATAGGCGAGGTACCGCCAGCAGCCTGTACGCGAATGTCGACGATGCCAGAAGATCCTGGTGGCACAACAGCGACAATCTCACTTACAGAAACAACCGTGAAGCTTGTGGCAGAAGCTGATCCAAAAGTAACGGAGGAGGTGCTGAAAAAATTCTTCCCCATAATGGTTACCGAGGACCCTCCAGTGACCGGGCCGTTGTTCGGGATGACACTGCTAATAATAGGCGGTGCATACTGAATGGCAAACTGAATGCGACCCCCAAAATCAACATTGTCGGACCATGTGGCGGTGGCATTGCCGAAAGAGTCGTAAGCAATATGCTCGAAACCGGCGTTGCTTCCCGCACCTGAGAGAGCACTTGGGGTTGCCCACGTTCCTCCAAAAGGTTTCGTTGAGGCTTCAATGCGGCCGTTGGTTCCGTCGGATCGTGACCACACAACGGTAGCATTTCCGGAGGAATCGACAGCAACATATGGGCCATAAGCGTTCTGTCCGTCCTCCGAGAGAGTGTCCGGAGGTGTCCATATTCCTTCAAAAGGTTTCGTTGAGGCTCGAATGCGGCTGTTGGTTCCGTCGGATTGTGACCACACAACGGTAGCAATTCCGGAGGAATCGACAGCAACATTTGGGCTATAAGCGTCCTGTCCGTCCTCCGAGAGCGTATCCGGGGGTGTCCATATTCCTTCAAGAGACTTCGTTGAGGCTTGAATACGGCTATTGGTTCCGTCGGATCGTGACCACACAACGGTAGCATTTCCGTCGGCATCGACGACAACATTTGGGCCATGTGCGTTTTGTCCGTCCTCCGAGAGAAGTTCCCGGGGTGTCCATGTTCCTTCAAAAAGTTTCGTTGAAGCCTGAATGAGGGAGTTAGTTCCGTCGGATCCTGACCACACAGCGGTAGCATATCCGTCGGAATCAACAGCTACATCTGCGCTTGTAGCTTCGTAATCGATGTCCGAGAGAGTATACGGATCTGTCCAAATTCCTCTAAAAAGTTTCGTTGAGACTTGGACGCGGACGGTGGTTATGCCATATAGTGTCCACACAGCGGTAGCATTTCCATAGGAATCGACGGCAATTTTCGGAAAACCAGCGTCGATTCCGGCGACCGAGATGGTAACGGGGTCTCCCCATGCTTCACCAAAAAGCTTGGTTGATGTTTGAATGCGGGTGTTGGCCCCATCATCCTGCGGCCATATAGCGATAGCATTTCCCGCGGGATCGACAGCAATTTGCGGCTGCAAGGCGTTATATCCGGCGTCCGAGATGGTGTCCGAAGTTTCCTGCCAGCTTTCTCCATAAAGTTTGGTTGACGCTTGGATGCGCACATAGGATCCGTCATACCATCTCCATACGGCAACGGCATTTCCATCAGCATCAAAAGCTAGCCGCGGAGATTCAGCGGTCGGGCTGGCCAGAGGGATGTCTTCAGGAGGGGTCCAGGTGGCCTGAAGGGTGGTTAAGCAGAGGCAGCAGCAACAAAGACACTTTAATAAACAAGACATAAGACAACCCTCATTTCAGATCTTTTTGAGCTCATCTTAGTTGTTAAATTTTTTTTGCGCAAAAAAAATGTTTTTTAATTCTGAATTCAATTCAGAGATGTTCTTGTCCCTGAAACGATTGAACTGAATGATAAAATCGTCCATTTAGCAAAAAGCCTCAATGCGTTGCTGCTGACCAACGAAACATCTCCTTTCCGCACTGAGGCAGAACAGAATATATACCGGTGACAGTTGAAAGTTGAGATTTTTTGTCGCGGAAAAGGCTCGAGATTTGACCAACGAAAAACATCCCATAGTGTACTATTGGATGTTTTTTGATGGATCAAAGATTGAGGCTTTAACGCGGCAAAAAACTCCAACTTTCAATTGGAAGCGGCATATACCGGTGACAGTTGAAAGTTGGATAGATGCCGAAGAAAAAGTCCGCAGATTCGATCGGCAAAAACAGCCCCGCTACTAGAAGTAGGGGTTGTTTTTACCGAAAGCCGTCTGTCCTCTGGAATCCAGAAATCCAAAAACGGTTTGCGATAAAGAAGACCCACCTCTCTATCAGCCATTCGCATACGATTGCCATCGCATACACCCTCATCGAAGCAACAGGCTAGACTATTTTTTTGCAAAATTCCATCTATATAAAAATTCTTCTCGAAAAGAACAAAAAGGAGTATTACGACACGGAGATAGATGACGGATGTGCTTGTCGTCATTCTCTGATTTCAAAAGGCGATTTGCGCGAAGGGAGGGCCTCGGTATGCTCAGCAGAAAAATAGCAAAGAAAGAAGTAGCAGGGATTTTTGCGATGGCTTTATTGGCAACAGCAAGCCTGTTATCAGCACATGTGGGGGTGGAAGTTGGCGTAGGCATTCACGAACATCACCACTATTGGCATGAGCACCCACATTGGGGTCTACACGTAACATGTTTACCGGACGGCTATCATACGATTTATGTGGGAGACAGAAAATTTTTCTATCACGAAGGTTTATATTATACTGTCATTCCGGGAGGCTATGAATTAGTAGAGCCGCCAATGGGGGGGTGTGTCAGTGTCATTCCTTCAGATTTCCTCCCAGTCATCATCAACGGTGTTACCTATTATACGGACAACGGTATTTATTACATTTTAACGAAAAATGGCTATCAAGTCGTAGCCCCGCCTGTTACGTCTGCTCAACCGTCCCCTGCCGTTGTTAGTCAACCTGAGGCTACGGGCTCGACACCGCTGCCAGCACCTTCGGCCCCGGTTGCCTCAGACAGCTTTAAGGTAAATGTGCCTAATGATAAAGGGGGATACGTTGAAGTCGTGATTAAAAAAGGCGAGAAAGGGTACCTCGGGCCCCAAGGCGAATTTTATCCTGAATTCCCCGACATTGCCCAATTGAAAGCGATGTACGCCAAGTAATAGATAGCTACTTGGCATAATCTCGTCTTTGTACAAATTTTGGCCCCATATTCGAGAGATGCAAACCACAGCGTAATGAATTTCGAGGGGGGGGGTATTTTTACCCTTCCTGAGAAATTCATTATGCTATTGCACAAAGTCGAGATAATACGTTCTTCTACAGCGAGATCGGAATTGAAACCCCTACCTGACAGGTTGAAGACCTCCTCAGGCTGCCGCTCGTCAATATTCTGTGAATATATGAAACCCTCGCTTCAATACCATTGTACCAACGATATGCATAACTCGCCGTGATGGTATTGACATCAGTTTTTATAGTTCCAATCCCACGAAACCTTCCATGATTGTGGCCAAAGGTTTTCATATGAATATAGGAAAGTCTGAGGAAGTGGTGCTGAAAAAACATCTGCTGAACGCCAAGCTCGCCACTTACAAATCGTGCTTTTGAAGACCCTATCCCAGCGAGGAGATAGGCGAAGAGCTGCGTATAAGCGTCTCTTCGGATAACGAGATGACGGCCAACGCCGATGCCACATTCTGCAACGTTTTTCGCCATCTCAAAGAAAACAGGCTTTTGGCTTCTCTGATGCCCTGACGAAGACACATCAGCAACAAGAGTGACTGCTAGAGGGTCATTTTGAAGATCTGAAAAAATCTGCCGTTCTGCACGACAAAAAAGTTTTCTAGTAGGAAGAGATTTCCCCTGAACTCCGAGGTCAAACTCCCAGTCTTGCAGAGGAGCTGATGTTGCAAAGAGTGTCCCGTCGATCTGATTTTTGGGAGTATGCCTCCATCGATCTGCTCGAGCGCGAATGGCATACCGTTCTACAGAGGCCGCGACGCGGGTCTCAAGGAAGCTCTTCGTCCATGGTGTTGCCTCGGCCTGTGGAGAAGCCGTGAGCAGACCAGATACTACTGTTGCGATGCTGACAGTGACGTAAAAACCCTTTATCAAGTTCTCCTCCGGCGCTACTTTGGTAGACTTTCGAGTGCTGCTAACTCTCGTTCTATTTCTAATGCTGCCATGCAGCCAGTTCCTGCTGCAGTAACCGCTTGTCGGTACACATGATCTTGGACATCGCCAGCTGCATAGATGCCCGGGACAGATGTCCGGCACGATCCTGGCACTACTTTTATGTATCCATTGTGATCTAGATCTATTTGTGGCCCGAGAAACCCCGAATTAGGAACATGTCCTACGGCGAAGAACAGTCCTGATGCAGGACGGGTTTCAAGAGCCCCCGTCTTGACATTTTTTATTGTGACAGACCGCACCAATGTATCACCGTTAACCTCTTCTACGATGCTATCCCATAAAACAGTGATTTTGGGGTGATGGAGAGCCCGATCTGCCATGATCTTCGAAGCACGTAACGCATCTCGTCGATGGACAATGAAGACTCTTGAAGCATACCTCGTTAAGTACATCGATTCTTCCATCGCGGAATCACCACCGCCAACGACATATACATCCTTGTTGCGAAAGATTGGCAAGGCACCGTCACACACAGCACATGCAGAGACACCTTTCTGCCAAAACTCCCCTTCCGAAGTGCCCTTTATATCGAGGCGTTTTGCCATGGCCCCTGTTGCAATAATGACGGCATGAGCCACCACTTCGCGTGATGAGCTTGTCACGAGAAACGGACGCTTCGAACAGTCGACAGATAGTACATCTTCGGTAACGACTTCCGTTCCAAACCGTTCTGCCTGCTGTCGCATCTTTGCCATCAACTCAGGACCTGATATCGCTTCGGGGAACCCAGGGAAATTCTCTACATCTGTAGTTGTCATGAGCTGCCCACCAGCAATGCCCGACATAAACCCTTCGAAGAGTAGCGGGCGAAGCATCGCTCGTGCTGCATAGATAGCCGCCGTATATCCCGCAGGGCCAGATCCAATGATGATGACCTTTCTCTCTTCGATCTCTTTCTTCGTATCCATCTTCAACTCCTCTTTATCCTGCACGCGATATATAGCCCTAACATGGTAACCCCGGGTTGTACACTCTGGCTAGCTTATGCCAAACAACTCAACTCGGGTTGAGGTTAAAAAAAACTCCTGCTGCGATTGTGCCAGAGAGATGTGTTTTTCCTGCGGAAAAAGAGAGTAAAAGCTGCTGTTTTTTCAGCTGCCGCTCAAAAATAAACAATTTTTTTGCTAGACGAGAAAAAGAAAGTCTTTTACTAGTGAAAAAAAACGGGGTGTTTGTACACTTGTGGTCTGGCAAGCTCATTTATTTAAAGAATAAGGACTTTATGTCAGGTCTACGCTCTGAGAAATTTTTCAGTGACCCTCAGAGATTATTGTGTAATCCCTTGTCTATGACTCCTGCCAGCGGACTGTCTATGTATACGGGCATGCGCCTGTTAACGCGTCGTTGGCGCGGCTACGACAATATTTTGCATATCGAAGACAGTACCACTAATAGAGGGGTGTCGTAATGGGAGGAGGCGCGAAGAGATCTCAAATCACGACCGCGCCAAAACCCTATCGGATCGGATTGTTAGCAATCCTCGCCTTTACTGTCTCTCTGTCTTCCTCGCTTGCATGGAAAGTCTCCGACGTTGATTTTGCCACAAAACTTGGGTCTGAAAGACTCTCTGAAGCCTATATATTTACAGCTCTAGCTCTCTTTGGAAGCTCCTCTCTGGTTTTCTCCGGACTTAAATTTCTCACTCCCCAATCTGTTTTTCTAAGTGTTCAACGTTATGCTAGCATTGCGTTTGGACTGTTAGCTCTGACTGAGGCTCTTTTTTCTCTCTCTTCTTTTACAAGCATGATCTTTCTCTTAAAGGTCCTGGGATACGCATATTCTGCGCTGGTTATCAATTCTTTTTGGATTGCCTTAAACCCCTTTGACGAAAACAGCTCTGTAACAACTGGGCAATGCACTCTCTATACTTTTTGTACCTATTTTGGCATGTCTATGGCTGGTGTTTGGCTTCAATCAGACACCCTTCGCGCTGGACAGCTTGGCCTCTTAGTCACCTGCTGCAGCATTATATGTTGGTTTCTTGGAAACTTTGCCTTTGACGTTCAAGAGCCTCTGCTTCTTAAGCCTCATATTCCAGCTGATGCTACGCCACATCCGTCGCCTACACTGACATTAGTACGTGCTATGGTAGGTTCAAGAGCTGTATTAACCCTTGTTCTCGGGAGTGTACTGCTCAACGTCCTTGTCAGCACGACGGAGTACTATTTTATTGCCGACTTTGAGTCTCGATTTTTGACGCTGAAGAATGGTCCCTGCGACGTTCAGTCTATTGGATCATTTGTCGCGCTCATTGGCTTTGGAAATATCCTCACCCTTTTTTCATGGCGTTTATGGTCTCGCTTCAGCCTAAGTCGCGCTGGACTTCCTGCAGCTACTATTTTAGCCGCCTTGATGATGCGCGTAGGATTCGCCGAAAGCCATTCTCTGATTTCATCAGTGCTTACGCTTCTGGTCGTAGAAAGCTTGTATCCTCTTGTCGTTGAGAGCAATATGCGGTATCTATTAGCACATTTTCCTATTTCAGAGAGGATATCGGCACGGACGATGATCGACGTTATTGCGGGGCCAGCAGGCCTGGTACTAAGTGCCGTTTTGCTGATGCTGCCTGGGGTTGACATCTATTATGGTCTTGGATGTGGACTCGTCTGTGTAGCCTTGCTACTACTTCTATTTTCTTGCTCTGTTGATCGCGTATGGCGAAGAGCACAAATGGCATCCTTCCGCCAGACGGTGTCTCTTGTTGCGGCGCGCTGTTCTGCTTTCCTTGTTCTCTTCCAAGCCCTACTCCCCTGCATCGACAATCCGTATGAGCTTACCGACGATCTTGCCGACGTCGAAGGGTATAACTGGCTGTACATTCCTGCCGTCCAGTGGTGCGATTGATCCATACCACACCACTTCTTGTTCAAGAAGAGGCATGCCTGCCATCGAAAAAGTCCGCATCTAACCAACTTTCAACTGTCATGGGTATATAAATTCAAGTCAGCCCGAGCTAAGAACCGCTTTTCTTGAAAATACAAGACAGCTACACTATATTTATCGGTGACAGTTGAAAGAGTGTTGGGTATACATTTTCTCTCAATTAGGATTGTCTCCAGCGCTAATTGAAAAATTCACAGGAGCTTTCCTTTGAGCGTCAAGGATCTCATTGTACTAGGCACTTCGAGCCAACAGCCAACGCGTCACCGCAACCACGGTGCCTATTTATTTCGATGGAATAACGAGGGGCTTCTCTTCGACCCTGGAGAAGGGACACAGCGGCAGTTTATTTTCGCCGATGTGGCTCCTCCTGTTGTCACACGCATGTTCATTTCCCATTTTCATGGCGACCATTGTTTGGGACTCGGGTCGATGCTCATGCGTCTGAACCTCGACAAGGTTGTGCATCCTATTCACTGCTATTACCCTGCCAGTGGAAAGAAATACTTCGATCGCTTGCGATATGGAACGGCATACTATGAGGCCATCAATGTGATCGAGCATCCAATAGATCGCCCTGGCGGCGTTGTTCATGAGGATGACCATTTTCGTATCGAAGCTCTCTTTCTAGACCATGGCATTGACAATCTCGGCTGGAGAATAACTGAACCTGACGGCATCCGCTTTGATAAAGAAAAGCTCAAGGCAACCGGAATCGTAGGCCCAATGGTCAAGACATTAGAACGCCAAGGATGGCTGATCGTCGACAACCGGCGAGTGACGCTCGAAGATGTCGCCTATGTGCGCAAGGGGGATTCTATTGCTGTAATCATCGACACGCGGCCATGTCAGGAGGCACTCGAATTGGCAATGAATGCACGGATGGTCCTCTGTGAGAGCACCTACCTTTCTTCAGAAGAAGAATTAGCACTCTGCTACAAGCATATGACGGCCGCAGAAGCAGCACAGCTGGCAAAAGATGCCCATGCCCATACTCTCGTTCTCACCCATTTCTCCGCTCGCTATTCTGACAGTGCAGCCTTTGATCGTGAAGCTCGTGAGATCTTCCCCAATACTACGGCTGCCAATGATTTAGATCGTTTTAGCTTCCGCGACCATCGCTAGCTTGCATGACAAAAGGGCTGTTTGCACTTTTTTTTCCGCTGGTTGCTATGGTGCGAGTTGCATTGCATGTTTTACTGTCCGCTGAAAGATCGAATATCCAATAGCATCAGCAATAGAGCCTGGACAATTTGTGCCGACAGCACCTGTAGCATCGTCAAGGGAAAGCCCATGTGCCGTTCTATAGAAGTTCACAAGATATCCCATTTCGGTCGGATAGCGAGAACGCATGATGTTTAGAGTGCGTGCCCACAGTTCTATTCTCAGCTCTTTTGCCTCCCCTATTCCCAGGCTTTGTGGGCAAGCAGCGAGGTACACACGAAAAATCTGGTCTACAGCTTCAACTGTCTCTGGATCAATGTGAGCGCCAATATGCGGATAAATAGGGATCTCTCTGAGCCTGATGAGAACGGTTTTATTCAAACAAAAAATGATCCTATTTGTAAGTATAACGCTTTGCTCTTGCTCTTTCGGACTGGACGAGTCTATTCGGGCTCTACAGGGGATGAGGGAGCTTTCTGCCTGACGGTAGACCTCATCATCAAAATGTTTTACATAAATATTATATAAGGCGTGAGTAGGCCTAAAGGGTGATGAATCCATTGGCTATCCTTTTGAATATTTTTGGCGAATCTTGACTCCTTGCAAATAGCGCACGGCTATCAGCATAGGAGCATATGTTTTTTTCTCAAAAGAAGAATTTATTTTTCGGAGCACTCTTCGCTCAACAGTTTATACCTCTTCTTGTTCAAGAATTGGGAAATGGACCAACCCGCTCTCATCGAGAAGGTGAACGTGATCGCATTTTCCATCCATTTCAACAGGCGTTGCTTCAAAATCGGTACAAACGCTAAAAAATGTCCCTTATTTGCACGAATTGTGTCTATACCTCTTCTTATTCAAGAAGAGGTATATATTGTTTTTTCCTAGGAGTGAGACATGGGTTGTGAAACGGCTGTTTCTTGCGTTGCAACTATTGCAGGGAATATTCTCGGCTTTTCAGCAAAACAGGTGCTGATTGTCCACGGAATGGCCACAATTCGAGACGAGATTCGTCAAGTAGTGGCTTCTGTTGCAGAACAACATTTCGGCTCTTGGGTAAGCGGTGCTATAGGATTTCAGGCAAGCCTTATGCTTGCTCTCCCTGTGGCATCCTTCATTGGCGATCTTGTGTGGACATGCATTTCCGAAGCAGTGAACTCCATCATCACCATTACTGCCGAAATTCTCGGCATCATCAAACGTCGTAGTGGATGGCTGGTAACGTCGCTTATCACCGCCGTTCGTGTGGCTGCCGTTGCCATTGGATACTTCGTCAAATGCCTGGTATGCAATTATGCTATGCCATTTGTAGAAGAGGCCCTCGGGTCGATTTTCCGCACGACACTCCCCTACCTTATCGAAAGCCATGTGGCGCTCAATATTTTCACTCCGCTCCTTGCAGCTGGTGCGACAGTTTGTACACCAACGGTGACGATCATTGCTGCCGATATTATTGGATTTGTGGTTCAAATGTTGGTTTTCCATGGAACCAAGGCCGTCTTAGACCGCACGATTCTTTTCGATCCACCAAAAATCCCTCCAGAAGAAAAAAGGATCCCCGTCGGTCATTCATAAGGTCGATGAAGAAAGGTCTTTGAGACTTAAAGCAATTTTTTCTTCGAGCTGGTGGTACTCTCTAACCATATCACTGAACGCCGCAATCGACCGTCGATGGGCATAGAGCCTATGGAGGATATGGTCCGCTTCCTTCGGCCGCCCCATTTGCAGACAGCATTCGATCTCTTCTTCATAGAATTCAAAACGTGTTGGATCGATAGTCTCAGCAACAAGAAGCATGCTGAGGGCATCTTCTGCCTCACCGCATTCGCGCAATGCTTTGCCAAGTCCAAACCAGAAGTCAGAGACGTAGGGATGAAGGTGGCACAAGAGCGTAAATGACCGGACGGCGTCAGCTGTTTCTTGTGTCTCTAGAAAAGTCCATGCTACCTGATACATGCCGCTGAGCTGATCATCGCTAATTCCCAAGAGGTCCTGAGGGATCTCACCAAGAAGCTTTGCCTGGGCTTTTGGAAAGAGATTTACATCCCGCAGTCTTTGCTGCCGATAAGAAGGAGGCTTTTGCTTCTGCTTATGAACTCGTCGAGTAACCATATTTAAGCTCCTTATTTATCCAATTTTTATTTTACCAAAAACAGCTCTTTCTATAAAGTAACTGTATAATTTCAAATCCAACTCAAAGTAATTGAGCTATCCCGTATTCATGATGAGCAACACAGCCACATCAAGCCTCGTTTTTGGGAACCTATCCTACCTGCCTGAATTCCGTACAGAAAAATATCGAAATCAACTACCGATTATGCAGGCGACATTCCAGTCCCTAAACAGAACTATACCTCTTCTTGTGCAAGAATCGGTATACAGTCGCGGAGCTCATCGATAATCAAGTCTGCTGTTGCGTCTGAAAAGAGAAACTCTATATGCCCTGTTGCATTGAGCATCGCCCTCCTCGCCTGTCGAGCTCCGCCTTCAAGCGCTGATGAGGTAGGGATCACGATGCTGTCCACGTGTGTGCCGATATAAACATAGTCTGTTCTATCATCAGCAGCTGCTCGTTCCTGCTGTTGACGGACATAAGGCGAAGATGGCTCCATCTCTTTTGCAGCAGCGCTGATCCAGGACGCTAAGTACGCTGTATACGTTCCATTAAGAGGCGCGCCAACGGTGATAATCTTCCGCACATGCATCTGGTCCGCTTCTGCATGTTTATATCGGTAGTCCCGACAGACAAGCCCTCCCATTGAGTGACCAACGAGAATTATCTCTCGCATTCCTGTAATACGTCGAATATCAGCAACTTTTTGCCGTACAAGGGATGTGTACTGCTCGACGGATTGAAAGATAGTTCCAAGGTTAATCGTAAAGATGTTCTGATACCCTGCGCCAAGAAGTCGTTGCCGATGGTAGAGCCAGTTATTGCTACTCCCACAAAACCCATGGATGAGGAGCACGGGAATCTGATGTGGATTGCACTCCTGAAGGTTTTTTGGATCCTGTTTTTCGAGGTTGATAGGGAAGATGATGCCAAGAGCTAGAATAGAAAAGACTGCTGTTACAACTGATTGAATGTAGTTAGCAACTATTCGGAGTGTAGATGGAAGATATGGAGTCCATTGCTGCCATGCTTTTGCAGCCAAAAGCATGGCAAGGGCCACTGCGCTTACCGTAGCCGCTGTTGTCATCATACCCACAGCAACGCCAATGACAGCCATCGTGATGCTAACGGCTAGTGCTGCAGCACATATCGAAGACAAAGTTACGAAGGCAATGTGAGCAATTGTTTTTATTTTGATACTGCTGTCAGTATGCTGCAAGGGCAGGGGGGGGATGCCGTCGCTTAGCTGCCGAGCGTCATGTTCGATGGTTGTTTGAGGGGATACTGAATTCATGTTGAAAAAAAACCCACCTTAAAAATTGTCTGAAATCAAAAGCGTTACTATAGTTTTTTTTCAGGATTTTCAAATAGGAAAAATCCCTTCGTAGGTGTGGTTATAATGGTATCTCGCCCTGAATAACACTGATGACACGGCTTGTGGCAGATTGTGGTGTATGGCATGTCAAAAAGACCTGGCCGAACTGCTGGCACAGCTGCAGGATGATGCTCTTTCGCGTAGCATCTAATGTGCTCTCCACATCATCAATGAGAAAGAGTGGCGTTTCAGAAGACCTTTCCGCTAATAACGACCACTCAGCGCAGCGAAGGCTTAAGGCCACAGCCCGTGCCTGGCCAAGGCTAGCCACAGCTTTACACGGCCGCTCGTCAATACACCACTCCATGTCATCGCGATGGGGTCCTACAAGTGTTGCAGCAGCTCTCATCTCCTGTTCGCGGCGGGCAGCATACTGCCGCTGATACCACTCTGCAGCATCGTTGCCATCAGGAATTTGTGTGATATAACGCATGGTAAAAGAAGAAGAGACAGTTCTATCCGGAAACAGCGATTGATAGGCGCTGATGACTTTTGGGCGCAGGAGATTTACTGTATGCTGGCGCTGATGGACGATATAAGCGCCGGCCTTTGCTAGCAGCTCTTCCCATGCGCCTATCGTCCTCGTGTCGCGTCCCTTCAGAAGACGGTTTCGAGAGGCAAGCGCTCTTGAGTATCTGCTAAGCTGCGTGACGTAAAATGGGTCTACCTGTGCTATCTGCTCATCTAAAAACCGCCGCCGGGTGGCAGGAGCGCCGAAGATCAGCTCATGGTCTTCGAGTGTGGCAGTGACGCCAAGGAGATTTCCTAGGAGAAGAGAGGATGCCTCTTGGAGCTGGCCATCGATTGTAACGGAACGTCGAGAGCCATCATAGCTCACGGAAATTGTCTTATGAACGCCGCCGCTATTAATCGTCCCTTCGACGAAAAACCCACTTTTGCCATGCTGGACAAGCTCTCGCAGTTGATACGTTCGAAAAGAGCCTCCTAACACCAACACATGAAGGGCCTCGAGGATAGAAGTCTTTCCCTGAGCATTCTCCCCTACCAGCTCGTTTATACCGCTTTCAGGAGAGATCTGCAGTGATTGTAGATTGCGAAAATTGCAGACATAGAGCGTCTCCACCCTCATAGGGACAAAAGCCTCCGCGTTGTTCAAATCCAAGGCGCTACCAACTATCCGGAGTTTACAAGTTTTTTTCTGTGCGTACTATCCCTTTTTTCGGTAGAAAAACATGTATCCTTGGCTTTCAATGGACGATTGAAGCTCGGGGCTTTAACAGTTTCTTCTGTAGTTAATCATACCTGATCATATTTGGTCAGTATGACTAAGATTTTAAGCATCGGAAAAGCCCCCGACTTTTTTTTAAGTCTCACCTCAAACGCTCCGTCGTTGGGAGTGTCAAGGAAT
>CAINFV010000137.1 GCA_903848235.1 Chlamydiia bacterium | reverse complement strand
CGTCCAATAGTTGCTCAGTGTTAGAAAAAACGTCTCTTAAAAATTGATTTAGACAAATGGCCGCCCATCCAAAGCCTGAGGCATAGTCAACTGGGCGGCTATTTGTCCAAACTCCAGTTACATATGAAAGTAACGTGACTGAGTTGATGAACGCGTGACATAGGCTACTCCCATTGTTCCTTAGGTTAATCGTACAATCTTTATCCAATCATCAGATTGGATATCTCCCTGAGCAATCTTATTAACTCTTTCTACACCGCACGAGAGGCAAGTGTGAACAATTTGCCATCCTTTTTTTCCGCTGAATTTGACACTCGACGCCTTCATAATGCCATGACAATGGCTTTTTCGGTCGCCTGGAGTGCAGTCATCGACGTGCAGTGACGATAAGCACGAGGGACAGTGATTGCGATATCCTCCATTCCGTAATGGCATAACATGTTGATGACACACCACACATACAAAATGTGAGTTTTGCTCTTTTTTACCCATTCCTTACCTTCCTGATTTTGTTTTGAACAAAACATCAAGAAAGTAGGATTCCGTTAATTCTTACTGTAATACAGCCTGTAATACAGCCATCGGGCTTGTTTAAATTAGGGACAGATTCACCGCTGTACCTTTGGGGTTTGCGATTACTTTCAGCTCCACCTTCATGAAGGCATCATCTCATCCTTCAATCCGAACCTCGGCCATTTTTTTTCTCATTATGATGGCCACTGTAAGACAGCCTTGAAGCCACCTTCCGCTGATATGTGTACTTTTAAACTCACCGACTATTGGCGCCGTCTCCTAAGAATGGGCAATACACTCCAACTGAGTAAAATAACTGTTCATAAAAATCCTTAACCTTGACATGAGCATTTTTTGAGCCCAGATTTCGCAGAGCGTTGTCTTTTTATCAGAAACAACGAATGTGAAATTGGTTATAATTGTACAAGATCACTAGAATTTGAAGAAAAAATTTCTTCGTACTCAATCAAAGCAATAGTAAACACTTATATTGGAGACCCTGTGATTCATCAATGGGAGCCAAAGCACACTCTCGACTCCTCAACGGCGCTCAACGTAATCCGTGAGCAATTTCCCTCGCTTTGCCCGAAGAAAATCCGACTGCTAGGAGCGGGGTGGGATAATACCGCCTTTCTCATCAACGAAGATCTGATCTTTCGCTTCCCTCGACGAGAGTGTGCCGTTTCTCTTTTAGAATCCGAATGGACTGTCTTGCCCAAAATTGCTCCCTATCTTCCCCTACCAATACCCATCCCTCAATGGCAAGGATCCCCTACACCGACTTTCCCTTGGCCGTTTCTTGGTTACAAAATCCTTCACGGCATCACTGCTTGTCACGCCAACCTCTCCGAGGAAGTTCGGGAGGCTCTCGCTCAGCCCATTGCGCTGTTTCTCTCTCGTCTGCACGCTACCTCGCTTGTCAGCATTGCTGAGTGTCAAAGTTTTGAGAAAAACGTAAGCCATCTGCACTGGGAGAACTTGATTCTAAAAACACTGCACAATTTCGAAGAGATGTCTCAGCACAACCTTCTTGAACATAGGAAGGAGTTGGAATCAATGGTCGAACGCTTACAAGATGTACGAGCCCCTACGAGCTCGTCCGTTGTTCATGGCGATTTTTATGTGCGCCATCTCCTCGTCGATAAAAAACATCATCTCACTGGAGTCATTGATTGGGGAGATATGCACCTTGGCGACCCAGCAGCCGACCTTTCTATCGCTCATAGCTTTTTGCCTCTGCGCTCCCACGATGCGTTTAGGGATGCTTATGGATGGATTTCAAAAGATACATGGGAGCTTGCCCTGCTGAGGGCCATGTATAGCAGCACCTCGTTTGCTCTTTACGGATACCATTCGGGAGATCACCTCCTCAAACGAGAGTCACTTCGCTCCCTGCAGATCATAAAAGATGGCGCTTATCTATAACGTTTTCCAGAGAGAAAGCCATGACCCCAATAGTTCTTGTTACTGGCGCTTCTTCCGGGATTGGCGAGGCACTCTGTAGAGAGTGTGTTGCAAAAGGATGGAAGGCCATTGGAATAGCTCGCTCTCGAGACCGGCTTCTTGCCCTACAAGCTGAATTAGGACAAGGAAAATTCTACCCAGTGGTATGCGATGTTACTGATGCAACAGCGGTCCTTTCAGCTTCTGAAGAACTTGTAAAAGTGGGCCTGATTCCCACAATCTTCTTCCTCAACGCCGGAATTGCCGGTGAAGAGTGTGAAGAAGATCCCTCTCATTTTGACCTCGCAAAACATCGCCAAATCATGGACGTCAACTACTTTGGCGCTCTGACGTGGGTGATGGCGTGGGAAGCTGTCTGCAAGAACAATGGAGGAGCGACATTCGTTGCCACAAGCTCTGTAAATGCTTTTTGGGCGCCTCCAAAGTGAACTGCCTACGCTGCATCAAAAGCTGCTATTGCCAAGGCGTTTGAAGGCTTAGCAGCAACCTATGTAGGGTCAAATCTTCGATTTTTAGTGGTCTATCCAGGACCTGTTGCTACAAAAGGATTAAAAGGCTCATTTCCATTCACATGGCAACCGACGAAGATGGCCACCTACATGATCCAGTGCGCCGTAAGAGGTAAATCACAATGTGAGCCCCAGCTCTTCTACTCAATCCTAGTACGAATTCTTCGCGCTCTTCCATACTCGTGGACTGTGGCTCTCCTGAAACGGATAAGCACATGAGAGAAACGCTCCAGCCCCTTACTCAGATTTGAGTGAAGCCATATCGATGGAAAAGCGGTATTTTACATCGGACTTGAGCATTCTCTCGTAGGCCTCGTTGGCCTTCTGGATGGGAATGACTTCGACATCAGCGGTAATGTTATGTGTACCACAGAAGTCGAGCATCTCCTGTGTTTCAGCGATGCCGCCAATATTGGATCCGGAGATACTGCGACGGCCCATAATAAGGCTAAACGCCGACACTGGAAGAGGTTTTGTTGGCGGACCAACAAGGGTAAGATTGCCATCGTGGTGGAACAGGTTCAGATAGGCGTTTATGTCGTGATCGGCAGAGATAGTGTCGAGGATGAAGTCGAAGCTGCTATTATGTTTCTGCATCTCGTCGCTGTTTCTGGATATAACAACTTCATCAGCGCCAAGGCGAAGAGCATCTTCCTTCTTGGAGGGAGAGGTGGTAAATACAACGACAGGGTCTGTTTTTTTGGAGTCGATGATGGGGTTTTCGGCTAAGGCAAAAACGAATTTTTCAACTTGTTTGGGTATAAATACCAGGCGCAACACCACAAAGCTGGTGGATGGCTCCTGAAACTATTGAAGCACAAGGAGTCCATCCAACAACGTTTAGTGTTATGCATACCACAACACAGCAAAGCCAAAACTGTCGTGAAAATGTACGACGCCAGTTGTTCCTGGCACTGATCCATTAAGAATCGTATTCATATTTTCACCTTTTTGGCGTGGCAGGACTATTCAGTTGCCGTTGCCACTCTTTGTGCCTGACAACATCGCACAGCCGTGCATCCAATATCTATTGGAGCTAGGATAATCCCGAGACCACACATTTCAGAGATCCCTCGGGCAATCCAAGTCTTTGCTAGGGTTTTTTTGCTTGCACTTTTGCTCTTGGATAATATGCGTAACCCGACAAGGCTGCGAACAGCTCCTGAAACTATTGAGGCACAAGGAATCCATCCAACAACGTTTAGTGCTGTGCATGCTACTTGCCCTGCAGTGCCAATATGGTCGTGAAATTTTACGACGCCAGCGGTTCCTAGTACAGGCCCATTAATAATCTTACTCATATTTTCTCCTTTTTGGATTATTAAAAACAATAATAGTAATATTTGTTGCTGATTGAAAAATTTAGTTATTTGAGGGTGCGAAAACCCAAGTTGCCATCTATTCGTTAGATTCAACTTCGTTGCCCCTAGCGAATAGATGGCAACATGGGTTTAAAATTTGATTTTGAACAAAATAGTCGCTTATTTAGGTCTCATGCCTTAAATAAGGGACTGGGAAAATGAACTCAATCGATTCGGTCAGCTTTCGACCAATTAGTCCGTTTTGCTCGAATCGCCTGACTTATTACTTTCCAGTCCCTATGCGCCTAGCCAGTTCAATTTGAATTACGATTTATTGCGTCTTGCTACTACGATTACTTCAGCGAAGCAGCCTCTTTTTGTAGATCATTACCTATCGAACTCTTTGCTTGCAACAATTATCAGCAGTTAGCAACTGTTGTTAATGATTTCGGCCTATCGTAAATGCTCAAGTCTCTCCCCAATGTTCCCGTCTGGTAAGCTGTTTTATGTGGGTGGGGCATGAAGCATTTACCTAAGCTCGACTTTGTACAATTTCTTGGGCCTTCATCGAAGAGGATTCAAAAAATTGGACAAAGTCGAGCTAAAATATGCATGATAAATATCTGGCGAGCTGCCGTTGCCATCCCCTTAGGAGTCAAGTTTAAATAATCTAGACTCCTTACTCAGATTTGAGTGAAGCCATATCGATGGAAAAGCGGTATTTTACATCAGACTTGAGCATTCTCTCGTAGGCCTCGTTGACCTTCTGGATGGGAATGACTTCGACATCAGCGGTAATGTTATGTGTACCGCAGAAGTCGAGCATCTCCTGTGTTTCGGCGATGCCGCCAATATTGGATCCGGAGATACTGCGACGGCCCATAATAAGGCTGAACGCCGACACTGGAAGAGGTTTTGTCGGCGCACCGACAAGGGTAAGATTGCCGTCGTGGTGGAGCAGGTTCAGATAGGCGTTTATGTCATGATCGGCGGAGATAGTGTCGAGGATGAAGTCGAAGCTGCTATTATGTTTTTGCATCTCGTCGCTGTTTCTGGATATAACAACTTCATCAGCGCCAAGGCGAAGAGCATCTTCCTTCTTGGAGGCAGATGTGGTAAATACAACGACGTGGGCTCCAAGCACATGAGCAAACTTCACACCCATGTGACCTAAGCCTCCGAGGCCCAAGATCCCCACCTTCTTGCCCTTGATATCCCCCCAACGAATCATCGGCGAATATGTTGTGATCCCAGCACAGAGGAGCGGCGCAACGCCAGCAAGATTAAGGTAAGAGGGCACGCGCAACACGAAACGGTCACTGACAACAATGCTATCGGAGTACCCGCCGTAGGTCACTCCCCCAAGGTGCTTATCCGGAGAGTTGAATGTAAGGATCATATTCTGGCAGAACTGCTCAAGGCCAGCTTTACACTGCGGACAGGTACCGTCCGAGTCAACCATGCAACCGACTGCAACAATGTCCCCAGGCTTATACTTGGTGACTGCCGAACCAACTCTTGCGACCTTCCCAACAATCTCATGGCCCGGGACAATTGGGTAGACAGTGGGCATGATACTGCTCCACTCATTACGCACTTGGTGAATGTCTGAGTGGCAAATGCCGCAGAAGAGGATTTCTATCTGAACATCGTGTTCATCAAGATCACGACGATTGATCTTCATGGGAGAGAGCGACGATGTCGCACTGGCAGCGGAGTATGCTTTTGCGTTATACATACGTGTATCCTATTGTTAGCGGTATAGATACACCTTCATATGCACCTGTCTAGAGATATTGTCAAAAGTGATTGAACAAATCCAATTCTTGCCATCCATTCTTTTCTCTATTAAAATCACAGAAGAAAATGAAGGAGTTGCTCATGTTGAAAAAATTGGTCGCGGTAGCTCTTATTTCAGTTCAATGGCTCTGTTTTGGCTCTTCGATGCTTGATCACAAAATCGAATCTGAACATTTTCAGCTGTTTTATACTGAGACGGATGCCTCAATCGCACCATCCCTCTTTCAAAAGGCAGAACAGACATATGCCGCATGTTCTAAGGATTTTCAGTATTCATTTGACAAACCCATCGACCTGTTTATCTATCCAAGCGTAGAGGCATATCATCTTGCAAGAAACATGGAGGATGCTCCAGATTGGGTCGTGGCGCATGCAGATAGTCAAACGATTCACATCGTCTCTCCATCAAATCCTGGTCCGTGTCATACAAAGAAAAGTTTGAAGATGCTGTTGCAGCTCGAAGTCGTAGAGAGCTTTCTTTTTAAACAATTTGGAAATGAGAGTCTTCCCCGCTGGCTTCTCTTTGGTACTGCCGCGGCGAAAGGTGGGTATTTTATCAAGACCTTCAAGCCTCGCGTGCCAAGCTTAGAGGAGCTAGAAACCTCCGATACTACGGAGTTTGCCAAGGTGTCTGGATTCCAATGGTCCTATTTGTTTGTTTCATACATTGAGGAGAACTACGGGTGGGATAAACTCCTCCAAGTTTTGGCAAACTATAAGAAGTTTGAAGAGATCATGGGCATCTCACCAAAAGCCCTCTATCAGCAATGGTTAGACACAGCGGCATCATAGCCGCTGTGAGAATAATATTTACCAGTTAGTCGGAAAGGGGTAGTTTGTTTCGTATTTACCCACTACACAGTTGCATTTAAATAGATGACAAATTTGATTTAAAATGGACATTCTTCGTTTCTTTCTCTCGTGTACCTTCTTTCTATTTCT
>CAINFV010000136.1 GCA_903848235.1 Chlamydiia bacterium | reverse complement strand
GTCAGGGCCTAGCTTGATGTCAGTGCCTCTCCCTGCCATGTTGGTGGCAATGGTGATAGCTCCACGCTGCCCTGCCATGGCGATAATCTCTGCTTCCCGCGTATGGTTTTTGGCGTTGAGGACAGTGTGTTCGAGGCGGTTGAGTTTAAAAAGACGGGAGAGCTTTTCTGATACTTCAACAGACTCGGTGCCGAGAAGGATGGGCCGCCCCCTACCGTGAATATCATTGACCTCTTTGAGAATCGCGCCATACTTCTCGCGCTCTGTCATGTACATTTCGTCGTTCGTGTCATCGCGCTGACAGGGCTTATAGGTCGGAATTTGAAGGACGGTGAGCTTATAGATGTCTCTGAACTCATGGGCTTCAGTGATAGCAGTGCCTGTCATCCCCGCAAGGTGTTCATACATGCGGAAATAATTTTGCAGTGTGATAGTTGCGTAGGTTTGTGTTTCGCGCTGGATGGGGACTTTTTCTTTTGCTTCAATAGCAGAATGAAGGCCATCTGAGAAGCGGCGTCCAGGTTGCATGCGGCCTGTATGCTCGTCGATGATGACGATCTTCTCTTCTTGGACGATGTAATCTACATCGCGTTCCATGAGGAGGTGCGCACGAAGAAGCTGCCGTAAGTTATGGGAGCGCTCTTTACGAAGGCCGTCCTCGTTTTGAATGGCAATCTTCTTGGCAAGCTTCTCCTCTTGCGATAGAGAGGGATCTCTATCTACTTCGACAAGTTCATGGCCGAGGTCGAGCATGATAAAGTCATCATTCTTACCGCCGCCTTCAATCCACGCTTGGATGCCCCGTTCTGTTAACTCAAATTCACTGGCCTTTTCGTCGACGATGACAAAAAGCTGAGCCAGAGCCTCAGCGCGAAGCTCTTTGTTCTGCTCTTTGTAGTAGTGAAGATCCCATTTGTCAATGGCGGCTCTGATATCTGGATGCTCTTTGAGCCTCTTGAGGATTTTATTACGGGGAGTACCCTTGCTAATAAGCCACAGGCGTTGGCAGGCGTCATACTCCTCTTCATTTAGCGCGACGGCAGTTCCCTGATCATCGCCAAAGCGTACCAGCTTCTTCTTAGCATCAAGAGCTAGGCGGTGGCACTCGTCGCGCTGACGTTGTACCAAGGCTGCAACGCCATCTTGCAATTCGGAATATAACTGCTTTGAGACAGCTGATGGCCCCGAGATGATCAGCGGGGTCCTTGCCTCGTCGATGAGAATGGAGTCTACCTCGTCGATCAGAGCAAAATAATGGCCGCGCTGTACCTGCTCATTGGCATTCATCGCCATGGAGTTATCGCGAAGGTAGTCGAATCCAAACTCCGAGGCAGTTCCATACACAATGTCTGACTTGTAGATGGCCTTTCGCTCGTCGTGCTCCATGCTCTGCTGCAGCACGCCAGTGGTTAAGCCGAGGCGATGGTAGATAGTTCCTACCCATTCGCAGTCGCGTTTTGCTAGATAGTCGTTGACAGTCACGATATGGACGGATTTCCCGCTGAGGGCGCGGAGGTAGAGCGGCATGGCTGCAGTAAGGGTCTTTCCTTCCCCTGTCTGCATCTCAGTGATGGCACCATAGTACAGGGCGATGGCTCCGAGAATCTGCACGTCATAAGGGATCATATCCCATTTCTGGTTGTAGCCAGAAACGTGGACGTCCATCCCCATCATCCGTCGGCAGCAATTTTTCACAGTGGCAAATGCCTCAGGAAGAAGGCTGTCGAGAGAGGCCCCCCGTGCTAAACGCTCTTTGAATTCAGAAGTCTTGGCGGCAAGCTGTTCGTCAGTTAATGACTGGAGCTTCTCTTCGGTTGCTTTCACCTCTTTTACGATTTTCCAATACCGTCGAAGAGTCCGTTCTTGGGCGGTTCCAAAGAGCCATTTTAACAGTGATAACATGAAAAAAACCTCAAATACTACAACGAAACATCCACCGAAAGATAATGCGCTTTTCTTGGCGCGGATGACGGGTTGGCTACTGAGAGCAAAAGAGTAAAAATAATACTCCCCTAGAGCTTTCGTGGCAACGGAAGGTTCCGAAGGAAAGCCTCAAGTGTCAAGAATTAATGTCTTTTTTCTCTCTATTTTTTCAGCAGCCCCGCGGCCTCTTTAGCGGCATAGGTAAAGATAAAATCAGCGCCAGCTCTGCGAATGGCGATCAGCGATTCCATAAGCACTTCCTCTCCATTGATCCATCCGTTGGCGGCAGCAGCTTTGATCATGGCGTATTCCCCGCTGACCTGGTAGGCGCCGATGGGAAGGAGGGTTTGGGAGCGAACCTTAGCGATAATATCAAGAGAGGTGATCGCCGGTTTAATGAGGAGCATGTCGGCGGCCTCTTGATCATCGAGAGCACATTCTAAAAGTGCTTCGCGTGCATTGGCAGGATTTACTTGAAAAGTTTTTTTATCGCCCTTGCGGGGGGATGAGTCTAAAGCCTCTCTAAAAGGGGAGTACAACGAAGAAGCAAATTTCACCGCGTAGGAGAGGATGCCAACACGGCAGAACCCTTTGGTATCGAGGAGATGTCTAAGATAGCCAACTCTGCCGTCCATCATGTCGCTTGGCGAGATGATATCAACGCCAGCTTCTGCAGCTCGCAGTGCCATGTGGCCAAGGGCTACAATGGTAGGGTCATTGACGACGTACATGTCTTCGTCAATGAGGCCATCGAGTCCGTGGCTGGTGAATGGGTCAAGAGCAATATCGGCGATGACAAGGAGCTCCGGAAATCGCCTTTTTACTTCCTGTATAGCAGTTGGAAGAAGGCCGTCGGTGCGATAGGCTTCTGTCCCTATGGCATCCTTCTTCTTATTGTGGATGTGGCAGAAGATATTAATGGCTTGTATGCCAACAGTGAGGAGCTCTTCTATCTCTTCGAGAAGGTCTTCGACAGGAAGACGAAAAACCCCTGGCATACTTGCAATTGGCACGCACGGCCCTTCTGTTACAAAAACTGGATAGACAAGCTGCGATGGTTTTAGGAGCGTCTCTGTGACTAACCCCCGCCACGCCTCTGACGCTCGATTCCTCCTCGGCCTCCGAATAATGGGGAGGCTCCCTTCCTGGAGTGTCATCAAGTCTCTTGGAATGCAGGTTGGGGTATTCATAAGATCGTGCCTCTTTCTTAAGCTTCATGAAATTTCATCTTTTGTGATATTGATACAGACTTGAAGATATTTTTTCACGGGAGGTCTTCGTTGTGGATAGTGGACAGGTAAAGCAGGTGTTGGACGGCTGTCTTGCCCGTGTAGGTCAAAGGATCATCGGGCAGCAAGAGTTAGTGAAGAAGGTTTTCGTGGCGCTGATAGCCGGGGGCCATGTTTTGGTAGAGGGCGTTCCTGGTATTGCGAAGACCTTGATGATATCTACGATCTCGCAGATAGCAGGGCTTCCTTTCAAGAGAATTCAATTTACACCAGACCTTCTGCCGTCGGATTTGACGGGGATGAGCGTCTTTCGCCCAGACCAAGGGAAGTTCGTCGTCGAAAAAGGACCGGTCTTTACGAATGTGGTGTTGGCAGATGAGATTAATAGGGCTCCTCCGAAGGTGCAGTCAGCACTGCTGGAGGTGATGGCTGAAAAGCAGGTTACAATTTTCGGACAGACATTTGTCGTCGACCGTCCCTATTTTGTTATGGCTACCCAGAATCCAATCGAGCAGGAGGGCACCTATTCCTTGCCAGAGGCGCAGCTCGATCGCTTTATGTTTAAGCTTATCATGCCATATCCAAATGTTGCCGAAGAGACGCTGATTGCCACCCATAGCATGGTACAGGCAATGCCAGCGCCTTTAGAGCCTTTTTTAAAGATCGAAGACTTGAAGGGTATGCAGGAGCGTGTGGACGGTATTCATGTAGATGACAAGGTCGTTGGATATGCGGTAGACCTTGTCATTGCAACGAGGGATGTAGAGCGCCTGAAAAACATGAAGCTCGAATCTGCAATTCAATGGGGGGCCTCGCCGAGAGCTACCCTGTGGCTTCTGCGCGGCGCAAGAACATTGGCGATGACAGAAGGAAGAGATTTTGTAACTCCCCATGATGTAAAGGAGATTGCTAAGGAAGTCTTGCGACATCGGCTGATCTTGACATATGAAGCTCAGGCAGAAGGACTTACACCAGATGCCATTGTAGAGAGACTTCTAAAAGAGATACCATCGCCGTGATTACCAAACGCTTTGCCATCAAACTTCAGGTGAAGCGGTATGTCTTGGGTACATTTTTGGGAATGTATCGTTCCTTGTTTCGCGGCAAGGGAATTGACTATGACGAAATTCGTAAATACACCCCCGGAGATGACCCAAAGGCATTTGTATGGGCCAAGCTCGCACAGCTTGGAGAGCCGTACGTAAAGACTTATCTCGAAGAGCGCGATCTGTCTGTGATGGTGGCATTAGATACCTCTGGCTCTGTTTTTTGGGCACGCCCTGAAAAGGCAAAGCTGGCTCTTGAGGCAGCAGCGATATTGATTTTCTCTGCTGCCATTAGCAGGGATCGCATCGGGCTGGCGCTGTTCTCAGAAAATCTAGAGAAGTTTATCCCTCCGAGGCGAGGGATGGCGCAGGCGGGGCGTCTTGTAGAGGTGATGAACGGGATAGGTCTTGGGAAGCGCTCTACCTATCTATCACGAAGCTTGCAGGCTATTGGCGCTCGCCATGGGCCAAAGCGTGGGGTGATTTTTGTCATTTCTGACTTTATATCGCACGATCAGGGGTGGGAGAGAGAGCTAGCGTCACTAGCGGTTCATAATGATCTGATAGCACTTCGAGTGACCGATCGATGGGAAGAGCAGCCGCCGCCAGTAGGATGGGTATATGCTGAAGATCCAGAGACAGGGCTCTGCCATCTTGCAAAGTGTGACAGAGCATCAGGAGAAGAGATACAAGGGCAGCTAGAACACCAGCGCAGAGAGCTTGTC
>CAINFV010000135.1 GCA_903848235.1 Chlamydiia bacterium | reverse complement strand
CTCCTTTTTTCGTTGGAGTGATTATGTTAATTGTGTTCTGCATTCCTATATCTATTCCTATCAGCATTTATTTCATGTGGTCGCGTTATTTCCGCGAGCAATATGGCAAAGCTCGCTTGTTTTCTTGGATTCCTTGCTATGTGATTGGAAGTGTTTTTGTTCTTCTTGGCGCTGCACCATACCTCTATCACGCCATACGTCGCATGTTCGCTTGAGGCAAATTATTTATTAACCCGAGGGGTAAACAGATGACAACCAGCTTGCTGCGGCTTCGACATATCGATCCTTCATCGTCGTCCATAGTTTTACTATGAACTCCTTCTTCGGACCGCTACGCTTCGATCTGTCTTTGCCTCGCAGCGCGATTTGTCACCTGTTTACCCCTCGGGTTAATAAGAAGGAATACCTTTTGTCGCCTCATGCTTTCGCAAACGGCTTAAGGCGCGAAGAATCGAATCTAAGACATCATCGAGGTGTTTGCCGACATCTTCGGTAAGGAATCGCAAAACCGTATAGCCATTTTCCTGTAACAAAGCATCTTTGCGCCGATCTCGTCGATAGGCTTCAGCTAGCCCAAGATGCTGAGAGCCGTCAAGTTCAATTGCAAGATGGGCTTCTACGCAGAGCAAATCCACCTCCATTCGGCCCCACCCATCGAAAGGAATATCGAGTTCTGCATTCAGTCGAAATTGTCCAGATGTCTGAGCAATTGTCTCAAGGCGGCGGAATAAAAAACGTTCCGTCGCACTGCGCGCGCGATCAGCTCCTTCTGCTTCAGGCGGAAAAATGGAAGCGACCTGAACGAAGAGATGTGCGAGTGGCATGTCCACGCCGTCGCGAATAAGCCTTTTGACGCTGCCAGCATAGTCTGCCTTCCAGGCGGGATCGACGGGAAGAGGGACAACGGCTGGCCATCCAGGAATGGCGCTAGCGGGAAGAAGGATCTTATAGCCCACTGCTTCATACCCCTGGCATCTCCGATTAAACATCCTTTCCAGCATGGGGACGCCAAGATCTGCATAGTCATAGACCTGTGCTTCTTGTTTTTGTGCATAGAGACGGTGGAGCCTGCCAACATACTGCGCGATGGTTCCTTTCCATGAAATGGGCATGGTAAGGAATAGAGTGTCTAGACGCGCGTCATCAAATCCTTCGCCGACAAATTTGCCCGTTGCAAGAAGAACTCTGACCTCGTTTGCTGGGATAGTCGCTAAACGGTCGGTCGCTTGAGCGATCTCTTTTGAGCTCATTCCTCCCCGAAGCACAATCAGATGATGGATATGGGGGGAGAGTCTTTCAAACAAGCAATCTAGATGATCATTCCGTTCCGTGAGTATGATTGGGGATCGTCCTCTTTGGACAGCGCTCATCACATCGCTGCAAATTAATTGATTGCGCTCCTCATCTCGGATGATTTCTTCATATAAATCATGGAATCGGAGACGTGTATCGTCATTGGCAGGCTTGATAGGACAAAAGGAGGTGGGTCGGACAAAGACAGTATGTTCGAAAGGGTGTAAGATGGCAGCAGTTTTGGCGTCTACTCGATATCTTATTGGACCGCATCGCATGAGGATGATTGGATGATGTCCATCCTTTCGAGTTATGGTGGCACTCAAACCTGTAATGAATTTGGCTTTTGAGTGACGAGCGACTTGTTCGAAACTGAATGCCGGCAAATGGTGGCATTCATCAACGATCAGATGGCCATATTGAGAGACTACATCATCTACAATATTTTTACGCACAAGACTTTGAATCACTGCTATATCGATTAGCCCAGTGGGTTTCTTTCGCCCACCGCCAATACGGCCTATGGCATTTTTTGGCAATTCGAGAAACGTAGACAGCCGCTCGATCCATTGCTCTTGTAATTGCTTTCGGTGTACAAGAATCAATGTATTCACTTTTCGCTTTGAAATGAGCCATGCTCCGATAACAGTTTTCCCAAAGGCCGTGGTCGCTGACAACACCCCAAAGTTTGTTTTCAGCATTGTCGCTGCAGCTGTTTTTTGTTCCCCGCGAAGCTCTCCTAGAAATTTTGTATCGAGAGGCGTTCCTGATTGCAGCGCATCTCGAATTGTCAATTTGATTTTCAGATCTGAAAACAGGTGATAGACATCCTCGAGGCAACCCCTCGGCAACCCTATGTGATCCTGGTAATCTGCAACGCAGGAAATCATTCTGGGTTTTTCGTGTGTTGGAAGTCTCATCGCCTGGGCTTTATAAAACTCAGGATTGGGAAATGCCGCCAAGCGGATTAATTGGTTTCTTAAACCTGGAGACAGTCCATTTTTCGGGACGTAAATTTCATTCCCAACAACGATCTCCAAACTTTCTGGCAAATCTGCACCAGGAAGAGTAATTTTGCTGGGAACGGATTGCCTGTTCCAGGGGGTGGCATCATCTTCTTCGATCACTCTGAGATGCATTCCAACAATGCGCCCCCTTCCTTCGGCACGATGGACGATTGTCTCGGCCTCTTGACGAGAGATTTTGCTTAAAGATGAAAGAAATACCCATTGGTCCTCATAAGCAATCAAATCTTCATTCACAAATATGCTATTGCCGAGGTCTCGAGCTTTTTTTTGCAGGGGTAGGGCAATGAGATTTCCAAATCCTCCTTGTGGCAACGTGTCTTGGTTGGGGAAAAATCGATCGTAGGAATCTAGTCCGACATCTGGCCGATGCTCCAT
>CAINFV010000134.1 GCA_903848235.1 Chlamydiia bacterium | reverse complement strand
TGTCGGAGATGCAGCCGATCATGCTGTTTCGTATATCCCTTATATAGGCGGCCCTACAGTCTCTCTAGAAAGAGGAGAGAGAGCGGCAGAGCGAGTGCTGAGTTCTGCCGGAAGAGGGGCGCTGTCGAGAATCTGGAAGGCGGCAGTATCGCTACTTCCCATGGTAGGCATGGCCTTAGAATATGGAGGAAAGGCTACGGCCTTGACCTCAAGAAAAATTGCAGATCTGACCTATATTGGCATGACAGAGCCATCTCGTTTGAATCAGATCTTTCAAAATTTTCGCGATCGGATGGATTCGTATGCATTCGACCTCCTTGAAGCACAAGAACCGCCACGACCGGTGTTCCCTCTGTGTGCAGAAGGCGATTTTAAGCATTTTATCAAGCTAGGAAAACAGTCGAGGAAGAAGATTTTTCAGGCAGTGACATCCTCGCCGTGGTTGAGAATCAGTGAAGAAGAGAAGAGGACCTTTTCTCTGGCGTTAAAGAGCAGAGGTGTGAGGCGGACAGATGAAGATAAAAAAGCATTGCATATCTTGTATTCTGCCTATCTCTGTCTTTCCGATTTCCAAAAAGAGAGGGCGCAATTGCGGGTTGGAGAAGAGCGCTTCAGTCAATTTCTTGCGCTCTCAGCAGAAGAACAGCAAAGACAGCTCTTCGTTGTTCTCTCTTCTCCGATGTGGGACGTGCCGCAGAAAGATCGTGTGAAATTCCAAACAGCCTTAGAGCAGATTCAAGAGGCTCTCGTTCATGGCGAGATCCCTGCTGAAGAGCCTTCTTTACACATTCGTGAACTGATCGGGATGTATGATGGTTTGCCTGGAGACTATCTGAAGCGGGCCTTGACGCCTCAGGATTTTGCTCAGAAACTCCACGCAATGGACCCTGCCATGGCATGCCTTCGCATCATGGATATTGTTCGCGAGTCGGCTTCTGACCTGACACCTCACGAGAAGAGAACTCTTGCGAAGTATAGAAAAATCAAGCAGATGGATGATTGGTTGACATTAGATGATGTGACGCAAAAGGAACTTGAAAGAATACTATTTTTCCATTTTAACCGGCTGCCAATTCAGGAACAGGGAAAGCTGTATGATGTTGTGCCAGGGCAGGTGTGGGATCTTCCTCTGGAGTTGCGATGTGAATTTTTCCGTGAGGGGAAGAAGTTGCTCCTTGAAGCTAACGTCCATGATTTTGATGATGCTGATCCATCTGAGTTTATGAATGACTATGACAACGTTGTGCTTTTCACAGAAGTTCTCAACAGTACTCTTCGATTAGGGAAAAAAATCCTCCTCACACATCTAGTGACTCCTCCGCCAGAGGTCATCGCCTTTACTGAAGAGCAACTGAAGGCCGAAATCGTAAAGGTGAAGGCTCGGCTGGAGTCTTTAGAACCCCTTGAAGAACAGGGGAAACGGCAGCTCTCCCTCTACCTGATAACGCTAGAATCTACCCTGAGTAGTCGCGAAGCCTTTGTTCCCATAGATGATTTTGGAGCCACAGTCTCGAAAGAAGAGGTTTTTGCTCAGAGGGCTCCATCGCCTGTTGATGTCAGCAGACTTCAGGATGCTGTTGGCAGCGGTGTCATCACTTCTGGGGTGTTGTACACCTCCGGGCAAGTTCTAGGTGTTGCTGACGAGTGGGCAGGAACAGCCGTTGGGATGCTGTTAGAGAGGCTAGCTCAGGGCATAGGGGTGGCAAGCAACCCGATGGTTATACAGCTAAGCATTTCTGCGATGTCGTTTGGGCTCTCCTTTTTTGGTACGGAAGAAAATATCATCATCGCTCTGAAAACTCTTGGCCTAGAAGAGAGGGTTCGAGCCATGGAGGCGGGTGCTGCGCAGGTATTCCCTCTTCTTCTAAAGCTGGCAGGCCCATTGGAACGCTTATTGCTCGGCGGGGTCTCTTCCGCAAGAGATTGGATGACAGTTCTGTCACGAGCGATGAAGATCGTTGGGGATCCTTCTTCTTCTCCTGCACAGATAGAAGCTGTTGCTGCAGAGCTGAGAGTGGCACGAGATGGCGTATGTGCTGCTGCTGCTTCTTTAGGGAAGGAGGGGGTATCTCTTTCCCAAGACCTAAGAGCGGCGTCTGATATTCTGTTAGAACAGTGTGCTATGGGAGGGACAAGCGCCCTGATACGCGCGGTGGAAGGGACGACTCCTTCTCTGTCGCCTGCTGTGGCCGTTGCTATAACGCAAGTGCGACAGGCGCTAAAAACTCGGGGTATAACAGAGCCTGATAAGGGGATTCTTGCGGCAGTAAAGAGGTTATGGTCTTGGGGGATGTCGTTAGGAGGGCCGCCGAGCGCTGAGCCGTTAGCTGAACTTCAAGAGCTAGCTTCACAGCTGACGCTGCTCGAGAAGGCGGGAAAGTCATCAGAACGGGTGCAGTCGATGCAGCGGCTGCTCGATGCCTTGCCTCCTGTGCGGTATCTAGCATCGACATCTGCCCTACAGTACGGATCATCGGCATATTTGAACATCATGTCGCCTCTTTTGGGAGTCGTTCAGAAGGGGCTTGAATTAGAGCAGGGAGTGCTTGCTCTGGGCGGTAATGCAGTGATCCAACATTTGAAGTGGGTTGGGTTGGCTCGGGAGGCAGGACGATATACAACCGAAGGGTCGGAAGCCGTTCTTCGGCAGGCAGAAGTGCTTGCCGGAAAGGAAGGATGGCAGAAATATATTGGTGCTGTAGGGGCGCCGGTCGCCAAGGTTGCGTCATATGCGCTGCCTGTTGCCTGTAGTCTGGTCCTCGGAACAGGCGGCTTTATTCTGACGCCTATTCTTCTTGCTTTTTTAGCCAATGACCTTTTGCCAAGAACTGGGGCCTATCTGGCACCAAGAGCACGTCCAATGTGGAATTACCTCGGAGGGTTATCGAGGCGGGGAGCAAAAGCTGTTGGCGTGGGCGTTGCTGAAGTCACACGAGGGATTGGATATTACCTCCAAAAGGCTGTGAACAGCGGGCGATATGTTGACGACAAACGGATTGAGAACTTCAGACAGCAGTTGGATGACAAGGATCGTGAGCTTATCTTTCAGTCGGTTCGAATGAATTCTAAAATCTCTCCTGAAGATGGAGAAGAGCTTGAGAGGATATGGGTTCAATATAGGTTGGGAAAACTCGACGCCTCTCAAGAAAAAGCCCTGATCACTCGTCTTCTGCTTGGCTTCGAGGACCTGACGGCAGAAGACCTCTTGGCAATGACTCCTTATTATTTTTCGATGCTAGCTCCCCATGTCCAAGAGCGTCTTTTAGATATCGTCGAGAGGCACCGTCCCTTGACAGTGGTGGAGAAGGTCTCTGAAAACTATCTCCAGATTCTCGTTGATCGGTTTAAGGGATTGCCTCCCGAGGTGCGTGCTGAAATCAACACCATTCCTCCGTGGGAGTACCATGCTCTTTCTGAAGAGCAGCAGCGAGAGTTGCGCTTTTTGATCGTTCACTCTTCTGCCTATCGACAAGAGATGGGTCAGGGAGAAGATGAAGAGCTGAACCCAGAGCTGCTTTTGGAAGAATTTGAACGTGGGCCAAAAGGGGAGGAGCTCAGAGCGTTTCTCTCAATGTATAAAGATCTTGATCCTAAGGATTTTGCCGGAATTACCCCTCAACTACTGCTGGGCGCTGGTGAAGCGAAAATCCTCCATGCGCTGGATATTATTGAGACATACCATGCTCGGTGGATTAGAGTCCTTGCTGAAAAGGAAGGCAAAGATATCAGTCTGTTACGGCAGATCATACAGACCCCCCCTCCTCGGCAGACCAGTATGGAGGCTCAAAAAAAACGTCTCGTCGAAGCGCTTGCCTCTTTATGCAGGCAGATGCCTGAATATCAGCAGAGCTACCTCCTCGATATGACAGAAGAAGAAGTGGTAGAGATGTCGTCTGACCCGGGAAAACTTGAAAAATGCTTCAGTCATCTTGTGGCGTATACAATCGAGCCTCAAGCAAAAGAAGCTCTTTACAAGTTTTTGGGTATCTTTAGAGCTCAGGGTATCGACGCGAAACTGCTTTGCTCGTTGTTCAATGCTCTGACTGAGGAGCAGAAGGCTGAGTTTCGACAGGGACTTCAGCCCCAAGTCGATGCCATTGACTCTGTGCGCGCCTCATTAATCGCTACGAATGTAGAGATTATCGAGGTGACGGAGGCGGCTGAAAAAAGTCGAATTGCTCTTGAAAATCTCGTTACAGCGGCAGAGCTTATTCGGGGGAAGGGCAAAGAAGGGATGACCCATCAGGACGAAGAGAAGATTCAACGGTATGAATTGAATGCTTCAGCGGTAGCGGCGAAGTTAGAGGTTTTCGAGAAGCGGATTGAGGAGCTCCTTGCTGTGCGTTCGAAGGTAGTAGAGGCCTTAGAGCGCGTGGGAGTCAGAGATATTCCTCCTCTTCCCCTAGAAGAGATTGAGCGGCGTAATCCTCAGAGGAAACTCGAGCAACAGATGCTCGTTGATATTGTCGACCTTGAGGCGAAGTCGTTGGAGACCCTTGTCCAACAGCAGGCCTCTCTCGAAGGGCTGGAAAGGGTCGCGCAACTCGTCTCAGAGTCGAATTCTATTCGACGTAAAGATGGGGCTGAGGCGATGGCTCTCATGGAGCAGCAGAACCTCGAAGCACGTGAGGCATCACGTGTCGGCAGTGGTATTGCGCGAACAAAGGCAGTGGCGACGTCGGTACTTCTCGAGAAGAGAATTGCCTTTGTCCGTGTCTATCTTCAGGCCACGCAGGAACGATTGCCGTTGATTGAGGCGGCACTTCAGAAACGGCGGGATGAGATAGTGGCATCTCCTGAAAAAAGGTAGACGTTGCGTTTGGACTGTGGACTGGTTACCATCCGTTTTTTTTGTAGAAGTGAAGATGAAAGATACGCTCTTGATATTGTCGGTCTTATTCTGTGCCTTAACTGTATCCTCATGCACGACGAAAGATGAGGCCTATTACCTGCGGCGAGGAGACGAGATACAACGCCAGCTGATAGTTGACCTGGAAGGAGTTCATTGCCTCCATGATCTTTTTGCTCGGCAGGATTCGCTCACCCTTCTTTTTGATGAGCTGTCAAAGGTTGCAATAGAGGCGAGGCAATATCAGCTGAAGAGTGGGAAGACGTGGGATGTTCCTGCCGATTCTTCTCTGTTGAGTCAGCGCTTGGCGCAGGAGATACGAAGGCTTCTAGAGATTCCCGGCGCCAGACCATTTCTAGAAAGGTGTCAGGCAAAAGGGTTTGACCGCATTGACGCCTTTGAAAAAGCCAAAGCTCGGAGCATCTCGAAGGCTCTATCTCCTGGACTCGAATAGAGGTTGTCCTACTTCTTAGGCAAGACCATGGTGGTGGATTCCTTGAGCTTTCTCTAAGTAGCTCGAATGGGTTAGCTCACCTACATAGACAGGGACAATCGTGATGAATCCTTGTTGTAGCCAGTAGTTATCAGTATTGATCTCCCCTGGAAGGTGAGATGACGCTCTTCCCTGACGCGTGAACTTAATGCCGGCAATCTTTCCTTCAAGATGGGTGTCAAGAATATGGGAGTAGGGAAACGTGACGTTTAGAAGCGTTCCTTCTGGGATGGGATGGGTGGTTGTTGCATAGTGAACGATGGAGGCAATATAGGGTGAAAACCGTGGGAATTGGGGGTCTGAAAAGCTGGCGGAGGAAAAGGCGATTCCTGGGATTCCATTGAGAACCCCTTCGATCACACCGCCAACGGTTCCGCTTGTAAAGAGAAAGGTGCCGGCGTTCGTTCCCGGGTTGATGCCAGAGACAATGAGGTCGGGCGGGGAGGAGAGGATCTTTTTAAGGGCCATTTTTACACAATCTGCTGGAGTTCCTTCGACGCTCCAGGCTTCACATGGATAGGCCTCTCTCTTCTGAACGACTCCGGGGTTGGGGAGGGTGACGCTTGCTCCCTTGCCGGATTGTTCGTCGGATGGGGCAACGACAACGGTCTGTGCTATATGTGATAAAGAACGCTGTAGTTCCCATAATCCAGGTGATTCTATTCCGTCATCGTTAACTATTAATATTTTCATAATTCTCCAAATAAATATACAGTAATTTTGACAATAATCTTTTTGTTGTTACAATAAAAGGGAATGGATGTGGTGGAGGAGGAATTCCATGCCTCATCGCGTGTCGCATAATAAACGTTTCCCTCATGAGGATCACCAGCGTTCTGAATCGTCGGATGTTCCAGGGGGCGGTGTTGTGCGCTCATCACAATCCGAAGACCCCACTTCTCACTCTCTTCTAGAAAAAATTCGTTCGATGTTTTCGTGGATCGCAAGTCGGGTAACGGAGGAGGCCCGTGAGGAAGTGGCATCTGGGGTGAGTGAGGCCTCAGCCAAGCGCCTATTGAGTCAGTATTCTTCTCGAGATCTCATTCGGAGAGCGGAAGGCTCGATTGCACAACTCGAACTTTCAAAACAAGTACTTTTACAGGAATTCGGCTCTAGAGCGCAAGCTTTTGTTGAGCGGTACATTGACCCGGTGATTGATCCTGTGAAATCCTTGGTTGTTGCTGGGCGGGAAGGAAAGGGGATAGAGACGGTCAAAGGCGCTGTGGGAGGCGTTGAGCTCTTGGCAATAATGCATGATGACTCTCGCCTGAGGCGGAAGATTCACGATTCTTTGGAGATGAAGACTCGCGAAGCCATCCTCGAAGACATTGCTTTTATCATGTCCTATCCGAGCGAGGCTCTGGCAGAGGCTACCATACCAGCTTCGCAGAGGGGGGAAATCTTGCGACAGATCGAAGAGGCGTTGCAGCCTGTTCTCTTGGAGCTGGAGTCTCTTCTTTCTTCCGGCCTCCCAGCGTATGAATTTGTCCCGCTTTTTCAGTGGAGAGAGGCTATTGATGGTGAGAGGCAGCGTCTTCATGATCGCGCTATGCAGATCATTGATGAGAAGATTCATGGTGATGTCCCGTTGTGGAGAACGCTGAAAAATCTGCCTCCCAACGAGGTGTCGCCGTTTCTAGAAGAGATGGCGACGTTTGCTCAGAGTGATAGAGTATGGCCGCTTTCTATTTTTGAATTAGAAGAGCTTTCTTCCTATCTTCGAGAAATCATTGAAGAAGAGACTGCAAGCCGCAAAGATGAGCGGTTGCTGGTGCTTTTTTCTAAGATGAAATCCCACTTGGAAGTGTTCCTTGAATCTGAAGAAGGAGAGGGGCACGAAGAGGCGCTGACGCGGATTGTAGACCAAGTGCGCGCTATTGATTCGCTGCTTGGCATGGGATAGTTTCAATCTCGATGGTTACAAACTTGTCGAATGATCAAGATCAGCCAGCTCATCTTTTTGAGCCTTTTGGCTTCCATAGACTAACGACGCGTGGGCTAAGTTACTTCGCGCGTTGGGATAAATGGATGTAAGGGTGGTGAGCAAGAGGTCTGTTTTTTTTCGAAGTGAGTGCTGTCCTGCTGGGCAGCGGCAGGTGATGCGCTGAAAACCATACTGCTTAGCGAATGTAGAGATATCATCCTCTGCTAGGTAGATAAGAGGGCGGATGATGGTAACGCCGTATTTATAGAGTGTTAGTTTTGGGAGGAGGCCCGCACACTCTCCTTTGTGAAGAAGGTTCATGAGGAGTGTTTGGGCATTGTCATCGCGGTGGTGGCCGAAGGCGATCGTCTGACAGCCATTTTCTTTTGCCATGTCAAAGAGCAATTTTCTTCGTCGCCGAGAGCATGAGTAGCATTCGAGGTCTCCCTTAAATGGGGGCATTGGACGAGTGACCAATTTGACGTTTAGCTGTCCGCACAGATCGATTAAAAATGGGTTTCCGATGCTCGCGCCGCATGAAGTATCTCCTCCGGCATGGAAGCAGACTATTTCAATTGGCGGGAACCCTCTTCCCTGAATTGCATGGAGAAGGAAGAGCATGGTGAGGCTGTCTTTTCCACCGCTTAATGCGATCCCCAGACGAGAGACACCGTCGAGCAGCTGAAAGTCATAGAGAGCTTTCCTCGTGGCGCTTTCTAGCCTGCGTCCGAGGCCGGTCCATGGGGGAGTGGGGAGGGGAATCATAGCCATGAAAAAAGGTTCACTTCAAAGAGCATCCCGAAAAAATCTACAAAGATGGTACGATCTATGCTTTCTCATTGTAAAGCACAAAGAAGAATCCTCATATGACGAAAGCAAACCGTAATGATCCATGTCCTTGTGGTTCAGGGAAGAAATATAAGAAGTGCTGTGGGTTAAAAGAGCTGGAGACCCATAAGCCGCGTCTTGGTGGAATCAGAGTGATGGCGCCAAGTGCGAATACCGCTCAGAATCCTTCTGTGAATTTGGCTCGGAAGGTGTTTAAGGTTCTGACAGCTTCTGCAGGAGCTCCTAAGGAGCCGGAGAAGACCGCTGTAGAAGTGACGACCGGCGAGGTTCCCAAGAGCTATGGCACACTCGAAGAGCTGATTGGGATTGAAGGGGCGCCGAAGGAAGTTTTGCCACCGACCTCTTAGGAAAGTGTATTTTTTGTTTCTCCACTCTTGAGAGAAATCGTACATCATTGGTAACGTATGCTGCGCCGATTGATGCTGACATAGCTCAACTGGTAGAGCGCCCGATTTGTAATCGGACGGTTGTGGGTTCAAGTCCTACTGTCAGCATTTTAGTGCCCTGAGTTGTAGTTTCAGCAGGAAACAGAAGTGAAATGAACTCAGGAGGTTCTCGTTTTTGGGGGTATCGCATAGCGGCAATTGCAAGGGACTGTAAATCCCTCGTCTCACGACTCCGTTGGTTCGAGTCCAACTGCCCCCATCCATTTGGACATGCTTTCATGTTCATGATCATTGAAAATGGCTCACGCAATGTGTGGACCAGTTTTTCACCATCTAAAACCAAGTTCTGAAACACAAAATTGAGAAGTTGCCTCTTTTCCTCTACTTCAGAACTTTCGAAAAGATCCTTTGCTCTGCTTGCTAGCCTTAGGACTGTATTGGCAGTGATGTAGAAGTGCTCATCAGCTTTGACGTGTCGCTGCATCTTTGACACCACCTCTTGCTGCCTTGTCTTGCACTCATTGAATTTCTGCTGATACAGCTCCTCATCAATCAGCCCATCAAGCTTATCGTCATACATTTTGCTCATACGGTTTTTCACCCTGTCGAGCTCCTTCTGTAACAGAGCCTGTTCTTCCTGGAAAAACTTTTGCTCAGACTGATGCACTTCCTTGAGGTATTCAGTGATGGTGGCTATGGCCTCTTCTGATAGGGTGATGCTCTCGAAACATGGGGTAAGCTGAGCCAGCAGCGCCTCTTCCCTGATATAGTTCCTAGAGCAAGTTCCCTTGGCGTTGGTGCAGCTGTAATAGACATATTTTCCCTTCTTGATCTCAGGAGACACTATACAGCCACATCTAGCGCAGGTGATCAATCCACGCAAAGCAAAGGGTCGCGATAGAGATTGAAATGGTTTCTTGTGGTACCCTGAGAGAATGTTTTGTACCTGTTGAAATCGTTCTTGCGATACCAGTGTCTCATAGTGATGGGGGAACTGCCCCTGTTTCGTGTTCATGACTCCAGAGTAAAAAGTGTTTTTCAGCATGGACTCGATTTGTGATTTGACGATGGGGTTGCCATTGCTCGTTCTTAACCCTTGGTCTTTCATGAAGATGGTGAGACTTTGAAGGGAATGATTGCCGTTAGAGTATTGAAAGAACATCTCTTGAATGAGTGACTTCGTTAATGGATCAGGGATGATTGTCTTGTTTCCCTTTTCATCAGTGACCCTCAGGTATCCAAGAGGGGCCTTGCCAATACAAATTCCCTTCTTGAGAGACTCTTCCTTGCTGCGTTTGACATTGTCACTCAACTGAAGGACGTAGCTCCTTGCAAACATCACTCCCATGTCCCATCGCAAGATATCCGAGCTATTGGACTTGAGGTTGAGGATAAGTCCCTCACGCATGAAATGAATCTCTACCTTGCCCTCTTTGCGTAGGTTGTCGAGAACGACAGACTCTTTGAAGCTGCGCTGTACACGATCGATGGTGTCAGCGACAAGGGCGATGGTCTCTCTTGATTTGTGAATGCGTTCCAAAATTCTTTCAAATTCACGCCTGGTATCCTTTGTGGAAGATTCAGTGATTTTGAAGATCTCATCGACAATGAGCCCTTTCCTCTCTGCGTACTCTCTCAATCGCCTCTCTTGGGCGGGGATAGATTGACCTTCTTCTTGCTCTTTGCTGGAGACTCGAGCCAATAAAATTGCTTTCATGGTGTTTTAACTGGGTAGGGATGTTGGGACTGGGCTATTGTCCTTGTGGTGTGTCAATCTTCTGTAAAAGAGCCTCAAGGTCTTCTCTTTTATAGAGTCGATATTTGTTGATAGGGTGGCGGTGGGAGAGGAGTTTTCCCTTTCTTTCCCAATTTCTCAATGTTGTGGCAGTGACTCCCAACAATTCAGAAGCCTCTTTGATCTGCAGGTAATCGTCGATTTTTTTCATGGTCTGGTCCTCCAAGGATATTGATCATAGCAAAGGATTATAAAACATTGCACTCCTTAAATAGCTTCTATTCATGTTTTTTACGAATCAAAGCCAATGTCAGAAGTCGATCACAGTTTCGTTCATCTTTCGCGCATATTGTAGAGCCCTTAACTCCCCAAGGGATCTGAACAGAATTTTCTCCAGGGTGATTTCATAGCGGGAGAGTAGGGCAAGCTCACTTCCCTCCCTTCCTTTTAAAACTTCGATGATGCCATTGTTTTCAAATGAATTGTTTGCAGCATAGCTGATCAACATGGACTCCATTTGTGTCACTCTTGACAATCTCCATGCCGCTGTAAGGGCTCTTTCAAGGAAGAGATTTTCCAAAAGTCCTTGGGGCTGGAATTGGCTATAAAATTCCATTTTCAAAACATCAAACTCATTCTTCGACTCACCATCGATTAGGATTTGTTTGCTGAAGAACCCATGCTTCAGGGCATTTTGGGCCACTAGGGCCTTGCCTTCATTGGTTTTTGGGCCTGTTGATTGCATTGCATTGAGGCGATTTGCCTCCAGTTGTTTCTGCGTTGTCATAGGTGTGCCTCCTTTTTCATTTCCGATTTCTGATTTCCCTATAGAGATCGGAAATTCGGAAATTTGTGTGTCATTCATAAAAGGTTTTGTTGTTTAGCTTTTTTCTTTCTTGTCTCTACCTGGGACTTTGTCAGTCCTGTTTTCTGTGCTGTCTCTTCAATCGTCAGCCCCTCTCGTAAGGCATTCGCTACCTCGAGAAGGTCAGTATCAGGGGCGATTTTGTCGATGATCCACAACCAGACCCCATCGTCTTGGGCCTTTAGGCGTACCTGGAATGGTGCTGCATCCTCACCAGAGAAGTGTCGTGTTTTTTCAAATGTAACATCAAAGCAGGCTCCCTGGTCTGCGCAATACCCCTGCGGTTGCTTCAACGTGATCACTGTGTCGAGTATGTCTTCCCTCTTGCTTGTCCCTCTTTGCTGTCCTGCCTTTGCTGCATGGTGAATGAAAAGAACTGATTTCCCTCTTCTCCTCAAATCAAGGGCCCAATCTTGCACAGGTTGCCAGCTTTCAGCTTCATTTTCGACACCACTGCGAAAGAGAGTGGAGATGTTGTCGATGATGACAAGATCACTTTCTTGAACAAATTCTTCTAGGGTATCGCGTCCTTCCTTTGTTGATAGATCAGGCATTGGGGTGTCTTGAAGATCTGGGGTAATCAATCGAAAGAAGCTTGGGTCTGGAGGTTTCAGATTTTCTGTGTTAGAGATTCTCTTCAGTCTCTCCTGCATAGCAGCGGCTGGCATCTCGCCGTCAATGTACAGCACCTTTTTAGCCACAGGAGCTGACCATTTCAGGAATGTGCCTCCTGTTGCCACTGCATACCCAATTCCAAGAGCCACATGTGTTTTCCCCACGCCGCGCTTTGCATAGAGAAGACATAACCCTTGAGTTGGCAAGAAAGGATGGAGGAGCATCTCCTGCCTTGGGAGCTCGATACTCAAAAATTCTTCTAAAGAAACAGCTCGAATACCTTTTCCTTTTGGAATTTTTGCAAAATCGTGAGTGTGAGAAACGAGGTCCATCAACTGGTCTGTCGTATGTCCCTCCTGTAGCCAGTCGCTAATGTCCTTCCCATGGGACTCTTGATATTCCAGTCCAGGTAGGGCAACAACACGAAGCCTTTTCACGGTCCTGTAGAGCTCTTTACAGAGCAAATCCCTTCGCTCATATCCAGTTTTGTCCATGTCGTAAAGAATGACGATGTCAGCCTGTTGTAGAGAGAGCGAAAACTCTTTGCTCCATTTGAGTGATTCAGGAGAGGTCGTGGCTGCCAATCCATAGCTGATCAGTTTGTCGACGTCTTTCTCACCCTCAACCAAAAATATGACTTTGTTAGCTGCTATGGCTTTTTGTAGCTCTGGGAGCCTATAGAGGACCTTTCTGCATCCTCTCAAGCTTTTAACAACTTCTCCATTTTCGTCGGTGCGTTCACAATAAAAGCTCTTCTCCTTGCCATCGAAGCCAGGTTCAATACGAACTTTGTGAAACAAGATGTTCCCATTTTCATCTTGATATAGGTGTAAGGTCTTTTGCCTCGCAGGTATATCCACAGGCTGAATTTTTTCTGGAAAGAGGTCTGAGAGATTAATCCCAAGTGATTGGCAGATGTTCTCTGGAGAACAACCAGCAAAACAGTTGACTAATACTTTTCCATCAGTTCCTTCTGATATGGAAAGGCTTGGGGTTGAGTCATCATGGGATGGGCAGCATGTTGAATATCCATCACCTGACGTTTTGGCCACATGGCCAGTTTTAGATTCAAGGCATTGTAAAAAATCTTGTATTATCATGGTGTTAATTCCTTATTGTCAGAGCCTATATGTTCCCCATACAGTTCTGGGTTATTGCGGTTGTCTATTCGAAGTAGAAGATCAAAAAAACGCCCTAGCAGTTCCCTTTGAGGAATGACTGTGTCATCCATTTGTGGTGCTGGTGTGAGGGGGCAATGTCTTGATCTTTTCTTTTTCATACCCCTATTTTAAAAGATTTCCTTTATTGGAAATTTTTTTGGACGCAACTGAGATTGAAACCATGGAAAACAAGAAACTATTGCGATAAAGTGCAGGACGAATTTGCAACAATCGCAAAATGATCAGTGTTTATGAGACTGAAATGCGATTATGAATGAAAAAATAAGTAGTCATTATGAGCTCTCAGACTTCATCGTCACTCCTTCTATTGAAATGTCTTGAGCGTTTTGAAAAACAATCTCAAGAGATGGCCAGCAGAGAGGGCCTTGTCAGATTTTTTTGCCAGGAGGTGTTGCCATTCATCGCTGAGGAGGCAACTATAGAGCCCTTAAGAGTGGAGTGGAGGGAACGACGTGATCATCTGAATCAGCAAATCCAAGATGCTGAAGTCCATGCTATGGCAGAGACAAAGGAAGTGTTCCATGAGATCAAAAGGGTGATTAGCTCCATTGATAATGAAAGGGTCCTCCAGCAAATAGCCCTTCTTGATCGCCTGGTAGTGAGTCAGAAGCAATGGTATGGCCCCCCTCTGTATCAGGTTCTCTATGATGAGATAAAACAGCTGCTCCAGCTCTTGTTAGGGGCGGGGCAGAGAGATTTGTGCACAAAGTATGCAAAGCTAGCCTCCTGCAAAAAATACGTCTCCAGAGGCTCCATAAGTGAGCTTGAAGAAGAAGTCTATATAGGGGAGTTTTCCTTTGCGCCATCTGTTGTCGACGCCTTCACTGCTATAGAGGATGTCTATTTAAACAGATTCTATGACCCTGCCATTGTGTGGTGGTACTTTGAAGGAGCGATTTGGTGCTGGAGTACCCCTGAGCTGTATTTTGAGCATGTTGAAGCATCGCAGCATGGAAAGAATCATGGCTTCCATTTTCAAACCATCTGCTATAAGTTTGCTTGGAAGGAAATTGCTGCTGGCAGAGACCGTGTTGAGGCCCAGTCAACACCTGTTATTTTTACAAAAGACCTTTTTCAGAATGGTCTGAGGGTGCTTATCAACGCGATTAGTACTCACATTTGTGGACATAAAGAAAATGTCCCTCCATGCCCAAAGGAGCCTGTGACAACCTTTGAGCTTATTCTGGATGGGAATGAGCTGTGGGTGCAGGCAATGTTTGAAAATCAAATGGCTGAAAAATTCTTCATTCAGGCTTTTCATGAGGAAGCAGGCGGAGAAGGATCTGGGGTGTTTAGATTTGTGAAGGATCTCTTTGAAGACAAACGTGAGGGTGAAAGGAGGGCAAACCTGATATATAAATGGGAGTCGGCTTCCAAGTGTATAAATCGGATTAAACTACCCAAGGAGCTTAAGCAAGCATTTTTTGGAAAGGTTCACGGGGCGACTTTTTATTTTAGAGGCACTCGAGTTTGGGTGAGGGATGCCAAGGATCTGTTGCGGGAGTTGCGAACTTGTGCACAAAAAATCTAATTTGTGATAAAATCGCTTCTTTGCAAAAGACAAACTTAATTAGGTGTTAATTTATAATTAAATGAGTGAATCATGGGTAATCGTGTATTGGCCTTTTTAATATTGGTTTTTTCTATGAACATAGTAACGAGTTCGTTTCTTCAAGCAAAAGAGACCGCTCTTTCTGAGGGCGTTCAAAAATTTTATGAAAGTGGCATAGAAAGAGAGCGACTGAAAAAAGGTACTGGACGCCTGGAAAAGCTCAGGACTGAAAAATTGCTCGAACAATTTTTACCGCAACCTCCTGCCACCATTTTGGATGTTGGTGGAGGCACTGGCATATACACCTTCGATTTGGCCAAACGGGGATATGCCGTGTATCTGATTGATCCGGTTGCTTACCACATAGAGGAGGCTAAAAAAATAGGGAAAACCGTAACTGGGAAAGCGCCATTGGGGTACCTCTTGGGAGACGCTCGGAAAATAGAAATGAGTGATCAGAGTGCTGATGTTGTCTTATTTTTTGGTCCTCTCTACCATCTTAACCATGCCGATCGTGAGGTTGCCTTATCAGAAGCTTACAGAGTTTTGAAGAGTGGTGGAACCTTGTTTGCAGTAGCAGTGTCGCGATATGCTCCTATCAATTCTTATCTTAAGAAAGGGAAAATGACACCCGACTTAGAGACAGCTATCTTTGGTTCATTAACGAACGGTCAATTCGAATATCGAGACGCTGTATTTTATAGCCATTACCCAGCGGAACTAAAAAAGGAGCTGGAGCAAACAGGATTCAACGAGGTTTCCCTCCATGGTGTGGAGGGATTGGGGAGTCCCGTGACCGATGAGAACATTGTGGACGAAGCAGTTTTTCAAGATTTCGTTAGAATTATTAATGCGTCTGAACAGGATGAATCCGTTCTAGGAATGAGTTCACATATTATGGCGATCGGTAAAAAATAGTTGTTTATTAATCTTGATCATGGATTTTCGGCCAGTATCAAAGATTTAGATGGAGGTCAATATTATGACGAAAATCGTCAGGTCTGTTTGTTTTTTTTCCAAAAAGCCTTATTCAGAAATCGGACAAAAGTTAGATGAAGTTGAATTAAATCTCCAGCGAGCTGGTTATGAAATACAAACAAGAAGGCTTTGCGCCCCTACGTCAATCAGAGAGATTGGATTACTTGAAACGCCTGGTATGCTTTTGAGCGTTGGTACATTGAACAAGGCTCAAGTTGAGTTGCAATTCGATGAATTTGTTCGTTCTGAAAATGTTTCGTTCAATGTAGAGCTGTGTCATCAAGATAAAATCGACGAATACTTTGTGGATTTATTGTTTGAAATCATTTCTCGAAATGCTTCGAAAACCTTCAATTTTACATATGTTTTCAACAATAGGCCTTCTAGCCCATTTTTTCCTTCTGCGGCCTATGTTCAAGAGGGTTTCTCAATAGGCCTTCAAAGCACAGACTTGTCAGAAGGCTGCACTTCGCTTGACCAGTGGTTAGGCAATATGCAACGTTGCTGGTTAGAGATACATGAAATGTTTGGGCCTGACTCCGGATTTTTAGGAATAGATTCATCGGTAGCGCCCCTGTTTTCTGGAAAAAGTAGTTTTATTAATTTTGTAAATCGGTTGTCCCCTCGAGGGTTCTCGCCCACAACAGTAACAGACTTCTACCTCAAAATTACTAAGTTTTTGAGGAATCACAATCCTAAGCCAATCGGTCTGTGCGGACTCATGCTCCCCTGCGTTGAAGACTTTTCCTTAGCCGAAGAGTATGAAAGGGGGAATTTTTCAATAGAAAGAAATCTATTTCTGTCCTTGCATTCTGGACTTGGGATTGATGTGTATCCGATTGGTCTTGATGAGGATAGGGGGCGAGTAGGAGAAATTCTATCTTTAATCAAAGGTCTTGCTGAGAAATACAACAAACCGCTTGCTGCTCGATTTGTATCTGACGGAAGAGCAAAAATCGGACAAAAAACAGATTTTCGGAATCAATACCTGAAAGATATTGTGATAAGAGCCCTTTAGCGAAGAAAAACATATCGTCGTATGGCGCGACAATTATCATGACCGGTCGATGACAATTACCTGGGGCGAGACAAACTCGTGCAGAAACCATGAAATTGCTGGTATCTATATGTGAAATATGCGCACTCATTGACTCTTTTTGAGTGCATGTGTTACATGTCAAATATGAAAAACTCAAAGTATGCAACCGCTCTTGCGGTCCTTCTTCAAATGCCGATTTTCAAGGCATGCGAAGCACGCACTCTCGGGATTCCTTCACGTATGCTTGCGTACTATTGCCAAAAAGGCAGGATTGAAAGAGTTAGTCGAGGACTTTATCGTGTTCTCGATATTCCCACTGACGTCGGGCTGGACTTTGAAGAACTTGTATTGACTGCTTCGAGTATCCCTCATGGAGTCATTTGCCTTATCTCAGCGCTATGCTATTACAATCTTACCGACCAGATCATGAGAGAATACTGGATAGCTGTTCCAAACAGAGACCGAAGCCCGAAACGGCCGCACACACGCATTGTCCGAATGAGAAATATGACTCTTGGGCAGACAAAAGTGAAAATTGGAAAATATTCAGTGAAGATTTTCGATCGCGAAAGAACCGTAATTGATGCCTTTCGGTATTTGAGTCATGAAGTGGCCATTAAGGCTCTGCAAATGTACCTGAGAATGTCTGGAGGCTCAAAACCTGATATACAAAAACTTTCAAAATATGCGACACTCTTGAAAGTTTCTATCGCCCATTATGTGATGGCACTGACTACATGAATTCGTCGTTTGAACAGTCCTTCAAAAAACGGTTGCACAACATAGCGAAAGAGCGAAGCTTGACGCCAGCTGAAGTCTGGCACAATGTCATTGCTGAGCGATTTCTTGTCCGACTATGCAGCTCTCCATATGGCTCTCACTTTGTTTTGAAGGGGGGAACCCTTTTGGCAAAACACCTAAGACTGGGTAGAGAAACACAGGATCTTGACTTTGCTGTTCAGCGTTTGGGTAACGAGATTCATGCGCTTCAAAAGGTCTTTGACGAAATCGTCTCAATTCAGGTTGTGGATGGCTTCACTTTTGTGAATCCAAGGGTTGTGCCACTTGATCACTTTCACATGAAGTATGTGGGTGCTCAGGTACGAATTGGGGTGCATTTTGGAAAAGCCCAGTTTCCTCTCTTTATCGACCTGGGATTCGGAGACGTTGTTGCTGTCCAAGAGAAAAACATTATTCTCTCAGCCAACTCGAAAGGACCTCTTTTCGAATCGTCCCTTTCACTGCAATGCTATCCACTAGAATTTGTTTTTGCTGAAAAGCTGGAAACAGTGATCCATCGAGGGGCTGAAAATAGTCGCATGAAGGACTACCATGACCTTCTGACCTTGGTTCGTGCAGAACATGTATTGGATGGTGTTGAATCGGAACGCGCGATACGGGCTGTTTTTTGGCATAGGAAGACGAGGCTTTATTTACCCATTCGATTTGATGTCTCCCAACTTTCAAGGCTTCAGATGTATTGGGAGCGCTATCATCATTCTTTGTCATTACTAGAACAATTACCTGATAAAATCGCGCACGTAATCGAGAAAATTAACGAATGGCTTCGTCAAGCAACAGATTTTAAATAATCGTATGAAGGTTGGCCCTAAAGGGTCTCTGGAGTGTTCCTTATTTTTGATCAGAAACTGTCTATGAGAGGTGCGACATGGTTTTCATAAGAGCTCAAGCAGGCCCACCTAATGTTGGTGACCCGAAGAGTATGTTTACTGTTCAATATTTTGATGAAAAAGGGAACATGACCATTCGAAGTGGAGGGAAAAGGTCTTGGAGATGTAATAACCCTGGCAATCTATTGGCGAGTCCATATACCAGAGGAAAAGATCGACGATCAATAGGCACTGCTGGCGACGGCGCGAATGAATATGCAATATTTCCAGACTATGAAACTGGGCATGAAGCCCTCGTTGTTATGTTGAGAGGGTCTGTCTACACCCCTTTGACGTTACGGGCTGCTATGAAAAGATACGATAGTACCAATCCAAGCTATATTGACGAAATTGTAAAGATTACAAAGTTCGATCCTGAACGTACTATCAAATCGCTCAGTGATAAAGAATTTGAAATGTTTTGGAGAGCAATTGAAAAAGTAGAAAAATGGGAGGTTGGGGAAGAAGATTTTATTGAGAAATGGATTATTTCTGGTGTTCATAAAAAACATAATGTAATAACGGAATACTTGATCAACAGCGGAAATGGTTCGTCCTGGTTCGCTAAACAAGATGCCATCAAAATGGCTATTGAAGGTAGATTGCACGCTATCGTCGTCCACCTGAAAAAAGGCACTATCTACCTTCGTCCTGAATTTAGATCCAATCCATTTGAGTTGATAGCACAAAGATGAGACGAAAAAATTACAAGATTACGTTGCTACTTTGCTGTTTTGGCTTATTCGTTGGGTTGCCCATAGCATATTACTTTTTGAATATATGGATCCATTCAAGATCTACAGAATCTACTTTGGATCTCGAGGCCTTTTCAGAACCATTGGTTACGATTACGGGTAAATTGAGCTTGAAACAATTTCCTGGACCTCCAGAATATTCATCTGTTGAAAATGGGGATAGAGTGGACTATTGTTGGATTTTAGAATTAGACAAACCCTCATTCCTTCTCGCCTTGGGCACCCCCGTTAAAGAGCTTGGGCTTGATTTTAAAGACATTCTTAAGTGGCCCAATTCGAGTGAAATTGTACTTGTACTTGATAAAGAGATGGAGAAGTTCTGTCGGGATTATGAGCATCAACAAGTCTCTGTCGAGGGGTGTCTGTTTCATGCTCACACCGCCCATCACTATACTCCCATGCTTTTGGATGTGAAAAGAATAAATGATTAGATGAGGAGTGGAATGAAGAGCGCATTCCAATCAAAAGTTCTAAAGGCGTCCAATTGCCCCCATACTTGCTCTTCAGGCCGTTTTGTGGCCATCGTGTGGTAGCCTACCACGCCTCGTTTTCCGTAATTTTTCCGTAATGCCCCCATCATTTCTGTTCTCAGCCTTTGTCGGCTTAGTCCAAGGCTGTTTTGCTGTCATATTGCTCAAAAAATTGCTATTGATTCAATTCTTGCCGTTTGCGCATTCCGCCCCTTATGTTTTTGCGTTGACCACGTTGGCCATGTTGACCAAACGGCTCCAAAATGCATTTACAACGTGTTTTTCTAACTTTCTGAATTTGACCACCAAAAAAACAACGATTGACCAATTGACCAAACGTGTTCAGGTAGCATTCTCGAGGCAGTTTTGTTTTTTATCCTGTTTGGAAAGCCGCTTTCACTACGGAAAAATTACGGAAAATGACTGTTTTTTAGCTGATGGTGTCGCTTTTTATCTAGGGAAGTCGGCGAAAGGGCGAGGGATTGTATGTCTCTTGCTTTACATTTTTCGGGATGCATCATACGATGCCCGCGTTCTTACCAAAGGAGATATGAATGGGTTCGATTCGAAAAAGAAGAAATAAGGACTACTCAACCGTTTATTACGCAGAGGTTCGTCTGAAGGGCTTCCCTTATATTTCTGAAAAATTTTCAACACGAGATGAGGCCAAGCAGTGGATTCAGTCGACAGAGTCTGAACTGCGGCGAGGAAAGACAGTCATTTCTGGAGAAGCGAAGAAACATACATTGAGTGACGTCGCCGACAGATACCTCTCTGTGTATTTGAAGCAGTACCCTCATCGAGTACAGAAACAACGACAGCTTTTGGATTGGTGGTGCAAGCAGATAGGGCAGCTACAACTCCATCAAATTACGCCAGCTATTATCTCCGAGCTTCGAGATCAACTGTCTATTGAAACGACCTATCGGGGCAAAGCAAGGTCAGGAGCCACGGTGAATAGATACCTGGCTGCATTATCAAAAGTATTGACTCTATGCGTTCGTGAATGGTGTCTGCTCGAGGTTTCTCCGATGTCTCGCGTTGGAAAGCTTAAAGAATCCTCTGGAAAGACTCGCTTTCTTTCCGTGGATGAAGTGAAGCGCCTTCTTGACGTATGCAGGAGGTCAAAGAACAAACAGTTGTATTCCGTTGTGCTTATGGCTGTGGCTTTAGGAATGAGGTACAGCGAAATCATCGAGCTAGAGTGGGAGCAGGTAGACCTTCAAGCTGGATTTATCAATCTTCACCACACGAAGAACGGGACTGACCGTATCGTTCCAATTTCGAATGAAATAATCGTGTTATTACAGGAGTTGAAGAACAAATCTCTTGATAATCTCGTGTTTCCTCCCATAAGACGTATTGGCAATAGTCGCGGGTACCTGAGACTACGATCATCTTTCGAATCCTCACTCAAAAAGGCGGGGATTACAGGGGCAACATTTCATACGTTACGTCATACGGCTGCTTCACATTTTGCTATGCAAGGAGCTAATACAAGTGCCCTTATGTCGCTTCTAGGACACAAGTCACCGATCATGAGCAAACGCTATAACCATTTTTCCGATCCATATTTGAAAGAAATAGTCCAAAATACCACAGAGAGGCTTCTTGATGAAAAAAACGACGAGCAAAAATGACCGTTTTGGAATAGACAAGAGGAAGATTCGGGAGAAAGTTAATTCGATTCTAAAATGGATAGATGCCCAAAAAGATAGCCTAGAAATAGATGTAGAGGGCTTGAGAAAGCGATGTAAACCCATCCTAAATTTGATAAATAACGACACGGGCTGTGGAAGAGAGGAGGAGGCTTTACGTAATGAGCTACAAGCTCTTCTTACGTGTGGTGACCCATATTCTGCTTTTAATAGGGCATTTGAAAGAACGAGACCTATGCTCTTGAAAGTACCTTCTTTGAGGAGGTTGTGGCCATTGGCTCGGAAGTACAATAAATATGTTGATGGTCTTGAAGGTGATATTCCTCCTGTTTTAGATCGACTCCGAAAAGAAATGAATCGAGATTCACACGTATTCTCATCGGAAAGCAAGAAGGATGACGATCAACCAATAACACTACAAGATGAGCTGCTAGGGGAGGATCAATGGGCTGAGGATGCGCGAAGATGGTTATTATCTAGAGATAAAGATAAGAGCAGGATGGGTTCGGAGTGGGATGAATTCATGGGTGCTCTTGACGCACGAGATTTTCTCAAGTTTAGATCCTATCCAATTGGAGAGCATCCCGTTATCGCCTTAGCGTACATTGAGCATTTGTGTGAGCGATTCCAACCTTGGAAACTCATCGGCGAACGTCCCTCCTCCCATGTTTTTCGAACAGAGAACATGCATAGCATGCACGCCTGTTTAAAGCGTTTGGTTGAGAACTTGATTGCCGATCTGCCCAATATCAAATCATGGGGCGATTATGCGGTAGAGGGGCTCAATATAATGAATCTTTCAGTATCTCTTGCTACAGAGGAGTGGAGGAAGGACAGAAACCTTTCTCGAACCAAGGTTGCTGAATGCGTTCACGAGTTATTGGTGGGGAGAGGGAAAAACTGCTCTTATCTGTCAATTTATAAGTGGATTGAGGGCGTGGATCCTCGAACAAAAGCAGAGAAAAAGGCCGCACAACATCAAAGAGGGAGAAAGCAGCGGAAGTATGCTGGTCCGAAGTAAATATGAAGATAAGGGAGAACGGATACCCAAAAAATTCATGTGGGGATCCTTTTCGTTAAGATGCTGAAGGAATATTTCATCTCAACGAAAAATAAATTGCCCTGTCAAGGCGTTGTGATGGTGCCTTTTGTTAAGACGCGTTCATAAAAATTGATCTCAACAAGAACAAAAATCTATTTGCGATACTGAGGTTCAAAAGGAACAAAAGTAACAACCTCAGAACAAGGAGAAAAAGATGTTACTGACTCTCAAGCAATTTTCTGAAAAGTATCCGTGGCCTTCTGTAACGGGCCTTAGGAATTGGTATTTTCGGTCGCAGAAACATAGACACCTTGCGCCACTGAAAAAATGTTTTAAGAAGGTGGGGGCTCGCGTGTTGGTTGATGACGTTGAGTTCTTCAATGCGGTATCTGTACTGAATGACGACGGAGGAGAGGAATGACAGAAGAAAAAAGCGATGTGCCACTAACACATCGCTCCGATTCGATTCCAGAGGGAACGAACACGCAACCTCAGGATATCATACAACCAGAATATGACTCATCAGAGGATTTGGCCGACGCGCTGGAGAGTCAGTGCCAGAACGAAAAGGCGGAAGAATCATTGCCTCAAGGATATTTTATCAAAGATGGTGGTTTGTATTATGCAAAGGTAAGCCAGGGCGAAGTGTCTGACGAAAATAAGGCTACCTACATCGGTGATGAATTGCATGTTGTCGCTGCCGTTTCAAATGAAAATGGCGGAGGGCATGCCAGAGTTGTGAAGTTCCACGAGCGAACAAGAAATATCGACAAGGAAGTAACCTTATCGGTTGAGGCTCTATACAAAGACAACACCGAAGCTCTCTCCCTCCTGGCAAGTGAAGGATATTTTTTTGCCCTTGATCGTTCGGTAAAATCTCTGTTGGTGGGGTATATCACAAAATCCACTCCAAGAAAAATTTTGTTTTCTGTTTTTCGCGGCGGGTGGCTCTCGGACCAGGTGTTTGTCCTGCCAACTATGGTGATTTCCAATTCAGGCCAACAGGACATTCATTACACGGGTCCAATTCAGGCTGGAATTTTTTCGAGCAAAGGAACGCTCGAGTCGTGGCAACAACAGATTGCTATGCCAACATTTGAGTATCCTTCTTTGTTATTCTCTATGTGCAGTGCGTTTGCCGCCCCGCTCTTGCGTGTGTTAAAAGTTCCAGGTGGTGGCTTTCACCTTCATGGTGCATCAGGAACTGGAAAGACGACAGCGCTAAGGGTTGCGGCTAGCGTCATTGGTTCAGAGGGGTACATCACTACGTGGCGTGCTACCTCGAATGGATTGGAGGCGGTTTCTGAGGCATACAACGATCTCTTGTTGCCACTCGACGAAATTCATCAAATAGATCCTCATGAAATACCCGAGAGCGTGTACCTCATTGCAAACGGTCGTGGACGACAGAGGGCAAATCGCCAAGGAGATCGGCGTCTGCCAAAGTCGTGGAATGTGCTTGGCCTTTCTTGCGGAGAGTCTTCTATCGAAGATTTATGTTCCAAGCTTCCAGAGGGGGTCAGGAACAGGTTGGTTGATGTGGAGTTTGGGAATCCTGTACCCGCGTCAATCTGTGGCACATTATCTGAAGCCGTTAAAGATCATCATGGGACAGCGATAGTCCCCTATATCCAACATGTTGTTTCCAACGTACATGCCATTCGTGAAGAGTGGAGAAAATGCCGAACGCTTGTGGACCACGTGAATGGAACGACTGATAGAGTGACGTCTAGATTTTTTTTGATTGTCTTTGCGGGATCTCTTGCGTACAAGGCTGGGGTTCTTCCGATGGACCCCGTTCCTATATTGCGAGATTTTTTTGACAAAAGAATAGGTCGTTATAAGGCAGGTTCAGAAAATATAAAAATGGTGGAATCAATACGTAAATACATCGTTGACAACAGCAGCAAAATTCACTCGGCAATCAATCCCTTTTGTCGTGATGTTGTTGGCATAGCGATTTTGGGTGAACGGATGCAGGTAGGTACAAAAGAGGAGTATTCAAAGGAAACTGTCGAGTTTGTCTTGCTTGGTGACCAGTTGAAAAAATATCTGGCGGCGCTTGGATATTCTTTGTCTGAAGTGATGAGGGCATTAAAAGAGGAGGGATTGTTGGGGGAACCAGAGAATGGACGCGGGCAGAAGAAGCGTTTTATGCATCCTCTATTGAACAAACGAGTTGATGGGTATCCCGTGGACCCAAGGGTGCTGACGTATGAATGAGCTTGATGTCATATCCATTTTGGAAAGGCTTGGGTACCATGCGACAAAAAGTCGATATGGCGATGAATACCATTCTAACTGCCCAAAATGTGCCGATCCAGAGGGAGATGATAGGCTAGTCATATTCCCAGACGGGAACGCGTATTGTAGGCGTTGTGGCACGTGGTGGAACGCTGACAGAATGGCACGTCAATTCTTAGGACATGGGGCTGGGGGGCGCGATTTTTGCCAAGGCGTTATGTGGGGACGAGCTCATTCCAGTCAAAAAATACTGCGGGTCATGAATGACACGATCCCCTCACAATCCTGGTCTATTTTCATGGAGAAATTGGTCGATCAGATGGTGGGAATATATCCTCAAGGGTCGTGGGGGGCTCACGAGATGGTCCGGCGAGGACTTCGACCGAATTTTGCAGAAGTTTTTGGAGTTGGATACAACGATAGAGATTTGTTTATTGATGGGGAGGTGTTGAAGGTACCCAAGTCTCATGTTTTCATTCCTCAAGGTCTAATTGTTTTCTATGATCATGAGGTGGACGGGAAAGTCCGGTGTATCAAGGCGAAGGTGAGACGTCAGAAAAATGATGATGCACTACCAAAATACATCCAGATTTCAGGTTCTGCAAACCAACCGATGGTCTTTGGGTACTGCTGTGAGAAGATCCCGCTGATAGTTGAGAGCGAGCTAGATGCTGTGTTATGTTTGCAAGAAGCTTCTTCCTTGGTATGGACTGTCGCGTTGGGTGGCGCTGGTAAACCAATTGACGAGTACACGGATAAGTTGCTCCAAAAGTCGCAATGCATTCTTTGGGCCCTTGATCAAGATGCTGCCGGTAGAAATCAATTTTGCTCGTGGAAAAATCGATATCCGCAACTCAGAGCTTGGCCAGCAGACAAGGCTAAATCCCCAGGGGATATGCCGGTTGCTTACTTGTATGACTGGATTGTCAAGGGCTTCTCGAGGTGTAGTATTGCGGCATAAAAATTTGAATACTGGGTGCTTGTGTATGACAAATCTTGTACGGCAGGCGGGTATGAGTGGAGAATCTTCCAAACTGCAAACAGCAACAGGAATCATGAATAATGATGTTGGGGTTAAGCTCCTTGCGTTATGTGTCGATGCCTGTGGCATTGACCTGAATGGGGACAAGTCGCAAAAGATAATGGACATCTTTCACGCGCTTGCTGCTCTTGAGCCAAAGGATGAGATAGAGGGGATGTTGTTGACCAGGATGGTTGCCTTGCACGATCGAGGAATGAAGATGCTTGCTGTCAATGGCTCAAAAGACCTCAGCCCCCAAGTTGTTGAGCTGTATGCAAACATGGGTATAAAGTTGATGCGACTATACAACGAAAGCCTTGATGCCCTCATGAGGTATAGGCGGAGGGGTGAGCAACGAGTTGTTGTGCAGCACGTAACAGTTGAGGGAGGCGGTAAGGCTGTTGTGGGAACTATACTTGCGGGTGCTGGGGGTGAAAGAAAACTGGAGGGTCAACCTCATGGTTAAGCTGTGCGGCGCCAGGGCTAAGACAAATGGTCACAATCCTTGCCGTCATGCTGCTATGTCTAATGGACGGTGCTGGTTACATGGTGGTAGAAGTACGGGTCCCAAAACCACTGAGGGCCGACGAAGAATGGCAGCGGCACATACAAAAACTGGGAAGTGGTCTAAACAGGTAATGCTGACGAGACGGCAGACAAAGAAATTAGTCGAAATCACCAGGGAGCTGATTGCACTTGCGAGGGTCGGGCATTAACAGTTTTCGGTTGTACTGTTCTTGCAACTGCTCATAAAGTTGAGGTGAAAACATTTTTTGAGCGTCTTTAACTGGTGTCTGAAGGCATTGCTCTGTCAATTTTTCGGTAGTTACCTCAACTTTATGAGCAGTTGCCTGTTCTTGAACACTTGTGTTCGTTTATGGTATAATTTGACTTTGAGTTAGTCATTTTTGAGGATTGTCTATGAATAATATGAAAATAATTTGTTTTTCAATTATGTGTGCCTTTCTCTGGAATAACTTCGTATTATCCTCAGACGAGCGCCAAGTTTCGGCGAGTGAGCTTATGCAAAAAATCAGAGAATCAGACCAAATGACAAAAGCCGACGCAGAATTATTTAGCCTTCCAAACCCAACAGGCCCCTATCAGGTTGGTGTTGTTGCATGTGATCTCTTTGACCCATCTAGGAAGTCGTTGGAGCATGCCAATGGCAGACTTGTTCCAATATGGGTGTATTTCCCGATGCAAAAAGGTGAGAATGAATCGTATCCCAAACCTCTTGAAGAGAGGCTTTCTGATGGATTTCGTTCCATTCCAGTTTGGAAACAGTTATGCGTTAAAGTGCACAGCAAGCGACTGAAAACGATTGAAGGTCTAGCCAGGGACACCTTTTATCCTGTCGTTATTTTCAATCACGGTAATTCGATGCATATGGGCGACTTTGGATTCATTGTGGAGGAGCTTGCCTCCCATGGCTATGTTGTCATAACTATTCAGCATCAGCTTGCCAGTGATGAGAAGCGCCCTCGATACCTCGGTGGGAGAGACTTCGATAACTATGCGCTTGTTATTCGCAATGATCTCTTTGTCTTTGACTGGCTCCAAGATCATAACAAAGATGTATTTCACAATTCCCTCGACCTGAAACGAACTGGTCTTATGGGGTATTCAATGGGAGCGCATGCGCTCATGTGTCTTGCTCAGCATGCGTTTTATTCATATAAAAACGCTCATCTTCTTCCTCACCGAGACAAAGAAGGAGTGAGGGAGTGCATTGTAACATTGGATAGTCAAAGGATTCCGTTTCCTCACCACAGCTCATGCCCTCTTTTCATGCTCATAGGAGGCGATCGAGAGGCAAGCGATCGGGAGAGCGGCGAGACAGCGGA
>CAINFV010000133.1 GCA_903848235.1 Chlamydiia bacterium | reverse complement strand
TCGGGAGATTTCTGGAAAGACCTTTGTCTTCGAGCCAAACTATCTCCTGAAAACAGCAACCCTGGCATTCGTGAAGTCTGATGAAGCGCAACTTGATCTAAAGGTTGTCTACGAATCAGAACCACGTCTGAATATGGTTGGCTTAGATGGGCTCTATCGTAAAAGCTTGCAAGGACCGCCCATCATGGCTCGTGGCGAATGGGTGGACAACCAAACTTTCTGCATTCAGTACAATATAGGCCCCTGCCTATTCACCCTTCAGATGCGTTTCGAGCAAGACCAATTGCACCTGGAAATTAGCGGTTTGGGGAATTTCATCGCAACGATGCAACCATAAGCAGCTGCGAGGTCAATTTCTAAATCAATCCAAGCTTCCAACGCAAGAAGATGAATCATCCATTGTACGATGGAAATAAAAGAACGGGAGCCTTGGACACCGATTTTGTTTCTTGAGGAAGCCAACGTCCGAATCAATTTTTCAAACAAAGAGTACGAAAATCTTGTTGCTGAAGTCGCACAAGGTAAAAAAACCCACTAGCACCCTATGAAGGGGTTTTTGATGGTCAAATCTCACGCCATTTCCGAAACAAAAAACTGTATTTTTTAACCGCCCCTGCAATAGAGCGCGATTTTTTTATTTTTTTTTATATTTAATTTTTATATAGATAAGGAGTCTATCCCTAGCCCGAGTTTACAAATTAGCGATGGGCCTATGGAGCAAGATTTTGGTTTCCAATGACTTACATTTTCGATTGTATTGCCTACTTGGGCGATCGAAAATCGTAAGCCATTGAACGCCAAAAGATTGTGTCAAAGGCTCGTGCATAACTTGTAAACTCGGGCTAAAACAGAAAACGCATTCGGAGGAAATACCAATGGCCAGTGTTCCGATATCTGAGCATCCCCTGGAAACTGAATTAACCGCCCTGGAGCGAGATCTGGATTCTACCCCTACTTCTGAATGGCACGGAAGAAGCTGGCATAAGCTCGTAGAAATGCAGTGGGCGGCAGGAAGTCTTGGGCAGGATCATCCAAAAAAACAGAACTTGCTTGATAGATGTACAACTCTCGAAAGAAGGCTCCTCAGGTCTCTCGAAGACATCCCCGTCCGAGCACCAGAGGCACAAAAAAATCCTCGAAAGTTTTCTCGGAAATCGTCGTGGACATTTTCATTCGTTCTGTCAAAAGTTGTATCCATTGGGATTTATTGGGGATCTTCAACGATGAAGAGTTCTCTACTTACCCTGAAGAAGGATTTCGATCAGCGAAATCAGGGTCAATTATACAATATGGTCTGCCAGCTCTCTCCTTTGCTTCTTAGATTTATCGCTCAGCAGTGCGAGTTCTATAGAAACGGGAGTTCAACTCCTCCGCCAGATCTTCTGGCTCTATGTTTTGTGAATATTGAGGGAAAATACGTACTGTCAACAACGGGAGAAACCGTTCGTAGGATTGCTGAGAACGAGAGCGGGACCGGCCTTGCTCTTTCCGTTTTTCTCCTTAGGATTTTTGACCGCATAATGAATAATAAAGATATTTTTCAGGTTGATGAGATCCAGGATGCCCTCAGAAGGAGCGTTGAGGCTCATTCGCTTGCCCCAATGGAAAAAAAGCTTCTCGCCATTTTAGAAAGAAGCATCAATGAGGTCTTACGATCAGATCCTTCCCTTTCCTATGCTGAGATGGCCTTATACAAATTTCTTTCTTCTATGCTTCGAAGTGTTGCCAAAAAAAAGATTGCCCAGCTGTTACAACCACTTCACGTCGCCTTTCATGAAGCAGCCCCACCTTCTCGGAAGAAAGAAAGCGAGGAAAAGCCTCAAGAAAAAAAAACTTCTCGCGATCTTTTGGGGCCTTTTTTTTCCGGAGAAGATGCGCAAGCGTTGGTTCAGCTACTTGGTCCGACGGTCGCCCCATTGGTCCTTGGAGAGGTTCTCCTTGAAAAACCTCATGAAAAAGCTGCATCCACTTCAGATGAAGCTTTTGCCAGACCTGCTGATGCTATAGCCCCTCTAACGCTTTCTGGGGTTTTGGATGACCTAGCTGAACTCTTTCTTAGTGATGCTCTTTTAGCGAGAGAAGAAAGAGTTCAGATCCATGGGCCCATTCAAGACGCTCTTTCAAGTTTTTTCCCTCATTTTTTTCAAATTCTTGAGTCCACCCATGAGAATCCTCCGCCTCCAGCAATTGCACGTTTTTTTGAACAGAAAGACGATAAATATGTGTTGAATGAAGCTGGAAGGCTGCTTCTCTCTGTTATAAAAAAAGCTCCAGTACTTCATTTTTTGCAAAGAACATGCGCCGAAGCGCTTCTCTCTGCAGAAAATGCTCTTGAAGATCGCCCGATCCCAAAGGAGATTTTTTCTTTACTCAAAGACTCTCGAAATATGGAGGTCGTTAGGAAATTTGCGCTCTCTTTACTTCCAGAAGAGGTACCTCTCCCGCCGGTTTTAGAACCTTTGAGAGAAGGGCTGAGCGACTTTTTTAAAATGATGGTTACAACCCTTTTTTCGCCCCGAGGCCCACTTGTTTCATACTCTCCATTAATTCCTTCAGTTGCCGACAACGATTCTATTGAACCAAGTAGTGCCACTCGAGAGACTCTTCTCGACCCCACGGAGACCGCCGAAAGTAGTGAAGCTTTAGTACCGCAGGGGGCTGGTGAGGCGGACGTATCCAGTGTTGGACGTGACTTTCTCATCTCTCTTTCAGAAAGAACACTCATCTCTCAGATCCCAACTTTCCTGCTTCATGATGTTCTCCTCCATCATATCTTACTCCAAAAAAGTCACCTTACCGATCTAGGTCTCTCAGAGGGATCGCTTTCCATTCTTAATGCTAGCTGTAAACTGGCCGTTTCCGAAGCAAAAAAGATTTTTTCAGATCCAGAAACCTTGCTTCCAGACGGATTGAAAAAAATCTTTCTTAATCCAAGGCCGCCGTGTGAACTTAATGAATTGGGCAGAAAGATGAAGGAACTGATTGATGGGGGAGAAGAACTGGAGCTATTCTTAGAAGCAAATCTCCTCTCTCTTGTTGCTGGGATTGTTGGGGGTGGCGCCAGAATCCAACGAAGGAAAGATGGGGACCTACTCGACCTTGCAACCCTCTGTGTCCGCTCTCTTACCCACTCTTCACCGCTATCAGCGTCTGGAGTAATCGCAATACCTGACGTGCTTAAGTTTCTCTTTCCTCTTGGACTTCGTAGCTTTGCCCTACCCCTCGTTCTTCAAACGATTCCTGACGCCGCATTTGGAGAAATTGTTCCTGTTCTCGACTCCGAAGTGCTCAGACGTGTCGTTGATTCGATACCCTTTGCAATTTCCATGGTCGAGCAGGCTTCACAAACTCCAGAACGAAACCCTCAAGTTGTCCATCTTTTAGATTTTTTTTCCTCTCTCCAACAAGAGTGGGGAGAATGTCGTCATTTGGAGAAGAAGGAAGATGCCCTTTCAGGTGCCATATGTGACTTAGTGGAGGCGGATTTTCCTGAAATAAAGATTCCACGATCTATCTTAACCAGGGGAATCTCTTCCATTTTTCCTCTTCTTGAAGTCCCCGCATGTGACTCGATGAATTGTTTTGTCAGAAAGATGCCCGATATGATGCGTACGGCTATTGCTGAGAAACCACAACGGACACGTTCGATTGTATATCAAAAAAATCTTTCTCTATCGACGATTGTGCAAAATTTCCTCAGGCACACGCGGGAAAAAGAGATGAAAGCAGCAAAAGCAGAGGGTGGGATAGGTGGAAAGCTAGCTTCGTTTAAGCATTCTATCGTTAAAAAGATCGTAGAATCTGCAGTTAAGGAGGAGGATCTACCACCTCTGGCAGAGCGCTGTCGCACAATTGTGGCCCGGGCATTTCGGAGGCCCGAGGTAGATTTTTAAGACGTCAGCAGTCAACTACCCCTCACTAAAGGGAGGGGCTTGTAGCTGGCTGCAAGGGCCGCTACCATTGGCACGTTGACAAGTGCCGTTGGCGAGACAGCAGACTCACCAAGCTTCAGTAGGTTAATCGCTGCATTGCGATCGCTGTGCTGATAGCTTCCACAGCTAGGACACGTAACCCGATGTCTTTGCCGAACCCTTTAGAGAGCTACACCTCGAACACTTTTGAGAGGTATACGCTGGGTTCACATAGACTATCCCCATACCTTTTGCTTGAGCTTTGTATTCAACGAACTTTTGCAACTCGTCCCAACTCCATCTATGGAGTCGAGATCGCATCCGTTTGTTGCACTTGATTCGAGAACGAATGTTCGTCAGTTCTTCGAACACAATTTCCTTGGCGCCAATTCTGACGGCCTCGGCCACAATAGCTCTGCTCACAACATGGTTGACATCCTTGACGTGTCGACG
>CAINFV010000132.1 GCA_903848235.1 Chlamydiia bacterium | reverse complement strand
TAGGGTTTTGCATGACATAGGGCTCGTCATCAAAAGGCTTGTCAAACGAGAACTGCTGACGTTCGGCATCCCAAGCGCCACGCCTGCACGAGGGGAGCTTGACATTTTCTGCTTCGAGAATGCGGATGGCAGTTTCCAGAGAAAAGCGTGAGAGAAGGCGGCGGATGAATGATGGTGGGTATGAATACCGTATCGAGAGGTCGTCGATGGAATTTCCTTGAGGAAGGGCCAAGGGTGTGAGAAGGCTTTTTCGTAGGACGGCGTTGATAAATGCAGCGAAGGCTGAGTTACACTCCTTTTTTGCCAGCTCTACATATTCGTAGATAAGGGCATGGGGAGGGAGATTTTCATGAAACAGCCGTTGGTAGAGAGCCATGAAGAGAAGCAGTTTTTGGGACGGCTTGTTGGGAATGGCTTTTGCAACGAGCTGGTGGGCATACCATTCAATGGTCCAGAACTGTCGCACAGTTCCTGAGGATAGATCAAAGGCAAAGCGAAGGTCGGCAGGCAGAAGAGTCTGGCTGTGTCTTCTGATAGTGTCTGATACCAGATCCCCAGTTTTTGACCAGCGTTGAAGGGCGAAGAGCGCCGCAGATCGAGCAGAGAGTGTCATACTATACCGATTCTCGAACAAGAAAAAGTATATCATACAAGGAAATGCCTCCCATTGGTAGCGAGACGTTGTTGTAACTGGATTTTAAAAAATATTTATTGCATTCTATGAAGATCTTATGCACGGTAGGCGCTGTCAGAATAAGGATATCCTGGGCTGCAACGAGGTGTGTATGAAAACAGTTTCTCATCCTCTCTCTTCGACAGAAGAGGCGCGGGCAAAGATACAAGAGGCACTCGCCATTTTTGTAGAGATGGTTCTACGCCTCTCGTCACATGAGCAGAGGGCTGTACGAGAGGATGTGATCGTTGCGGCAAAACAGCTTGAGGAAGCTCAGACGACAGAGCAGTTTCGATTGGCCTTGTGCTATGCGATTGAGAACTGTTCTGTTCACCTGATGGAGTGTCGAGAGATTTCTATCGCTGGGAAAATGTTCAGGCAATGGCTGACGGATGCCGAGAAGCGGCTCGCACGGATGAAAAAGAAATCTCCTGATGATTGGTTGATCTTTGTATTGAAATGGTCTCGCCTATGGAAGGCCAGCCTCTTGTCGCTTTTAGGGGCGCTTGACATGGCGGTGTGGGTAGGAGAGGCTATTGAAGGCGCAATTGCCAAAGAGGAACAGAGCAGACAGCTCCACAGAAGGAGAGAGGCACTCCTTCGCTGTTGGAAACACGTTGAACAAGGGCTTGTTGCCGATACTTTTCTGAAACTGAAAACTCTGTTACAGCGTGTCAGGCGAGAGCGAGAAACGATATATTTTCTGAAGGACCACCCTCCATCAATATCATTCTCTGATGTGGGCAGTGTGGAAAGAGCTATTGGTCTCGAGGAGTTTTTGCTGAAAGTCATGATAGAAGCTGCAGCGAAAAAGCTTCAGGAAGGTGGGCGACCGTCGACCGGTATCCAGGAGTTTGAGAGTCTTCAGCAGCACATTGAAGAGCATATCACAACGATAGGCGCAGAGGCGGCGGAGGCATCAGCGATGAACCTTGTGCTACAGACTGTGCAGGCAGAAAAACAATACCTCATGCTCTCCTTGACGTGGGGAGCGAGGAAACAACAGTCCCCAGCAGATGCAAAGCATCGTCTGGCGCGGTCGACAGACTATCACAAAGCACACTGTGCTGTCATCGACGCCTACATGGAACTCTCAGACTGTAAGTCGATGCGTGGTGTCATGCTCTGCTATGAGCTTCCTGTGTTCACTCAATTGCTGTATGACCAACGGAAACGAATGGACGAAGAGATAAATGAAAAAAAGCAGGCGCAGCTTGTTGCGCCTGCTCTGTCAATGAGCGGGTGTTGTTGCTAGAAAGCGTAGGATAGCGATAGCAGATAATCTACGCATGTACGTTGTGCGCTGACAAGCGGCGTGTGAACTTTGAAGTGGCGCCCTTTATTTTGTGCCGTTCCATCCTTGGCTGCGAAATGCGCAAGACCGACACCTAGCCCGAGTTCGACTCGGTCGGTGAATGCCCACCGAAGATTGACATCAGCTTTATGTCCGTAGCTTTTCCAAGCCTTGTTCGAATCGGATAAATGCATATGGCGAAGACTCCAGTATCCCGTTCCGCTGTATCGGACTGGGTAGAAGAATGCATATCCAAGATCCATCTTCAGGCGTGTCGACAGAGGCACTGAAAATCGAAAGTCTACAAAGGGTGCCGACCAGCAGGTTTTATATGTGCTGTTGTGTTTTTTTGGAAAAGAGGCGTGAAAGGGAATAGTTTGGCGCCCATTTTTCATACGAAGGTTTTGCCAAAATGCTCCATAGCCAATGCTGGGTGTGAAAGAGATTCCTGATGAGAGTGGGAAGATGCGGCCAATTTTTGCTGAAACATCGATGGTGTAATCCCCGGTAATTCTACTAAAAGAGCGGGACTTTTCTCCGCGTCTATTGTTTTTCGTATAATCAGAATCACGTGATTTTCCATGAAGGATGTTGCCATAGGCGAGATCCACTACGCCGATATAGGTTCCATTTGACACCGTTGTTTTGAGCGTCGATAAGTAGACTTGCAAATTTTTGTAGTCTAATTCTGAAAGTATATTTGGCTTGTTATGGGGTCCTGCAATCCTAAATTTCAGACTATCATGTCGGTATCCTTGCCCTAATTCAACTTTCGACTGCAGCTCATCTGAGGCGCAGAGATGAAAGGAAAGGATAGATGACATAAGGGTTACGAATTTCACAAAATTCGGCTTCATTAAACGCTCCAATTTATTATCAATATTCAACCTGTATCGTCGCTCCTTGAAAAGAAGCGGCAACGTCGGGGTTTATACCGCTTCTAATTGAAAGTCGCATACCTGCCATCGAAAAAGTCCGCATCTTCGAGTCGGCAAAAACAACCCCTACTTCTAGTAGCGGGTCTGTTTTTGGCGATCGAATCTGCGGACTTTTTCTTCGGCATCTATCCAACTTTCAACTGTCAGCGGTATGTCCCAAAGGAATATCACCTTGTGGGAAGCTGGATTATAATTATGGGCCTATATATTTTCATTCTGAACTAATTTTTCTCGTTAGTTGTCGGAAGACTGAGGGCGGAAAAAATTATGAATATCTTATATAGGCATCTCGAAATGGAGGCAAAAAGGCAAGACGTGGTGAAACCACGTCTTGCTCGTTACGTTGATTGTTAGAACGCGTAGGATAGCGAGAGAACATAGTCAGCGCAGGTTCTCTTTGCACGATGTGCTGGCTGATGTGATTTAAAGTTTGGCAGCTTAAGGTGTATTTTCCCCCCTTTGGCGCAAAACTGTGCGATACTGGCGCCAAGGCCGAGCTCGAACCGTTCGGCGAACGCCCAGCGAAGAGAGACATCTCCTTTATTCGCGTAGCTTTTCCCGGCTTTATTTTTTTGGGTGAAATGCATATGGCGAAGATTCCAGTGTCCTTTTCCAGTGTATTGGACAGGATAGAAGAAGGTGTATCCAAGGCCTAGGGTCAAGCGAGCAGAGAGAGGGACTGAAAATCGCAGATCAGCAAATGGTGCCGACCACAATGTCTTTACCGTGCTGTTGACGTTGTGGATCTTGAAATGACGAGGAATCGTTTGGTGGCCATCCTTGAAGCGAATGTGTTGCCAGAAAGCCCCGTAGCCAATGCTTGGCGTACAGGTGATCCCTGAGAACATGGGGATGATACGGCCAATTTTAGCTGAGGCATCAACGGTGTAATTTCCACGAACTTTTAAGTATGAACGTGAAAACTCTCCATGTCTGTTATTTTTAAAATAATCAGAGTCGCGTACTTTCCCATGGATAATATCCCCATAGGCCAGGTCTATAACGCCGATGTAGGTGCCATTTGATAGACTTGACTTCAGGGTCGTTAAGTAGACTTGCATGTTTTTGAAATCTAATTCAGAGAGAATATTTGGTTTGTTATGGATCCCTCCGAAGTTAAATCTCAGGCTATCGTGGCGGTATCCTTGCCCGAGCTCAACTTTCGACTGCAGTGCATCAGCGGCGCAGAGGTGAAAGGAGAGTGCAGAGGACATGACGGCTACAAATGTAGCAACTTTAGATCTCATTGTGTACTCCATGGTATTAACAAAAATCACCTGTTTCCTCTCGACCCAAGTCTCATTAGGGGTGCGAAAGATGGTCCCCCTTTTTTGGGGAATCGGAGTATAGACGCAAGGGAGGAATACTTTCATCCTGAACGAATTTATGCGAAGCGGTGATTACAGGAAGGGAAGGAGAAAAAGAAGATCAAAAACAGAAAAGTCGAGTATTCTAATCTACATCAATTGTGTGCTCTGTTGGAGTTTTCTATGAAACGACGGTTATCCTTCCTCTGTTTGGCCATTCTTTGCTGTTGCCGCACTGCAGCTGCAGCTGCAGTAAATGATTCCATTGACTTCTCTGCTCTTCTTGGAGAGCCTATCCCTGAACTCTCTGAACAGGCCGTTCCCTTCCGCCCAGAGTGGAAGGTGCAGATTGTCGACAGGTGGGAGGGAGTCTCAATCCGTGAAGTGCTGATGTGTACTCCTGACCGCGATTGGCCCATGAAGCGCCTGTGCTATTACCCATCCGGAGCGATAGCTGAAGAATCAGATCTAGAGCCGTACAGTGGCCTTGACGAAGCGTATGGGAGAGCGAACGGGGCGTCAGTTGAATATTATGAGACCGGAGATATGAAGCGCGTATGCCGCTATGAGCGGGGTGTGCAAGAAGGTACGGAACGGTTTTTTGATGAGAGTGGCAAGACACTCTACGAAGCGGAATATCAGCATGGGAAGCTGCATGGAAGAACGATTCTCTATTGGCTTTCTGGCGCCCCGCGTTCTGAAGACAGATATGTAGACGGGCTTCTCCATGGCCTTTGCCGTACGTTGTACGAGAGTGGAGAGAAGGAAAGCGAGGCTACGTATAGCCATGGGCTTTTAGAGGGCCGGAAATTTGCCTGGTGGCAGCAAGGT
>CAINFV010000131.1 GCA_903848235.1 Chlamydiia bacterium | reverse complement strand
TGGTAAGGCACGTCGCGCTTATTGGCCAAGAGCTTTAATTCCTCAAGCATGGACTCCGGGAGTCGCAGAGAAATTGTTTTTACCGAGGGCTTCAGATTGGCCAGCGTTAGCCTTTCTGCGCTTTTCCAATCTACATATTCCGTAGAATCGTGACTTTGCCAGAAATCCCTTTCTTCCTCTTCACTCTTGAATTGGGGAATTCTCTTCTTCATAGGTTTGGTATACCCTCCTTTCTTTCTTGAGTTATAATCAAATCTTGTGTATGGCAATAAGAAAGACGTATCCTTTATCGATCATCAAATCTCACATCGCACCCCCGTGCAAAGGGGTGAAAGGAAGGATACGTCTTATGGAAAAGAATGAACTGAAACAAGAGAAAAAGCAAGCACAAGATGATTCGGCAAGGAGTCTCCTTGAAGAGATTATTCGTGAAGGTGCACGGAAGCTGCTCCAGGCGGCGATTGAAAAGGAAGTGGCAGAACATATAGAGAACTTAAGTGCCATAACAGATGCCGAAGGAAGAAGAATGGTGGTACGAAACGGGTTTGTCCCTGAGCGTTCCATTCTCACCGGCATTGGCCCCATTGCCATCAAACAACCCAGGGTAAGAGATAGACGAGAAAAGAAAGAGACCTTCACGAGTTCTATTCTTCCTCGATATCTCAGACGTGTCCCTTCTCTCGACAATCTCATTCCTACCCTCTATCTCAAGGGAATATCTACTGGCGATTTTGCTGAAGCCTTGAAGGCCATTCTGGGAGAAAATGTAAGGGGATTGTCGGCAAATACGATAGTTCGTCTGAAAAGACAATGGGAAGACGAATATAAAGCATGGTCGAAAAGCTCCCTTGCAGAGAAGCGTTATGTCTACTTCTGGGCCGACGGCATTTACTTCAACGTGAGACTGGAAGACATCGAGAACAAAAGACAGTGTATGCTCGTTATCATCGGTGCACAAGAAGACGGAACCAAGGAACTCATTGCTGTCCTCGACGGATACCGGGAGAGCAAGCTTTCCTGGTCTGAGCTTCTTTCCGATCTGAAGCAAAGAGGACTTGATTCAGGACCAAAGCTCGCTATCGGAGATGGATGTCTTGGCTTCTGGGCCGCGTTAAGAGAAATATATCCTGACACACAACAGCAACGCTGCTGGGTTCACAAAACAGCCAATATCCTCGACAAGATGCCCAAAAGCGTGCAACCAAAAGCAAAGGAAAAGATCCATGATATTTATCTTGCCCCGACAAAGGAACAGGCCCTTGTTGCCCTCAACAGTTTTGTTTCGCTCTATGGTAAGAAGTTCCCTGGCGCCTGCGAATGTCTCACGAAAGACACAGAGGTTCTCTTTTCGTTCTATAACTTCCCTGCTGAGCACTGGATACATATTCGATCAACGAATGTCATAGAATCAACATTCGCGACGGTAAGACTCAGAACCGAGAAAACAAAAGGCTGTGGCACCAGACTGGCAACCTTAACGATGGTATTTAAACTTGGCCTTGAAGCACAGAAAACCTGGAAAAGAATCAAGGGTTATAGACTCATCCCTCAGGTTCTTCAGGGAATCACTTGTATTGATGGCGAAATCCCGGAAGAAAAGGAACAGGTGGCATAATCATGGAAAGAAGGGATACGTTGGAAATATTTTCATACACAACTATTGACAATATCTCTGGCTGTTTGCGCCACACTCTCAACGTTTAAAGGTGGCGGATTTTCGACACGGGCAGTATTGAGCCAAACACAGGCATCAGATCAATGGGCCTACTTTCAGGCAAAGAGCATTAAGGGTTATCTTTACGAAATGCAAAAGGAAGAGCTTGAGCTTGTCCTTAAAACAATGGATTCCAAAGCGTCTGCCTCCTTGTCGCGGCAATACAGAGAGAAGATCGCTGCTTATGAAAGCAAAATTAAGAGATATAATGAAGAAAAGGCCCTTATAGAAAAAGACGCGAAAAAGTATGAGAGCATCAAAGAAGATGCCCTGAAGCATTCCCAGTCCTTCGGTGTTGCCGTCATCTTCCTTCAGATCG
>CAINFV010000130.1 GCA_903848235.1 Chlamydiia bacterium | reverse complement strand
TCTAAGCGTGAAATCCGATTCTTGAACAAGAAGAGGTATGTCAAAGCAAAAATTTCTATTGCTTTTTGAGAGAAAAAAAGTTTAACAAGCTCTTCCGGAGAGGACCCTCTAGGTCTTCGAGGTTCATGAAAATATTTCTTGCCTTGTTTTGGAAAGCTCCCCTCCTTAAGGAGAGGAGCTCCTCAAATTGGATGAAGGAATTATCACTCAGCAGAGCACATATAAATTTTCAGCTACAGGTGAACAATGACGAGTCAGACATCAAGAGCCCATCTCCATCGGCTAGACGACACAACATGGTCGTATATCCCATCCACGACAGGGGGGGCTGAAAATGCATTTGAGGAAATTCGCATGCAGCTGTCTCCGATGAGTGATGGCAGGGATGCCTATACCCTCATCCATTCCATCATTACCATCTTCGAAAAAAATAAAGAAATGCTGACCAGAAACCTATTCAAAAAGGGGTTTAAAGTCCGCGTCCATACATCAGAACATGAAGAGCCTGAAACATGGCGTATCGCCTACCATCGAGTGAACTGCGCAGCTTCCAGACTCTTCAGCAGCGGAATGACCAAACTCAAACAATACATCCCCTTCACCAGAACGATTAGAAAGCGGAGGACAGCTGTAATAGACGTCCGACAATGCAATGGAGGCGTCATCGAAAAAATCACCTCTGTCGCCAAACGTTTCGTCACCTTCGCGCATTCAACCCATGAAGAACATCATCACCCATTAGCTGAAAGAATTGACCTCGCTTCAGCACAGAACCCAATACGCAGGATTCGTGATATCTCATTCCGCGATCCATTTTCAACCTTAAGCAGGATAGCGTTCAAAACGGTAGAAAAGTGGTTCGTGATGGAAAACGAGCACCGCGGCACATACCGGTTTATCGTGGACCACGACTCACGACTGTCTCTCGTAGAAGACGATATCCCCCAAGACAAGGCAGAGAATGAGCTGTATCGTGAACAGAACCGCGCAGTCGTCCGTGCGTACAAAGATTTTCTGCTCAGTGAATTTGGCGCCGACTTTTTAGCTTCTATAGACTTCTCTTTTAACATCCATTTTCAGCAGATGCTCGAAGAGGGGCTCCCCCTCTATCCAGATCACGTCTGCAAATGTAATATCGGCGCGAATAGCATTGAACTAAGCCATGTAGAACAGGTCTTCGAAGGACTCAAAAAAATATATGCAAGAATCGATGACCTAAAGAAAAGATCGTCACAAGCTCAAGCAGAGTCTTTAGGACAGGAAGGGGCCGCTGAATTCCTCCTCAATGTTGGGGCAGAGATACCAATATCCATCCGCGTGCTTCGAGGCATCCTTCGCTCTATGCCCCGAGGCGAGGCTCTGCCAACTGTTTCCAATCTGTATGACTTTCTATCCGAAGTGGTAGGACAGTCGCCGCCTCAATCCGTACGCTTATTGCTACCAACGCTCTTTAATACCGTTGTCGATATGATCATGCCCTCTGACGCAGAGAGAAAAAAGACCTACACAGGGCGTCGGATCAGACATCTACCGATCATGGGCTTTCATACGATGGGAAACCCGAATGTCTCAAATCGTGCCAGGGACCTCTTTGAGCTCCTTCATATCTTCGATGACTGCCGAAAAAAAGAGGATTGGAAGAATTTCTTCGAGCTCTTATCTCATGTAGTCGTCAAGAAAAGCATTTTTCGAGAAACACCTACCCAGCCATCTTCTCCACCACTTTCCTCAACCCCTCCTGTTTTTTCAAAGGATCAACAATTACACGTAGGCCTGTTGATTCCAGCTCCCAATGCAAATACTGGAGAACGGCGATGGTATTTTAATGAATCATTCTTTGACGACAGTCAGGGAAATGTCAACTACGTGCTGCTCCCAGCCTGTCAAAGCTACTCGTCGTATGAAGGCAGGCCTCTGCCGATGGTCAAACTCTATCGAAGCACCGCCAGCAATAGGAATGCCGAAAACTGGCATGACTCAATAGCGGCGGATTTAAATCCTCACGGATCTCCAGGCTCTCTGAATCCAGAGCTTTCCTTTAAATATGAATTCGACCATTTCGCAGAAAGAACAATCCCGGTATGGATGGGGCACCTTCTCATGGCGCTGCGCATGAAAAACTGGGAGAAGGGAGCCTCGAGTCCTACTGGAGAATGCAAGGAGATGTTCACTTCTAGCTACGAGGAGAATATTCGTGAAGCTGCGACACAGTGTAAGACGTATCTGCAGAAATTTCATCCAACTACTGACCTCAGCACTCTGTGTTCGTATATCGAACAAGAAGAGACCGAAAATCTAGAAAAGCTTCTCATTGCATATGGCCACCAGTTTAAAGAGGACCCCCGCTACAAAATCCACCAGGACGTTGCCTGTGTAGGGCACAGCCTCGGAGGAGCGCTCTCCCAAGCAGGAGCCTACCTTTTCAGCACCCATCTCAAACGCATGCCCCTTCCTGGGCATCAGTTTATTTGCTATTCCAGCGATGGCCCTGCTATCGACAACAGCAAAGATGCAGAGTTCATGAAATTCGGCCGCCACCATCAGGAGTTATTTCAATTTCTTCATGTGAAATGGAAGATCTATCACCAATTTGAATTTGGCGATTTTGTTCCTCAGGCCGGTGGAAGTCATTTAGGGACCACAGAATACAACCGTCAAAAAGACAAAAGTTGGCTCGACGAGTCAGCTGTCGTCTTCCGCCCACTACAAGGAGATGCACCTGCCGTCGTCTCTTCACAAACACACGGCAGACGCATTGGCTTGGCCACGCCCGAACGAGATTATACCATCACAAAAATCACTCCAACTGAGCTCTCTGAATTTGACCACTCGTACTGGCTCTCTGCGCGAATTCGATCGATCTGGGGATACCGAATTTTCAATAGTCCCCGTATTTCAGAATGGGTTCGGAAAAAGGTCGGGCTTCTCACACTTCCAGCGATGAAGATCATCAACTTTTTCGAAGGGCAAGGGATAGGGACACGGGATGAAAACGGCGTTCTTGCAGTTCGGTATGAAAAACCTGCTGAATCGAAGCCTGTATGACTATGGGCATTCATCTACCAATAAGCCATCTACACCGACTTGATGGTACGACATGGTCATATGTACTGCCTCCACAGGAAGGCAGGCAGGCTGATGCTGTAGAAGAGATCTCGATGCAAATTCCCTCGTTTGCACGAGGGAAAGACGCCTATGAGCTAGTCTCTGTTTTTGCCTCTGTATTTGAGAGAAATAAGCCTGCGCTAACGCGTTCCCTCTTTCGAAAGGGATTTCGCATTCGAATCCAGAAACCGGGAAGCCCTATCGATGGAACGTGGAAGGTCTCGATGCACAAGGCAGCCTCTATCTTTCGACGACTGGTACACTCAGCCGTTACCACAGTACTAGAACTCGATCCTTTTACACGTCAGATAAAGAAGGAAAAATCAGCGACCGTCGACATAAAAAAAGACCCCCAGACATGCCTGGGGGCTATTTTTAATTCAATTTTCGGGATCACATTTTCTCATTCTAGCGATCGAGGTCTTGATCCAATTTTCAAAAGCTCCGCTCGCAATCTTATACTAGATCCAGCACAAAGAATCCGCTTTCAGACATTTCGCGATCCCTTCACCAGGCTTGCCTCTCGATGTTTTAAAACAATCGAGACCTTCTTCGTCATGGAAACAAAACATCAGGGCAGCTACCGTTTTGTCTTCGACGACAGCCTCAATCTACGCCTTGAAGAAAACAGTGTCCCTGAAAATCCAAGAGAGCTCCTACTCTATCAAGAGCAGAATCGCCGTTGTGTACGAACGTACAGGGATTTTATTGCCAATGAATTTGGACGGTGCATCTTAGCGCAGATAGAAGCATCTTATAACATTCATTTCGATGCCATGATTGAACAAGGGCTTCCTCTATTCCCAGATCACGTTTCAAAATGCAACATAGGATCGAACAACATCGAAATATACATTCTCGAACGACTGTGGAATCGACTTCAACTGATGAAAGCCGATCTCGATGAAACCAAAAAAACACCTTCTCTCTGGGCAACTCTCTCTCTCTCCTCTGCAGCGGACTACATGGCTCATCTGATCGCAAGCATTCCCTTTTCTATCCGCGCGCTGCGGGGTATCTTCCGCTCCATACCTCGAGTATCATCATCGTCAGAAGAGCCAACTGTCGCCGATCTGGACTCATTCCTCACAACCCTTATCGATGATCGTCCTGCTGCCTCTGTCCGAGACTTGCCCTACACACTGTTCAATGCGATTGTCAATTTTGTCATGCCATCAGAGCGGGAGCGAAAAAAGTCTCTGACAGGCCGGCGGATTCGCCATGTGAGTATTATGGGATATAATACGATGGGGAAGCCAAACACCCCAAACCCATGCCGTGATCTATGCGAACTGCTTCATATCTTTCCGGACCTTCAGCAAACCGAAGACTGGAAGAACTTCTTCGAACTCCTCTCCCATGTCGTCGTCAAAAAAACCCTTCTTCGACCAACTCCTGGTACTGCTGAGCACCAACCATCGTTTCACGTAGGGTTTTTGATACCGGCGCCACGATCTCCTTTAGGAGAAGCTCGTTGGTACTGTACTGATGCATACCTTAATGATGGCCAAGGGAATGTCAACTACGTTCTTCTCCCTGCCTGCACCAGCTATCGAAGCAGTGAAGGCAGGACCTTGCCGATGATCAAGCTCTACAGAAGTACTGCGAGCAATCGAAATGCCGACAGCTGGCAGGATTCTATCGCTGCAGACTTCAATCCTCACGGAGCACCCGGCTCTTTGCAACCGGAGATCTCTTTTGAGTATGAACGAGCACATTTTGAAGATAGAACAATGCCTCTTTGGATGGGCCACCTTCTTGTTGCCCTTCAAATGAAGAGGAGGAACTCCAAAGCCATATCTTTCGACATTGATCAAGAAGAGCTTTTTTTAACTGAATATCGACAGCATATGATAGAAGCGATAGAGCTATGTAAAAAATATCTTCAGGACTTTCATCCTTTAGAAGACACTTCACGCACAGACGCCTGCCTTGAAGGGGAAGATGTTGCTGCTGCAGAAGGCATATTGATTGACTATGGGCATCGCTTTCGGGAAGACCCCCGCTACAAAATCCACCAAGACATCGCCCTTGTTGGGCATAGCCTCGGAGGAGCTCTGGCACAAGCAGGAACCTATGCCTTCAGCGCGAAAATCAACCGCATACCGCTTCCTGGACACCAATTTATCTGCTATTCAAGCGATGGCCCTGCTATTGACAATTGGAAAGATGCTGAATTCATGAAGTTCGGGCAGAAGCAGCGCAGGCTCTTCGAAGCCCTCCACATACGATGGAAAATCTACCATCAATTTGAATATGGCGACTTCGTGCCAGAGGTCGGTGGCAGCCATCTAGGAACCACCAACTATCACCCATGGAAAGACAAGCGATGGATTAGCGACAGCATAACAGTCTTTCAGCCGTTGACATCTGCCAAGGCTCTTTCCATCGTAGGAGCGCCTACCCATGGAAGGCGGATTGGCACCGCAGTCCTTGAGCGGGATTATATCATCACCAAGCTCTCCCCTCTTGAGCTTCAGAAATATGATCACTCATGGTGGCTTCGACATCGCATAGGAAAAATCTGGGGATATCGCTTTTTTAACAGCCCTCGCACCTCAGAGCTCGTCCGAAGAAACGTAAGCCGTATTGTTGCAATCCCTCTGCGGATCTTCAACTACTTCGTTCGAAAGGATATTGGAGATAGAGATCAACATGGAGTCTCGTGGCAGATTAATCCGCGCCCCCGCCTTGCTGCTGAACAGTACACTATCTAATGGATAGCTGTTTCAAGCCGCTATCTGTGATATAAACCACATGAGCATCGTCGAGAGGTCTGCCCCCCGGTCAACGCCATTCATAGCTTGCAACAGCAGTTGCGTACATTTGGCAGGGTCCGCTCTGCATAAGCCTTCATCGTGAACGAGGCGATTGCGAAAGGCAAGGTAGAGGTCTTCAAGAATCTTCTTCGACCTGTTTTGACACCAAAGAGAAAGCCCAGCCTCTGCTTCAGATGCCATTTCTTGTTTTGCAGCTGCAGAGAGCTCCCCTGTCTCCTCTGGCCTCTTTTCATTCAGCTGCTTTGCCAGCAGCGACTGTTCGTTTTCAAAACCCTTCTGAATTGTCTCACATGCTTTCATCAGTGTCGAATAAGCAACAGGAGTGCCCCTGCACAGAAGTTCTATAAGCGTAGAGATCTCTTCAGACTCAGCGCTGAAGGCGCCGGGGAAATGTATGGTCTGCGCCCTTGAGAGAATGGTTGGCAGAATCAGATGAGGCGATGACGAGGTGAGAATGATCACCGTAGATGGAGGCGGCTCTTCGAGAGCCTTTAAGAGAGCATTAGCAGTGGGAGGGAGCATGCGATCCGCAGCGTCAATGAGCACCGCACGCCCTGTCGACCCATGGGGAGCAAGAGCGAGCTGACCGAGCATATGACGAATACTGGCAATGGAATGAAGCCCTACCTTTCCACTGGTCTTCAGCTCCAGCAGATCAGGATGGCAAGATGCCTGTGGCGATGCTTTTAGCCAATCTAACAGAAATGCGCGTGCAATAGCTGTCGCTACATCAGCAACAGGAGCGACAAACACCCACAGGTGAGCGACCTTACCGCTTGCGGCAAGAGTCTGTAGACGGCATTTGAGGACAGATGGAAGGTCAACACCTTCC
>CAINFV010000129.1 GCA_903848235.1 Chlamydiia bacterium | reverse complement strand
ACCGAGTTCGCAGAGCGTTGTCTTTCAGACAATTGCATTTATCATAGATCGGCCTAGGCAGGCCATCTATGATAAATGCAAGAAGTATGAGAGACAACGAATGCGAAATCGGTCTCAAAAAATGCTAAAGTCCAGTTTAAATGCAAGAAGTCTAAAGAGAGAACGAATGCGAAATCGGGCCCAAAAAATGCTAAAGTCCAGCTGAGGATTGTACATCTTAAAAGGGGCGAAATGATGAGCTACAAAATTCCTCAATTGCCACTTTCTATAGACCCTGAAACTATACCCATACTAAAAAAACTCACTAAGGCCCACCAAGCACTGGCTGAATTGAAAGGAGTGGCCCGCCTTATTCCAAACCAAGACATTCTCATTAACACACTTTCTCTGCAAGAGGCCAAGGACAGCTCTGCTATCGAAAACATCATTACCACTCACGACGAACTATATAAAAGTGATGTGTCTGCAAAGCAATTTGCCACATATGCCGCTAAAGAAGTGTATAGCTATGCATCAGCCCTGCGAAATGGTTATGAAAGGGTAAAGAAAAACGGTTTGCTTGTAACGAGCCACATCTTGGAAATCCAGCAGACTCTAGAGGGAAGTCGTGCCGGTTTTCGTAAACTTCCGGGAACCGTGCTCAAGAACGATCAGACAGGCGCGGTTGTTTACAGCCCTCCCCAGGACGAAAATGAAATCCGAACATTAATGAATAATCTTGAACAATATATCAATGACGACTCTCTTAACGATAGTGACCCTCTTACAAAAATGGCAATAATTCATCACCAGTTTGAGAGTATCCACCCCTTTTATGATGGAAATGGAAGAACTGGACGGATCATCAATATCCTCTACTTAGTGCAACACGGACTTTTGGATACACCCATACTGTACCTTTCTCGTTATATCAATCAGAACAAAAATGAATATTATCGTCATTTACAAGCAGTTCGTGATCAAGGTGCCTGGGAACAATGGGTGCTCTATATTCTCGATGGGATTGAGAAAACTTCTCACCAGACTGTGCGCCTGATACAGAGCATGAGAGAGTTAATGCAGCATTATAAGAACAGGCTTCGTAGCGAATTGCCTAAAATTTACAGCCAAGATTTGTTAAACAATCTCTTTCGACATCCATATACGAAAATTGACTTTGTAGTTCAGGATCTGCAAATACATCGAAATACCGCCATAAAATATCTCGAAGAGTTGGTCAGAATTGGACTTCTAACCAAACACAAATTTGGTAAAGAAAGCTTCTATCTAAATACTCCCTTATTTGATCTTTTGGGTAACGCAGGCCGGATTCCGGATGTTGAGAAAGAAAACACTTGAGCACCCAAATACTGTGCACATTAGACACGTCATACACAAGAAATCGTGTTTTCTTGTGCACGTTCTATTCTTGTGCACACATTTTTCGTCCTTCTTGTGCATATCAATGACTATACCGTTTTACCATAGCCAACGTCTTGTGGCCTAGCACAGCAGCAATCTCAAGAGTAGAAAGCCCACCCATACACAAGTGTGAAGTGGCTGTGTGACGAAGGAAGTGAAAGCTCACGTTCTTGAACCCAGATATCTTCACAGCACTTTTTCAAGCATTGCTCCGGTGCTGAAGGCGAACAAGATGGTTTGGAACGAAGAAGACACTGCAGAAGCGCCTTTTGACGAATGCACTCTGTACGTTACATTTCCGCTTGATTGCTTTCTTTTCTCTATGTACGCCGTGCCAAACACCTCCCATTTTTTTCGCACTGACCCACAATTGGCTAAAGTTGCGTTGATTCAATGGATAGGAGGTGACAGACATGCTACATACGTCACTCAGTATCAAAATGCTCGAGGCCGGACTCGAACCGGCACGAGGAAACACTTCCCTTGACCCCAAGGACATTGGAAAGAAAAATTTTCATGTGTTAGCCCTGCCATAGAACCACGCTTCTTCAAACACATTGAATCTTCTCGTAGACGGACAGACCTCTTATGGATATTCAACAAACACACCTGTGGATCATTTGATCATCATACAATCTTGAGATGTCTTCCGTGGCCAGCCTTTGGAATAAAAATAATTTGATAACCGATTGCATCCAGAATTCGCGATAATGTGTCGACAGTAATATTTGTTTTATTTCCCGAACGCAGGCCTTGAATAATACTTGGGGATACACCCGCAGCTTGAGCCAATTTTCTCACGGAAATATGGTCTTCCTTCATGGCCGCACTGAGTAGTTCAGACATGAGAAGCTCTTTATATTCTTTGTCGAGGAGAGCTTTTTGCTTGGGATCTTCGATAAACTCCGCGTATGTGGATTTAGCTTTCTTCTTCATAGTATGATCCCTCCTTAACTCTCCTTTCATAGCTTTGGAAAGCCTTTAATGCTCGCTCTTTTTCCGCTTGCGGAAGCTTTGGGGCCTTTTTCACAAAGGCATTCGTAACAATGATTTTCTTGCCTTTGAAGAAAATGCAGAGATAACGATCCGGCTGCGGTTTAAAGGCATAAACGCCATCTTCCTCACTTCTAAATTTCGTCTTATCATGAATCTTTCCGAAATCTCCAATGAGCCGAAAAAGATTGAGGAGTTTGCGTCGCTTATCTTGGGGCTGGTCCAAAAAATACTCAAGTGCCCGACTACGACCACTCTCGTCGATATACCACTCAACGGTAAATTCTTCACCTTCATAAGCGACATATTGAGTCATGCGATGCACGTCCCGTTCTTTTATATTTGAAGCGTACCATTATTTAGGTACAAAAGTCAATGCGATGCGAGCGCCGGTGGTTGCAGATAGCGATGAGAAGCAGATCGATTGTTTCCAACACAGCTATTTCACTCTCTAATTGGCTTGGAAAAGCGCAAAGAGGCAAGAAAATCTAAAAGCCGACCGGTGTGTTTAGCAGGGTTTGCAACTGACGTTTGGACAAGATGCCCTCCAAAACCAAGCTTGAAGCCTAACCGACTAGGCGGACATTTGCCCAAACTCCTAGTGAATGGGAAGAGAGCGTAACTGGCTTGTGTTGAGCTGATTTGGACCAAAGAGTGTCTGCTTTGATCGGTAGTATAATCCTTTGCCAACTCTCTGTATTACCCCTTCCTTCGCTAAACGAGATAAAGCTTGAGCCACTGCCGTAAAGGACAATCCTTCGAAATCACTAAATCACCAAAATCGTTCACCGCCAGCTACAATCCGGCTACGAACGATATCTGCGACACCTCTTTCCTTTGATGTTCTCTTCGTATGCATCTGTCCCATACCTCATTTCTCACAGATCATATCCCCTTAGTCAAGTTTTTTTGCTGTAAAACTTGTCATGATCGTGCAATTGAACTCAAATTATGTACCCGTTCACATGGTGTAAGAAAAGCGTAAAGAATTCTTCAAGTTTTCTGTGCCCCACCCCTGATCGAGGTCGTTGCGCCTATGCCGCCTGTCGTCTGACAGGAAATGGTGCGGACAATGCGGGCACACCTTTTTTTGGCGAATGCAAACTCGATATGTCACATTTCCATTTTCCGCACTGACCCAGAATTGACTTAAGCTGCGTTGATTTAATGGATAGGAGGTGGTGAATTACTTACATAACCCACTCAGTATCAGGATGCTCGGGGCCGGACTCGAACCGGCACTTAAGTTTCCCCTGTGGATTATAAGTCGGTAGACATGTACCAACTAGCACACACCAGAAGCCACAAGCGCAATGATTTATGTGACTTACAACAAGAGCTGTTGTGTTGGTGTGCGCTATTTTTTGCCATTTTTTTCCACCCGAGTGCGTAAAATTTGCGGAAAATTCAAATGCGATTGACATATGTCAAAAAACCAGGGTATCATAAAGTTATATCCATCAGGAACGACCATGCCACTCTGGACAGTGATTTTTTCTCGATCGGCCGGTAAGCAGTATGTGAAGCTAAAACGAAGCGGTTCGAGAAAGCCATCCGTGATCGACGCCATTGACTTGCTGGTCATGGACATGCAACGAAAGGGTCCCTGTGTTATGGAATGGCCGAACTATGGGCCGCTAGAAGAAAACGTCTTCCATTGTCACCTTCGCAAGGGACGACCTACCTATGTAGCCTGTTGGAGAGTTGTGAGCGAGATAAATAAAGAAATTGAGGTGTTTTATGTCGGTACGCATGAAGGCGCGCCCTACTAAGGACTGTGTGTACAAGGTTGTCATTGAGATGCCGAATAAAAAAATGGTCTCCTCATCTATTTCAGCAGATGATTTTCCTAAGCTCCAGGCTTTTTTGGAAAAACACGGTAAATCCGAATCAGTGGCCTGGGAAGAACTTGCCAAAGATCGCTTGGCCAAATATAAGGCCTCTGGCCTGGCTTTGCGTGGAGCCCGCTATCGTGAGGGCATGTCTCAGAAGGAACTATCAAGGCGCTCCGGCGTCAGCCAAGAAAACATCTCTCGAATGGAAAACGGACACAGGCCTGTAGGCGACAAGGTGGCCAAAAAGTTAGCCAAGGTACTGCACGTTGATCCCACGCTTCTGATCGCTGCTTAATGAAAACTGTTCCCATTCATCATGCTTGATGCGATATAGGACCTGTTGTCTGACCTTACAGTCGGCAGATACGTTCGGAAAATCGAAATCATCTGCAGGTGAGCGGTGCATCCCAATCTTCTCCATGACTCGTTGCGATCGTTGATTGATAAGAGCAGTGTAAGCAACGATTTCCTTCAACTTGAGTGTTTGAAAGCCATACTGAAGTGATGCTAGGGCACCCTCTGTAGCATAACCACGACCCCAATGATCGACGGCCAGTCGCCAACCAATTTCGATAGAAGAAGTAAAGAGGACGGGAATATCTACTATATTCAAGCCGATCATACCAATGAATTTGGCCATGTTGGGTAACTCGACAGCCCAAAAACCCCAACCACGTTCCTGCATAAACTTCATCATTAAATGAGCTGCACAGTTACTCTCTTCTTGGCTCATTGTGGATGTGAAAAATTCTCTCACGCGAGGATCAGCATTGAGAGTTGCAAATGGTTTTAAGTCATCTTCTTGCCAAGGACGAAGAATAAGGCGTTTGGTTCGAATCGTTGCGGGATGAATGTCCATTGCAAGGCCTGACTATTAATTGTGTAAATAAGAGATGATGCGCACATTACAGAAGCTACTGATTCTCAAAATGCTCGGGGCCGGACTCGAACCGGCACTTAGGTTGCCCCAGGGAATTTTAAGTTCGAAGCCCCTTCAGAACATCACGTACTACTGCCTGACAATACAGAGAGAAAGATACGCATCTTCCAAAAATAAAATCATCAGAAATTACCGGAAATCATGCGGGATCGTGCGATGTACTGGACCAAAAGTGGACCACAAAATGGTAAGCGTCAAGGATAGCCATATTCCATCCTGACCGCCCTCCCTGTATTTT
>CAINFV010000128.1 GCA_903848235.1 Chlamydiia bacterium | reverse complement strand
CAAACGCTCACCACCGTAGACTTTTGATCTCAGCAGCTTTGAGTGGTTTGAACCAACTCTTGGAAGTCGATCCGAAGGGTCCTCCTTCATCTTTTAAACAGCCTTATCTGCGGCACACGTACAAAGTCGAACAATGGTGATAGCATGTTCTGTCTTTCGCCCGCAACAAGCAGCTCCTCTATCGTCAAACCATCTCGACTTTGCAAATTTTTTGGACCATATTCGAGGGAAAAGCAAACCACAGCGTAATTAATTTCGAAGGGATGGGTATTTTTACCCTTCCTGAGAAATTCATTTAGCTGTGGGAAGCTTCTCGCCGAAGATGGGTCCAAAAAATTTGCGAAGTCGAGACCATGTGTTCTCTCAGCTCAAAAAATTACAAAAAGATGAAATGCTAAAGTCCAGTATTACGTTGCGCTTACACCTAAAAAAACAATGCTATGAAAAAATAGCACGTCTATATACAACTGACCGACCTTATTTTCAAAAAAACGATCACTACCTACATGTTGTTGTTTCGAAATTTTAAAACAGCAGGAGAAAAAGCCCATGCTAGCTGATACAGTTGTAAGACTGGTTGTTAATGGAGTGGATCTTGTAGCCAATGTATGTGAGCTGGCCGCAAAACCTAATCTAACGAATTGTCAAAAAGTGGATCGTGTTACAAAAATTGCGCTCAATACTCTGGCACTTGGTTCAGCTGGATCAGCTGTTCTGGGTGCTCCACTTGAAGTGCAGACGGGATTCGTGGCAACGGAATTGTTAGGAAATATTGTTGCTGTTCCTGCATCGGTTTTTTCCTTAATAGCCGAGTGTGAAGAACGAAATTGTTACACCTGGAAGGAAGTGGGTCGTTGTATTGAGCTGATGGGAGTGCGTGCATTAAGAGCGCTGCGTCTAACACTTGAAATGGATGCTCTCGGAGAAAAAAAATATTTGGCCTTGAGTGATGAAGAGAGAGCCAAGGCTGTAAGGCCTGTCTACAAGATGGAAGGAAGTGGAGATGATGCTCGATTGGTACATATAGGTGATAAACCTGTTGACAAAAACGAATGTGAGCGAAATTTGAAGCATAGCTCTTCTGCAGCTTATGGCGTAGGGATCGCTGAACATTTGGGACAGGCCCAGCTACCATCGAAGGTCCTCTCTTCAGTTATTTGCATGGTTGCGTCTTTTGTTTCCCATGTTCGTGAGGAACGCCATAGAGCACGTAGAGAACATGAACACGAATTGCCTTTAGCTGAAAGAGAGGCCATTCCTGAAGAATTTGAGGGTGACGCGATTCTGAGTCAGTTCATATGTCTTATAACTCGAGCTCCTATTCGTCATCCTGTAATAGACCCAAATACAGGAACGATGTATGAGCAAGCTGCCATCGAAGAATGGATCGATTTGCACCACACTTCTCCTTTAACCAGAAGCCATTTAGAACGGGAAGATCTCGTTCCTGCAAGAGATGTTCAGGAAATCATCGATAATCAATTGCGAGTACTTGAAGCAGAACGCACTGCCATGGAACAGGAGATGCGCGAGGACTTAGAACGCCAGCAGCACGAACATGGTCAAGAAATTGAAGGAGCTCCTCGAGAAGAAGAACCCCCTGTTCTCGAACAATCTACTGCAGCCAACGTTGCCACCGAGCAGCTACGCGCTGGGGGCGTTGTTGAAGAACAACCTGAGGTACGTACTATTGCCTCTGAGCCTCGATATGCGGGAGGCATTCCCATTGATCAATTAGAAGCTCAGCCCCTCCTCCACGAAAGAAACGATGGAAATGAAGCCAATCGACAGCTTCAAGATCGACTTGCCGTCGCCAGGCTACGTTTACGGTACTTTCAAGGGACAGGTGCTGTAGATCAGTAAATTGATGCATACACAAACAAGATGAAAAATCGGTTTTTACATGACCCAACACGGCTTTGAACGTAGTTCAAGGCCGTGCAAAAAGGATTGGATATGACAGACAATGTAGGCGCGATAACAGACCCTCAAAGAGGGACTGAAACTCATGATGAATTAGATGGATTTAATAGCGGGCCTCCAGTTGAATCATTTTTTAGAATGATCGTAGATTGGACACATGTGTCAGCAGGCTGTGCCGCTATTTCCTTGATTTTTAGAAAAAATATAGGTGCTCTTGCAGGACCATTCCCTGTGTTTTCAATTCTTGAAAAGGGGGTTGAATTACTTTCTTACGGATTTTTGATCGTCTGCACCATTGGCTCTATCGGAATAATAGGGTATTTGACAATGGAGTGTTTCAAAAGAATTTTTCCGTGTTCGGACGTATCACCGGCTTTAGAAATTCCTCGACATGAAGTCGTGGTACAACGCTTCAGTCAACACTATCAATTTATTCACAGAGCAAATAGGGACCGTGAACACAGATGGTCTCCTCTAGTGGGGGAGAATATTCCTGTAGAATTTGAGGGTGACGGAATTCTAGGCCAGTTCATATGTCCTATAACCCATGCCCCTATTCGTCATCCAGTAAAGGACCCGACTACGGGCACGGTGTATGAGCGCACTGCCATCGAGGCCTGGATAGCGGTACATCACAATTCCCCCACTTCGGAAAGACCTCTTGAGAGGGAAGATCTCGTTCCTGCAAGAGATGTTCAAGAAATCATCGATAATCAATTGCGAGTACTTGAAGCAGAACGCACTGCCATGGAGCAAGAGATGCGTGAGGACTTAGACCGCCAGCAACACGAATATGATCAAGAAATTGCCAGGCAGGACGCCTTAAGAAGAGAGGCTATCCCTGAAGAATTTGAAGATGATCTTATTTTGCGGCAGTACGTATGTCCTATTACCCGAGCGCCTATTCGTCACCCGGTGATAGATCCGACCTCAGCCACCCTAACTTCAGTTGGCACGATGTACGAACGTGACGCTATCGAAGAATGGGTAAACAGATCCCACAGGTCCCCCCTGACCCGAAAACATTTAGAAATAAACGATCTTGTTCCCGGAACAAACGTTCAATCAATCATCGACAATCGATTGAGAGAGCTTCAACATCCACCGATGTAAGAAAAATTATGAAAAAAGAGAAGTTCAATCGGAATTCCGGAAGCTATACCCAAACAAGTTGAAGAATCGGGAATTTGCCAACGCCGAAAGCCGCAGATTCGATTCCGAAAAAACAAGCCCACTATTGACTATAGGGGCTGGTTTTTGGAGTCGAAGATGGGGTTATCGGCTAAGGCAAAAACCGACTCTTCAACTAGTTCGGGTATAAAGCCTAGTGAAGGTATTTTTTTAAAAGGCATATTATGATCATTGCAAAAGATTTTTTTTCTGTGGTTGATGTAATAGCTGAGACAAATGATGTTATTTCAACGATTCTTGATGGTAGATGCAAAACTATGATAGAATGCGTTGACCTCGTGACAAAAATCGGCCGCATTTTCACGTCCGCTGTATCAGTCGTTATCGATTTCGTCGCGAGTATCAATTCCGGTAGAGATTTCTCAAGGATTCTAGAAGATTGCGCCGTGATTGCAAGAAGATGTTCTTTTGTCGCAAATTTTTTACAATCAGGATCTCGGTTTGTCGTACAGCTTGAAAATAGAACAGCGACGTTCCCTACGTGTTTACAGCTCGCGGGATCCGGAGTAGTTGTGTTTGCAGAAGACATTGCAAGGGCCTTGACGAACAACAGTTCTTCTGCTTGGTGGATTTCAAATGCCGCTGAGCTAGTTGTGCAGACAACCAAGTATTTTCCTCATATTGTCGATGGGATGAGAAGAATTGGGAGAATATGGACACCAAATGAATCACCTACACGCACTCTTTCAGATCCTTCATCTTCAAGTAGTGATCTTCTAGAAACAAACAGCGTTCAGGCTCCTGAAATAGGACAGGACCCACTAGATTCGCCTTGGTGGCGACTACAACGCCTTATAGAGAGAAATAATGTTCGACCATCCACCATTGACCGCTTTATCGAGAACTCTTTTATACGTCAAGGATTACGAAGATTCATTTGCCCTATCTCACATAGCATTATTATATCTCCGCTCAAACACGTAGAATCAGGGCTTCTTTTTGAAAAAACTGTTATAGCTCCAATACTCGAAAGAAATCTGCATTATTCTTTTGAAAGTCATGATATTACAAGAGATGCTCTTTTGGCCTCCCCTGAAGATCAAATTCTGATTGCCGAGAAAATAAATATGATCATGCAAATGGCATGTGTATTTTATTCTAGAATACAGGAAAGAGCAGCAAGACAGCCCGAAATGGAAAATCCAACACCCCATGCCGTGGTTTCACGTGAAGAGTCAGCAGCGTTTGAAAGACTTGATCGTCAATGGAGAGTAGTGTCTTTTGTTGCCATTAAAAAAAGCGTTTGGATCAAGCTAAAGGGCGAGTTTGATGCTATCAACGTAATGATGACATCGCATAGGTACTGGGATATCGATCCAAGGAAATACCGCGTTGAGCAGGTTAAGAGTGAGATAACAGACGCTGAAGTCCAGCGTGAAGCGGAATTAATGCAACCCATAAATCCACAAGAATTGATCGAACAATTGAATCGCCTCAAGAATGATTCTTTTATCCCAGGAATTTTTGGATGTTGGCTTTGGAGGTACCTCTTTGATCCAGAGATTTCTGAAAGGATCTCTATGATTCCTCAGCTGATCGACACAATGACCGGTGGAGTAGATCAATAGACTATGGTACCTTGACATTCTCGGTTATTCGTGCACATAGGTCATAAACTTTTTTTATAGAAGAATGCCGTAATGTTTTTTTATACACTTATCGCTGCATGCTCTGTCTGCACTATCGCACTTCTTACCATGGCTGCTGCCAGACTGCTGTTTCCACGACAAAAGTCTTTACAATCTCGATGCTCAAAATCTAGCACATGCTGCAAGAGTATATGTCAGGGCAATTCCTGCAAAAATTCGCATGATTCCTAATAGTGATAGCCTTCACAAACAAAAGTTTGATATTGTAGAACTTTTATAACCGGCACCAGCCTGAGTTTACATGCTCGGAGTCGAAGACAGCAATGCCAACCTCTGACGAAGAAGTACTTCTTTCTTTTTGCCCGCAAGAGCTTCTGAGCATTGCTCAAAAGATCCTTGCTAGACAACGGTTGACTATTGAAGAGGGACTCTTCCTCTTCGCAACTCCCCACCTGTCCGCGCTGCAACAGCTCTCAGACTTCTGTCGGCGGCGTCACGTCGGCGACACTGTTTTCTATGCCTCAACTCTTCATATTTACCCCACGAACCTCTGTGAACTCTCTTGCCCAATGTGTTCGTTTTATGCAAAGCCTGGTCAGGCCAAAGCATGGTTTCTTACTCCATCAATGATCGAAGAGAAGGTGCGTTCAGCTCTTCCTTCAGGCATCTCTGAAGTCCATATCGTTGGTGGTTTGTGGAGGGAGTGCTCTCTGGAATACTACAAAGAGCTGTTTGAACGAATACGAGCTCTCGATTCATCGATCCACATCAAAGCCCTGACACCCGTAGAATATGATTTTCTATCCCATATCCATCACATCTCTGTACGAGAAGTTCTAGAAAAAATGATTTCATGGGGGCTGTCTTCCTTGCCTGGAGGAGGCGCAGAAATTCTCAACGATGAGATTCGAAAAAAAATTGCACCAGGGAAAATTTCAGCGCAAAAATACCTCGACATTCAAAGGACAGCACATATGCTCGGCCTTCCATCGAATGTCACTATGCTCTTTGGCCATATCGAAGATGATTGCCATATCATAGAACACCTCGACAAGGTAAGAACCCTTCAAGACCAAACAAAAGGGATTCACACCTTCGTCCCCCTCAAATATCACCCAGAAAATAACGCATTAGGAAAATTCACAAAGAATCTGAAGACAAAAGACAACAGACGGATCTATGCGGTATCTCGACTTATGCTGGATAATGTTCCTAACATTAAAGTACTATGGAATTACATGGGGCTGCAAACAGCCTCGGAGATGCTCTCCTGGGGTGGAAATGACCTCGGGTCTGTTACGTGTGGCGAACAGGTAGCAACTATGGCGGGAGGGGTCTCCATCACGGTAACCGAAGCACTGTTAGAAAACACGATCTATGCCGCAGGTCGCACCCCCATGAAAGTCCATTCTGGACATGTCTCTTCGTCTTCCCCGGTTATCCAAAAAAATGTGGTGGGACTATGATACGCGTCGGAATTATAGACTTTAGTAATTCATACCCTCTGTTCTATGCACTTCGAAATCAGATCGTCCCGCATCAAGCCGCTCTGACATACGGAACTCCTGTAGAAATCAACACAAAGCTGCGGACAGGAGAGGTCGACGTCGCCTTAGTGAGCAGCACAGAATTCTCTCGCAATCGCTCTTCCTACATCATCCTCTCAGACCTAGGAGTTGGCGCAACAGAGAATGTCATCAGCGTGCGTCTCTTCTATACTGGAAAAGAGCTTCAGCTCGACATGCGGAAAGTCTACGTCCCAAGCCATAGCGACACTTCAGTACGCCTCCTCAAGACACTGTGCAAATATTTTTGGAACGTTTCCCCCCAATTCCGTCTCTACTCGGGAAACCCTAAAAACCTGTTCCACCAAAACGACCCTTTTTTGATCATCGGCGACAGCTGCCTAAAATACATGCATACCACAACACACACGTCGATCGACCTCTCGCAGGCATGGCATTCGGCTACCTCCAAAAGTTTCATATACTCTCTTATCGCCACTCGAAAAGAGTCCTTCGAGAACAATTTTAGCGGCGTAGCGGCCTTTCATCGGTCAGTTCATGACTCCTATGCATGGGCTTTAGAAAATATGGATATCATCATTGATCACGCAGCTGGAAAAGCTCATACTGATACCTCTTTGATGCGCACCTATTATTCAACACTCGAACACCGTCTTGCTGAAAAGCACTTTGTGGGATTCGAATACTTCGCTTCTTTGGAGGTATAACATGGTTAGGCATCAGTTCTGGAGGCCGAGATGATAAAAGTCGGCGCTCTCCACTTCTCAAATGCTTTACCTCTTTTCCACGCTATCCAAGAGAAGATCATTCCCAACGACATTTCTATTGTCTGGGGCGCCCCTGTTGAAATTAATGGGATGCTCAGCCGTGGAGAAGTCGATATTGCCATGATTAGTAGTGTCGATTTCCTCAGAAACCGGTATTCATACATCCTTTTATCCGACCTTGGAATCGCGGCGACAGAAGAGGTGATTAGCGTCCGTCTGTTCTTCAAAGGCAATACTCCAATTTTGCATCAATCTACCGTCTATGTCCCGGCGCTGTCCGCCACCTCATCACTTTTGCTAAAAGCATTATGTACCTACTTTTGGAAGGTATCCCCGATCTTCCAGCAATTCACGTGCGACCCGAAAATACTGTTTGAACAGGAAGCGCCATTTCTTCTCATCGGTGACAGCTGCCTAGAGCACCATGACTGGCCAACACACTCGTCGATAGACGTAGCTCGGGCGTGGCATGAAGCCACCAGAAGAAGTTTCATTTTCGCCGTCATTGCTACACGAAATGACGCCTTCCAAAGAGCTCCTCACGAAGTCATCCACTTTCATCGCCTCCTCGAAGACTCCTATTGTTGGGCAAAAAGAAATACGGATACGATTGTGAAAAGAGCCGTCCAGAAAACAAAATGTAGCGATACTTTTATGCAGCGGTACTATTCAACTATTGAGTATCGACTGATGTCAAAGCACTTTCATGGACTTGATTACTTTTCTGGATTAGGGGGATAAGAGAGAGATGACCACCAGTAAAACCGTTCCCGACCTCAAGTTACTCTTTAACACCATCGCCACACGATACGACACCGCCAACACGCTTCTCTCATTCGGGTGTAACACCCTGTGGCTTCGCGCTTTGATCCGAGAGCTCCTCCAAGAATCTACTCCACAAGCAGTTCTCGACCTGTGCTGTGGTACAGGAGCTGTGACAGAACAGCTTGTTATCGACATGAAAAAAAAGCAGCTTCCACTTCCCACAATTGACTGTGTTGATTTCTCAGAAAACATGCTAGACAAAGCACGGGAGCGGCTCTCTCTTCAGGATATCCACCCTTGTTTCCATATTGCTGATGCGTGCTGCCTACCCTTTGCTGATGGCTCATTTGATACTATCGCCATCGCCTATGGCGTCAGAAACATACCCCACACAGAGCATGTTCTCAGCGAATGCTATCGCCTGTTACAACCCCATGGAAAGCTTTTTATCCTTGAGCTGACAACTCCAAAAGCCCTCCCTGTGCGCCTCATCCACGCCTTCTATCTAAAGACCTTCGCTCCACTCATCGGATGGCTCGTCACACGCCATAAAAAACCGTATCACTATCTTGATCATTCAATAGAGCATTTTTCTCTTCCAGATCTTATTATGACTCTCAAAAGAGTCGGCTTCTCATGTCGCCGCCCGATTGCATTATCATATGGAATAGCGACCGTTATACAAGCAGAGAAAAAATGAAAAACCTCCCCCTTATTCTCGCCTCAGAATCTCCACGACGATTAGAGATTCTGCACTACTTCACACTCCCCTTTGAAAAAGTCCCCCATACCTTCGACGAGCGCACCATCCCATGGAAAGGCTCTGCCCATGCCTATGCACAACAGCTTTCTACCGAAAAGGCACACACTGTCTCAGAACGATTTCCAGACCGCGCTGTCCTTGCAGCGGACACCATTGTCGTTATCGACGGAGAGCTGTTGACAAAACCTATCGACAGGGCAGATGCCATGCTGATGCTCCGTCGCCTCGCCGGCAATTGGCATGAAGTGATCACCAGCATCGCCCTCTCCTACAATGGAAAAACTCAAGCGCGCTCTGACGAGACACGGGTGCTGATGCAGCCTCTGACCGATCAGCAGATCGAAGCCTACCTCAAACTTAATGTCTGGTCAGACAAGGTTGGTGGATATGCTATTCAAGGAGCAGGATCTATCCTCATCGAGCGTATCGAAGGATGCTATTACAACGTCATCGGACTTCCCATAGTCCCTCTCACCTCAATGCTCGAAGATATTGGTATCGATCTATGGCAGTATTTAAGTTAGAAATCCCGGCGGCGTTCAGCACTCTTGTAGGCAGCATCATCTGCTGTGTCTCTTGCCAGATGCCGCCGCAGCCCTCTGACTTGTCACTTACTGGTGAGCTGCCAACGCCACCTTATGCAGAATCGTCAAATCATCAGATTCTTCTCGGGGAAAGCTCGCTAGTAGCTTTTTCTACCGCTACTGTTGAAGACACTGTCGCCTCGATTGAGAAACTGCAGTCGCTTCCTGACCGCTCGCGCTACCGCGTGCACCTCGAAGAACTTGCGTCCCAGCTCTTCCAAAAGCTAGCGACGTCAAAAGAGGCCGACACCGTCATCATGACACTTCTTGCCACGACATCCTGCCATCATCCGCTCTCAAGAACCATTAGCAAAGAGCTCATCCGCGCAGAACATCCAATCATTCAATTGGCCGCTGTGCAAGCTCTTTCCTCCCTTAATACGTCAGATGCAGACTACATTCTAACAGAAGCGCTGCGTTCTGATTACCCTGTGATTCGTCTAGAAGCAGGATGGCGTCTTGCCTCTAAGAGAACTCACGATGCTTTTTTTCACATCGACGCCCTCAGCCATAAGCTTCCAGATGTCTTCCTCCCCTATATGCCGGAACTCTTTGCCATTGAAGGGTCTTCCGCGTCGCTTCATAGACTCCGACAGCTGCTCTTCGATACTAACGAAGAGGTGATCATTGAAACGCTAGTAGCTATAGGACGCCATTCTATCACTGGGATGAGCTCTTTAATCGTCGGGATGGACCATCACTCCCCTGCTCTGTTGGAGGCTCAGGCATTTGCATTACGCGTCTGTGATACGGACAGCGCACGCGAAAAGCTGCACAAACTTGCCGCACATCCTGAACCATGCGTCCGTGTACAGGCTGCATTATCTCTCGTCAATCTTGGAGAGACAGGATATCACGCCACCATCGAAGAGCTGGCACGGCAAGGAGACCTATTCGCCGTCGCAGCTCTTGGAGGATGTGAAGAGCCGTTTAACGCTCAAAATCTGAACAACCAGTCACGAATATTTCAGGCAAACCTTGCGCTGTCGCTGCTCTCACAGAGGGACGCCACCTGCTTGCCGGCGTTACAAGCACTGCTCTGCCTGCCAGATGATCAAATCCTTTATGGCAGCCCTTCTGTTGGCCACTCTCTTTCCTACTGGGATATCGTTTCGACAGGAGCCTTCGAAGAAGAGCTTTTTGACACTCTCAAAGAACAGTCGCTCGTTGCTAAAGAGTCAATGCTCGTCCAAGCCTTAGAGCTGAATGAAGCCGCTTTTGAAGAGATCTCTGCAACGATCTTCGAAGAAGGACGTATTGATCTCTACCCATGCCTTCTTCAGCTATTAGAAAATCAGCAATCAGAAAAGACCATTGCCCTCTTACAGCAGGAGGCTAATCGCGTTGGAGCTCCCTATAACAGAGCGTTTGCCACATTAGCATTGGTACGGCTTGGCCTTGAAGCTGATGAAGAAGCTCTTGTCTCTATCCTTGATTTCTCTCGTGAGAAAAAAGATCAGCCGTGGCGCACTCCCCTTCCGTGGATGACGCTGTTACATAGTGAAGAGAAAAACACTTCCCAACAAGCGGCTGCTACAGCACAGCTGTACATCAGTGCCATAGAAACCCTCGCTGAACGGGGAACCCCCGAGTCGATAGAAATCCTCACCAAAGAGCTGACGAAAACGCCGAAGAAATACTTACCCTTTGTAGTCGCCTCTTTGTTGCATGCAACGTTGTAAAGGTAGCTATGCATCTGGACTTTAGCATTTTTTG